>NZ_JAVREZ010000009.1:0-430585 GCF_031845645.1 Streptomyces doebereineriae
GGAGTGGGGTGGGGGCTTTGTCGGTGGGGCGGGGGGCTCTGCCGGTGGGACGGGGTTTCGGCGGCTGGAAATCGGCGGTGGGGGGATGGGGTTGGGCGGGGGCGTGTTCGGCGGGGGTGCTCGACGGTGGACGAAGACCTCCGGGGCGGGGCAGTGCTGGACGGCGGGCCGGTGTTCAGCGGTAGCCGGAGGGACCCGGGCGCGGGGAGTGCGCGACGAGAGGCCGGTCGTACGACGACGGGTCCGGGTCGGGGCGGTGCTGGACGGTGGGCCGGTGTTCAGCGGTAGCCGAAGGGACCCGGGCGGGGGGAGTGCGCGACGGGAGGCCGGTCGTACGACGACGGGGGCAGGGGCCGTGCTCGACGAGCGCCGAAGTGGCCCAGGACAGGCGCGCTGCCCAACGGCGCCCGAAGCAGCATGACGGACGGGAGCCGAAGCGGCCCAGGGCAAGCGCGGTGTTCAGCGGTGGCGGTAGGGGGCTGCCCGGCGGGAGCCGAAGCAGTCCAAGGCAGACGCGGTGCCCAGCAACGACCCAAACCCCCTGCCCGGCGGCAGCCAAAGCAGCCCGAGACAGACGCGGCGCCCAGCAACGACCCAAACCCCCTGCCCGGCGGCAGCCAAAGCAGCCCAAGGCACACGCGGTGCCCAGCAACGACCCGACTGTCTGCCGGACGGGAGTCGAAGCAGCCCGAAGCAGACGTGGTACTCAGCGGGGGCCGAACCCCCCTGCCGGGCGGGAGCCGCCCAGGCCGCCCGCCCCGCCTGTGCCGGAGTGCCGCCAGGGTCCGGTGGGCTGCTGCCCCGGAGCCGTACGTGACGTGTCCTGATCCTCGCCCTCGCCCTCGGTGCGACGCTCCTGCTGCCACTCTCCGAAACGCTCGCCGGCCTCGCGGGCCTCGGCGTCGGAACGCTGCTCCCCCGCTCGGCGGACCTTGGCGGCGCCGGAGAACAGGGCGGAGGTGTACTCAGGGTCGGTGAAGGCCTGTTGGGCGGTGAGGTCGCCGCGCAGCACCCCGCGCGCCATCTCCCGCAGTTTGGGATCGGGCCCGGTGCTCAGGGTGCGCAGCGCGCGGAGCAGGCTGCGAGCCCGGTCCTCGTCCTTGGTGACATCCAGCAACTCCGCCTGGTCCACCTCACGTCCGTCCGGCACGCGAACCTCCCCCTTGCGTACGCCAGTCGCCCCAGTATCCAACAGCCCCGTGGGTCACGGGAGTCGGGAGCACGTCCTCAGGAAGTGAGCGCGTCCCGCATCGCCTTCGCGGTGACCGCGGGGTCGTACCCGTCGGGAACGCCCTCGACGAGGATGATGTCGCCCTCGATGTGCCGCGAACGCAGCGGGGCGATCTCGTGGTACGCGGCGGAGTCCCACCAGACCCGCGCCTCGGCGATCCCCGGGAAGCCGATCACCACGACATGTCCCGGCCAGCCGCCCTCCTTCACCTCGTGCCCCGCACCGTGCACGAGGAAGCGTCCGCCGTACGGCTCGAAGGTGGCGGGGATGCGCTCGATGTACTCGGCGATCTCCGGATGCGGCGCGGCTTCCCGCAGGTGGGCTATGGCGTAGGCGGTCATGGTGTCCTCCCGGTCGGTAGGGCTCCGTACACCGACGAGCCTGGCACGCGGGGCGAACCGGGGTCGATTACCCGGGAGGTAAGCGGTCGGGGAAGCCGCGTCGACTCGCGAGCCGTTCAGTCGGGCGTCTCGGTCGGCTCGGCCGGCTCGGCCGGCTCAGAGTCGTGGTCCGGGGCGGACCGCTCGATGTCGTCGTTGGTCGCGGCCCAACTGGCCAGCAGATTCAGGGCGTCATGCGAGCGGGACGCGGGCTCGGCGGTGTAGGTGAGGAGGAACTGGCTGGGGCCGTCGCCGAGCGGGAAGGTCTCGAAGGGCAGGTCGAGGTCGCCGACGACCGGGTGGTGAAGGAGTTTCACGCCGGTGGTGTGCATCCGGACGTTGTGGGCCGCCCAGCGGCGCCGGAATTCCTCGCTGCGGGTGGACAGCTCCCCGATCAGGTCCGTGAGCCGCCGGTCGTAGAGATCGCGGCCGGCCTCGGCGCGCAGCATCGCGACGGCGTCATTGGCGACTTCGTCCCAGTGACGGAAGAACTCGGTCGCGTGCGGGCTGAGGAAGACGAACCGGGCGTTGTTCGGCGGCCGTACCGGGTCGGCGTAGACGGGGGAGAACAGGGCGCGACCGAGGTGGTTGGCGGCCAGGATGTCCCCCCGTCCGCTGAGGACGAACGCGGGTGTGCCGGCCATCGAGTCGAGGACGCGCCGCACCGTCGGCCGGACGCGCTGCTGAGCAGGTCGGCGGCGCGGCGGACGGGTCGTGCCCGCGCCGCGCAGGAGGTCGTTCAGGTGGATGCGCTCGGCCTCGTCGAGCTGAAGTGCTTGCGCGATGCCTTCGATGACGCTCTCGGAGACGCCGGTGGCGTTGCCACGCTCCAGCCGCGTGTAGTACTCGCTGGAAATGCCCGCGAGCAGGGCGACCTCCTCACGGCGCAGCCCGGTGACCCGTCGGCGCTCTCCGCCGTACACGGGCAGTCCGGCCTGCTCGGGCGTGACCCTGGCCCGTCGCGTACCGAGGAATTCCCGGATCTCCGCGCGGAAATCCTCACGGATGTCGCGGTTGCCACCTTGTGGGTCGTTTCTGCCTGCCATGCGCTTCACTCTACGAGCGCTGCCGCCGGGGAGGGGGTCCCTGTCAGTGACCCCCTCATCAGGGACTCCCACCCTCGCGTGACAGCGGCTTTTGTTGGTGGGGCACCGCCCACGGCGGTTCGAACCCCCGCACACACCAGGTGCCGGATCACGGCGTCTGAAAGGAAACCCATGAGCAAGGTCATTCTCGTCACCGGTGCCGGACGCGGCCTGGGCACCGACATCGCCCGCGAGGCCCTCGCCGCCGGCCACCAGGTCGTCGCCACCGGCCGCCGCCCCGAAGAGGTCGAGAAGGCCCTGGGCGGACCGCAGGACAACCTCCTGGTCACCAGGCTCGACGTCACCAGCCTGGAGGACGCCGAGGCCGCCGCGCAGGCCGCCGTCGACCGGTTCGGGCGCATCGACGTCCTGATCAACAACGCCGGCAACCTCTTCACCGGCTACTTCGAGGAGATCTCGCCCGCGCAGATGCGCCGGCAGTTCGAGACGAACGTCTTCGGTCCGATGAACGTCACCCGCGCCGTCCTGCCCGTCCTGCGCAAGCAGCGCGCCGGCCACGTCATCACCATCACCTCGACCGCCGGCCTGGTCGGCATGGAGTTCACCTCCGCCTACGCCGCCTCCAAGTTCGCGGAAGAGGGCTGGATGGAGTCGCTGCGCCACGACGTCGAGCCGTACAACATCCACACCACGGTCGTGGAGCCCGGCTACTTCCGCACCGAACTCCTCGTGGACGGCTCCACCATCTGGCCCGAGCTGTCCATCGAGGACTACGCCCCGCGCACCGCCCCGCGGATCGAGGGCATGAAGAGCATGAACGGCCGGCAGCCCGGCGACCCCGCCAAGCTCGCCCGCGCCCTGCTCACCATCGCCGGCCAGGACAAGCCGCTGGAGCGCTTCGTCGCCGGCGCGGACGCCATCGGGGCCGCCGAGGCCAAGGCGAAGGAACTCCTCGCCCAGGCTGAGGCCTCCCGCGAGCTGGGCGACAACCTCGCCTACGACGACACCACCGTCTGAGGGGGCACCGTGCCACTGAACGGCGAGTACGAGCCGAGCACGGCGCAGTTCGTGCGTGACCAGGTCGAGCTGTACGAAAGCTCCGGCGGTACGCAAGGAACGACGCTGGGTGTCCTGGTCACCCGTGAAGAGGACGAGGAACTGGAGGACGTGCCCGTCGTCATCCTGACCACGCTGGGCGCCAAGAGCGGCAAGATCCGCAAGTCCCCGCTCATTCGGGTGGAGCACGACGGCTCCTACGCCGTGGTCGCCTCCGCGGGAGGAGCCCCCAAGCACCCGGTCTGGTACCACAACGCGGTGGCCGACCCCCGCGTCGAGCTCCAGGACGGCCCGGTGCGCCGGGACATGCTGGCACGCGAGGTGACCGGGGACGAGAAGGCCCTGTGGTGGGCCCGAGCCGTCGAGGCGTTCCCGGACTACGCGGAGTACCAGAAGAACACGGACCGCGAGATCCCGGTCCTCGTGCTGGAGCCGGCGGCCCAGGAGCACTGACACGCACATTTGGCCCTCCCTAGGGCCGCCTACACCTTACGGAGTACCTGATGAAGCACGTATCACTGGGCGGGCTCGACGTCTCCCGCATCGGCCTGGGAGCCATGACCATGGCCGGCGTCTACACCACGGGCGGAGGGCTCGACGACGCCGAGTCGATCCGCACCATCCACCGGGCCCTGGACCTCGGGGTCACCCACATCGACACCGCCGAGATCTACGGCCCCTTCCACAGCGAGAACCTCGTCGGCAAGGCCATCAAGGGCCGGCGCGACGACGTCGTCGTGGCGACCAAGTTCGGCCTGGTCTCCCACGCCGGCGGCGGCCCCGGCGTCATCGACAGCAGCCCCGCCAACGTCAAGACCGCCGTCGAAGGCTCACTCAAGCGGCTCGGCACCGACCACATCGACCTCTACTACCAGCACCGCGTCGACCCGAACACGCCCATCGAGGAGACCGTCGGCGCGCTGGCCCAGCTGGTCGCCGAGGGCAAGGTGCGCCACATCGGGCTCTCCGAGGCCGGCCCCGAGACGATCCGCCGCGCACACGCCGTACATCCGGTGGCCGCGCTGCAGACGGAGTACTCGCTGTGGACGCGTGACGTCGAGGCCGACATCCTCCCGCTGCTGCGCGAGCTCGGCATCGGGTTCGTTCCCTACTCGCCGCTCGGCCACGGCCTTTTGACCGGACAGATCCGCACCGTCGACGACTTCACCGACGACGACTGGCGCAAGACCAACCCGCGCTTCACCGGCGAGAACTTCCAGCGCAACCTGGCCATCGTCGACGAAGTACGGGCCATCGGCGCCGAGATCGGCGCCACCCCGGCCCAGACCGCACTGGCCTGGCTGCTGACCCGCGGCGACGACATCGCCCCCATCCCGGGCACCCGGCGGGTCTCACGCGTCGAGGAGAACACCGCCGCCGACGCCGTCGAACTCAGCGCCGCCCAGCTCGACCGCCTGAACAACCTCACCCCGGCCGCGGGCGAGCGCCACGACGAGGCCAACATGGCCAGCATCGACCACTGACCCCCCGCGCCGCGTCCGCCCGCAGCTGTACAGCTACGGCAAGTACCTGATGACCTGCGGCATGGGCGGCCGGGGATCCACGATCTCCCAGCACTACGAGGTACGCGCCAGGGGCTATTACGGCGGTGCGAACACCAGCACGGCCTACATTCCCACCGCCAAGCACTGCGCTTTCCAGATCAACGGCAGCAAGTTCACCCGGACCACCTCCCACGCCATCACCTGGACCGACGGAGCCGGTCTCGCGAACGTGATCGGTATCGATCTGTCGGCCGAGACCGGGTATTCCAGCGACGCGACGGTGGTGTACACCTTCAACGCCAGCCGCTACATCTGTGGCACCGGTGGAGCTCCGGGCGGCGACCATCCGTACAACTTCGTCGCCACCACCACGCACAGCGGGCACACCCGGTGAGGGTAGGGCGGTCGCTGTCGGCCCTGATCCTGTTCGCGGCCCTGGTGACGGGCTGTACCTCGGGCGGTCACCAGGCCTCCACGAGCGGGCCGTTGAACGGACCCGACCATGCCGATGCGGGATCGGGCGAGGAGTGCATTCCGGAGAAGAAGGGGGGCAGCGTCACCTTCGGCGGCGACGAACTGCACAACTACGGCAGCAAGCCCGTCGTCATCGACAAGGTCACGCTGAGCAAGGCGAGCGGTCTGCGCCTGGTCGAGGCGGTCATCGTGTCCACCTCGACGTCCCTCGTCGGTTACAGCACCGGGTTTCCCCCCGTCCCAGAGGCACGCAACCAGCCCGGCATCGACTGGGACCACCGTCGCAAGGCCGCGGGAGCGACCCTTTCTCCCCAGCCGGACGACGCGAAGGTCGTGAACAACCTGGTCCTGCATCTCCGGGTCACCGGCGCCTCCGGGGTGCGGATGGCCGGAGTCCTGGTCCACTACCACGTCGGCGGCTCGGACTACGTGTGGCACAACGTGCTGGGCCTGGCCGTGGAGACGAAGAAGAAGTCATGCTGAACCGCTCATGCCCCGTCGCCTCATGACGAGCGTCCCGGCAGCGGTGCTGATGATCCTCATCGGACTGCTGCCGGGCGGCTCGGCAGGCCCCCTGGCGCGCACACCGCTTCCGGTCCAGGCTCCTGGCACCGGCGCGGTCGTAGCCCTGGTCAACGCCTCCTCACCCGCCGGTAACCTCTTCAACGGCCAATTCTGCGGGGGTGTGCTGGTCGCCCCCACCCTCGTCCTCACCGCGGCCCACTGCGTACACGACAGACGGGCCGCCTCCGTCGACACCGTCGTCGGAGCAGACAACCTGTGTCGTGGAGCGCCCATCCCCGGGCAGCGGCTCCACGTCCGCGCCGTCCTCCTGCATCCACGCAGTCCCCAGGGGCGGGTCGTGGACGCCGCGCTGCTGGTACTGACCGGCAGAGCGACCGCCGCACCCGCCCGTCTGCCTGGTGCCGGAGAACGACCGCCCACCACCGGCACCGAGTTCGGCTGGGGCCGGGACGGCTACGGCGGGGTCGCCCCGTGCCGCCGCACCGCCGTCCCCTTGCGCTTCGTGTCGGGGGAGCGGTGCACTCGCGCCCAGCTCGACCTTGACATCACTCCCAACCCGGCCTGGCAGCTGTGCGCCCTGCCGACCGCCGACGCCACCCGCAATACCTGCACAGGCGACTCCGGCAGCCCGGTCGTGGTCACGAACACGGTGTGGGGCCTGGTCACCTGGGGTCCCAGCTGCCGTATCGACGACGTGGGCGTCTATGCACGCGGCCCCGCGCTCACCACCTGGGTGGCCAGGGTCCTCCGCGGCACGGTGTAGCCACCGTCGGGCGGCCCCACGGCGAGACCGGCGGTTCGACAGCCGCCGTGGGGCTCACACCCGTGTATCAGCCGGCCGGAGCCGCCGGCCCGAAGTCCGCCTCCAACCGCTCCCTCCACCCCGCGTCGGCCAGCCCCGCCCCCACCAGCACGTCCCGCCAGTCCTCCTTGGCCAGCTGGACGGCGTCGAGGATCCGGTCCACCCGGCCCTGTCCGCACAGCAGCGTCGCTGCGGCGATCCGTTCCTTGTCCTCCCGGTCGCCCCGGTCGGTCAGGTGATTGACCAGTTCGGTGAGGAGATCTCCCACCACCTCGCCGTCCCGGCCGGGGAAGTCCTCCGCGATGCGCCGTTCGACCCGCACGGTAAGCCCCATTTACCCTCCTTGTCGGCATACGCCCCGGTACGGTACCGCGTCCACCCCTCCAGACACCGCAACCTGTCTCGCAAGAAACTTGACGACCCCTCATTTTGCCGAACTGACAGCCCATCAACAGCGACCGCCCTTACGGTGCCGTGTTCATGACAGACACCCCCATGAATGAGACCCCCATGCACGAGACATCGACGAGCGAGACCGCGACAAGAGACACCGTCGCCCGCCGCACCGTCCTCGTCGCCACGGGCGCCACCGCCGCCACCCTCGCCCTCGGCGCCGCCGCGCCCGGCACCCCCACCGCGCAGACGGCCGGCACCACCGACACCGCCCCCGTGGCCGCCGCGGCGGTCTGCACCCTCACCAAGGAGATGACCGAAGGCCCCTACTACCTCGACGGCCAGTACGTCCGCGCCGACATCACCGAGGGCAAGACCGGCTTCCCGCTCAAACTCGCCCTCACCGTCGTGGACGACGACACCTGCGCCACGATCAGCAACGCCCTCGTCGAGATCTGGCACTGCGACGCACTCGGCGAGTACTCCGGCTACGTCGGCAACAACGGCCACAACGAGCCCGACAGCGGCACCTTCCTGCGCGGCGGCGTCCTCACCGACTCCGGCGGCGTCGCCCGCATCACCACCGTCTACCCCGGCTGGTACCGGGGCCGCTGCGTCCACATCCATGTGAAGGTGCACGTCGGCGTCACGCTCACCTCCGACGGCTCCTTCACCGGCGGCACCGAGCTCCACACCGGACAGCTCTTTTTCGACGAGACGGTCACCGCCAAGGTCGGCGCGCTCTCGCCGTACTCGGCCAACACGGTCACCCGCACCACCCTCGCCCAGGACTCGATCTACGACGAGGGCGGCGCCGCGTCCGGCCTGCTGACCCTCACCGCCCTGGGCAGCAGCCCCTCCGCCGGCTACTCCGGCACCCTGACGCTCGGCGTCGAACGCTGATCAACGCGTCGCCCGCCGCCCACAGGGGCGGCGGGCGACGCCCCTTCAATTGCCCGGGCACTCCTTCCACGCCATGTGGTACACGGTGCTGATGTCGCCGTCGGTCGAGTCCATCGTCATGAAGCTGACCTTGGACGGCGAGGAGGTGCCCGCGTTCACGCGGACCTCCGTGTTGATGTTGAAGTTGCGCTGGACTCCGCAGGGCGCCCACACCAGTTGGGCCCAGTCGGTGGTGTCGGTCGCCTGCCAGTTGTCGTTGTAGGCGCCGGGGAAGGTGTGGGTCTTGGCGGCCGTCTGCGAGGAGCCCTGGAAGTAGTACGAGGCCCGCTGAACGCCGCTCGCGCCGGCCTGGAGCGAGGCGAAGCCCCGGTAGTCCGCCTCGGCGATGGCGTACGTGAAGCCCTGGGGGACGTGGACGATCAGGTTGAGCTGGCAGTTCTTGCGGAACGCCGTGGGGTCGGAGTTGCCGCCGACCTGGGCGAGGTAGTCGCTGTAGGTCACCGTGAACGCGGTGTTGTCCTCGGAGACGGCGACGGCCGCCGTGCCCGCGGGACAGCCGGAGCCGTTCACCGTGGCGACGTTGATGACGATCTTGTCCGGGGGCGGGTCGACGAACCCGCCGGACGGGTTGTGCGCGGGTACCGCCGCGGTCACGAGGGCGGCGACGGCGCCGCCCAGAAGCAGTCCACTTGCCATGGGGGGTCTCTCCTCTGCGCTGTAGTTGAAGCGTGGAGAACCTGTGTGGTTTCTGTGAAGCACCGCGGCGATCGAATCGTAGGGAGCACCCTGTGACACCGCCAGAGCGAACTCCAGCCATTCCAGTGATGGCCGAACTCACGTGTAAACAGGGGAAGTTGAGCGCAGAAGGATTTTCTGCCGGGTGAGTCAGGGGTTCTCCCACGCCGCCGGTTCGGCCGCGAGCCGCTGGACCGGTTCCGGGAGCGCGTCACCCGCGATGTCGGCGATGGTGACACCCTCCAGGATCTTGCGGACATTGGCCCGCAGGGCGATCCACAGCGGGAGCAGCGGCTGTGCGGAGCCGGTGTACTCCAGACCGGTGGGCCGCTCACCGCGCACCGACACGATCGGCCCGTCGACCGCACGGATGACATCCGCGACCGTGATGGCCGAGGCCTCCCGGGCCAGCCGGTAACCGCCACCCCCGCCACGCCTGCTGTCGACGATCCCACCGCGCCTCAGGTCGCCGAGAATCCCCTCCAGGAACTTGTGCGGAATGTCCTGGACCGCGGCGATGGCCTCGGCCTTCACCGGTTCCGCGTCCTGCCTCACGGCAAGCTCCAGCACCGCCCGTACCGCGTAGTCCGCCCGTGCAGAGATCCTCATACGACAATTGTGCGGCGTTGGGGCGCAGCCGATGGCCACGTCACAATAGGCACACCACTCACACCCACGGACGGACTGGCGCTAGCGCGGCACGACCAGGAGGCGCTCCCTTGGAGCTGAGCAGACGTACATTCAGCGCCCTCGCCGGCACCACGGCGCTCGGCTTCGCGCTGAGCGGCAGTGGTGGGGAGACCACCCGGGCGTACGCCTCCCACAGCGTGCCCACCGGGCCCGCACCGGGCGCGCCCGCAGCCGACCGGGTGCGGCACAAGGTCGGCTACGACAAGTACTCGCTGCTGGTCGACGGCCGGCGTCTGGTGCTGCGGTCGGGCGAGATGCACCCCTTCCGGCTGCCGAGTCCGTCGCTGTGGCGGGACGTCCTGCAGAAGATGCGCGCCCACGGCTTCAACGCGGTGAGTGTGTACGTGGCCTGGAACTACCACTCCCCCGGCCCCGGCCAGTACGACTTCACCGGCGTCCGCGACCTGGACCTGTTCCTGCGCACGGCCGCCGAGACCGGCCTGTACGTGATCCTGCGCCCCGGCCCGTACATCAACGCCGAGGTCGACGGCGGCGGCTTCCCGGGCTGGCTCGCGGCGACCGCGGGCCGGGCCCGCACCTTTGACCCGACGTATCTGTCCCACGTCGACGAGTGGCTGACCGAGGTGAACGCGATCGCCGCCCGGCACCTCTTCACCAAGGGCACGGGCACGGTCCTGCTCTACCAGATCGAGAACGAGTACGACGCCTTCGTCGACGAGAGCCCCGGCCGCGACTACATGTCCCACTTGTACAAGAAGGTGCGCGCCGACGGGATCGACGTACCGCTCTTCCACAACGACAAGGGCAGGAACGGCTACTGGGCGCCGGGGTCCTTCAACACCGGGGGCGAGGAGCGCGGTTGGTTGTACGGCTTCGACGGGTACCCCGATCCGGCCGAAGTGCCGCCCGACTGGGGTGACTTCGGCGTGGGCGGGCTGAAGGGCGGGGCGACGGCCAGCCCCAGGACACCCGGGTTCATCCCGGAGTTCGGCGGCGGCTGGTTCGATCCGTGGGGCGGGGCCACCTTCGACGGCAAGGGGTACGCCGAGGCGCGGTACTCCCGGGACGCGGCCTACGAGCGGCGTTTCCAGCTCACCAACCTCGCCAACGGCATCACCGTGCACAACGTCTACATGACCTTCGGCGGCACCTCGTGGGGCTGGCTGCCCGCCCCGCAGGTCTACACGTCGTACGACTACGGGGCGGCGATCGACGAGGCACGCCGGCAGACACCGAAGCTCGCTCCGATCCACCAGCTCGGCCATCTCCTGGGGACCGTGCCGGACTTCGCCAAGCTGGACCGGGCGGACGCGGTGCGGGCCGAGGACGAGCGGCTGAAGGTGTACCACCTGACCAATCCGGACACCGGCTCCCATGTGTACGTCGTGCGCAACGACACCGACGCGCCGATCACGACGTCGATCCCGGACGCCGGGATCGACGTGGCCTTCACCGTCGCCGCCCATGACGCCCGACTGCTCGCCGCGAACCTGCAGTTGGGCGGACGCACGCTCAAGTACGCCACCGCGCAGCCCATGATGTACCTGAAGGTCGGGCGGATGGACGTCGCCGTGTTCACCGCCCCGCACGGCGAGATGGCCCAGGTCCTGCTGGAGTGCCCGGAGGAGCCGCTGGTCACCCGGGGCGACTCGGACCCCGCCTGGAACTACGACCTCGGCGTCCTCAGGATCACCGTGCCGGTGGGCGTCGGCGGCCCGGCCCGGGTGCGGGTCGAGGGCGGCGGCAGCGACACCCCGCTGCTGCTGATCTTCGCCGACGACCCCTGGTCGCTGCGGCTGTTCCCGGTGGACACCCCGACCGGCCCGGTGCTGGTGTACGGGCCCTCGCTGGTGCGTGGGGCCACTCTGGACGGCCCGACCGCCCATCTCACCGGCGACACCGTCAAGGGGACGGGCATGGAGGTGTGGGCCCCGCGCGGCATCGGCCGGATCACCTGGAACGGCCGCCCGCTGCGTACCTCGGTCAGCACCATGGGCAGCCTGCGCGCCGATATGCCGGCCACGCCCGGACAGCTCCCCGTGCCCGCCGTGGGCGAGGTGCGGCTGCCCGCGCTGGGCGGCTGGCGGCGCCGTACCGAGAACTTCGAGTCCCTTCCGGACTACGACGACTCCGGCTGGACGACGGCCGACCGCACCGGTTCGTACAGCGTCACCCCGGTCCCGAAGGGCGGGCCGGTGCTGTTCGCCGACGACTACGGCTTCCACTACGGCGACGTCTGGTACCGCGGACGTCTGACGGACGCGGACGACCTGGAGTCGGTGTCCCTCGCCTACAGCACCGGCACGCAGGGGCTGCTGATGGCATGGCTGGACGGCGAGCCGCTGGGCACGCACCGGATGCCGGTGCCGGACAAGAGCACTGCGCGGAAGGGGAGTTGGACGGCGACGGCCACCTTCGACGTGCCGCCGCCCTCCGGGTCCTCGCCCCGCGTCCTGTCCGTCCTCGTCCGGCGGATGGCGCACGACATGGACGGCGGATCCACCGACTCCCACAAGGTGGCCCGGGGGTTGACGGAGGCCACCTTCAAGGGCGGTTCACCGAAGGTGAGTTGGCGCATCCGGGGCGAGACGGCACCCGACCCGGTGCGCGGTCCGCTCAACAACGGCGGACTGTACGGGGAGCGCAAGGGCTGGCATCTGCCGGGCTTCGGCGAAGAGCACTGGGAACCCACGGAGTTGCCCCGCGCCGACCGGCGCCAGGGGGTGACCTGGTACCGGACGACGTTCCGGCTCGCCGTCGACGCCGGCATCGACGCCTCGATCGGCCTCACCCTCGACGACGATCCGCAGCGCGCCTACCGCGTCCAGATCTTCCTCAACGGCTGGAACATGGGCCAGTACGTCAACGACGTGGGCCCGCAGCACACCTTCGTCCTGCCGAACGGCATCCTGCGCACCCGCGGCACCAACACCCTGGCGCTGGCGGTGCTGTCCGACGGGACGACGGAGTCGGGGCCGGGGGACGTACGGCTGACGGCGATGGGGGTCACGGCCGGAGGAGTGCCGGTCACGCAGGTGGATTCACCCGGCCGTTAGCCTGATGTCGTTGAACTTTCGAGCACCCGTACTTGGGAAAGGTGACCGGCGATGTCGCTGAGCCCCGGCGATCCTGAGTCCATCGGCGGTTACACGCTGGTCGACCGGCTCGGCAGCGGCGGCATGGGGGTCGTCTACCTCGGTCGCTCGGACTCCGGGCGGCAGGTCGCGGTCAAGCTCGTGCACCCCGCATACGCGCTGGACGAGGAGTTCCGCACCCGCTTTCGACAAGAGGTCGCGGCCGCCCGCCGGGTGAGCGGTGCGTTCACGGCCCCGGTGGTGGACGCCGACCCGGACGCCCCGCAGCCGTGGATGGCGACGCTGTACGTCCCGGGCCGCACCCTCGCGGACATCGTGGCCCAGGACGGCCCGCTGCGCGGCAGCGCGCTGCGGGTGCTCGCGCTGGGCCTCGTCGAGGCACTGCGGGACATCCACCGGGTCGGCATGGTCCACCGGGACCTGAAGCCGAGCAACGTCCTGATGGCCGAGGACGGGCCCCGTGTCATCGACTTCGGCATCTCGTTCGCCGTCGACAACGAGGCGCTCACCATGACCGGGCGGCTGATCGGCACCCCGCCCTTCATGTCCCCGGAGCAGTTCGCCGCGCCGCGCGAGGTCACCGGGGCCTCGGACGTCTTCTCGCTGGGGTCGCTGCTGGTCTACGCGGCCACCGGCAGCCGCCCGTTCGACGGCAGCAGCCCGTATCTGACGGGCTATCAGGTGATGTACGAGCCGCCGGCCCTGGAGGGGGTCGCGGAACCGCTGCACAGCATCGCCGAACGCTGCCTGGACAAGGACCCGGCAGCCCGGCCGGAACTCGGTGAACTGCGCGAGCTGCTGAGGGCGTTGCCGGACACCGACGCGCCGGCCGCCTCAGCCGCACCGGTGTCGCCCGGGCCGTCCGGCCCCGTGGCGACCAGCCACCAGCGGGAGAGCCGAGGCGATCGGGGAGGCCGCGGGTCCCGGCGGCGGGTCCTCGTCGGTCTGGTCGCGGCCCTGGCCGTCACCGGGCTGAGCATCGCGGCGTTGCGGGCCGGGTCGGACACTGAGGGCGCGTCCCCGTCACCGGCCGAACCGTCGTCCACCTCGTCCGGGTCCACCGGCCCCGCCGCCGTGACGCTCCCGCCCAAGCATGTGCCCTGGGACTACCAGATCGGCGGCGCGTACCCCCCGGCGACGGGGGTCCGTGTGGTGAGCCGCAGCTACGAGGACGCCCCCGCACCCGGGCTCTACAACATCTGCAACATCAACGCCTACCAAGCGGAGTCGGACGCGGAGAGCGACTGGGACGCCGACCTGCTGCTGCGCGACGCCGACGGGAAGGTCGTCCACGACACGGACTGGGACGAGGCCGTCCTGGACATCCGTACGGCCGCCAAGCGCGAGCGCATCGCCGCCAGACTGGACACCTGGATCGACGCCTGCGCGGCCAAGGGCTACCAGGCCGTGGAGCCCGACAACTACGACTCCTTCACCCGCTTCCCGTCGTATCTCAAGGCCGCCCAGGCGGAGGCCCTGATGAAGCGGCTGGCGGCGCACGCCCATGCCGAGGGCCTGGCCATCGCGCAGAAGAACACCGCGGAGCTCGTCTCCGACCGCGCCTCCCTGGGCCTGGACTTCGCCATAGTGGAGGAGTGCGCGGAGTACGACGAGTGCGGCGAGTTCGCCGACGCCTTCGACGACAACGTCCTCATGGTCGAGTACACCAAGAAGGGCCTGACCACGGCGTGCGCCACCTGGAGCAGCACCCTCAGCGTGGTGCGCCGGGACGAGGAGGTCGAGCCCGAGGGCGCCGACGGTTTCCTGCGGGAGACCTGCTGACGCCCTCGGGGACCTCGTTCAGCCGAGCCGGATCACGTTCCAGGACAGCGGCTCCAGTACGGCGGTGAGGGTGCCGTCCTTCAGGGCGGTGCCCTCGGCCGCGTGCGGGGCGACCCGCTCGGGGGCGTCGAGGGTGTTGCGGGCGTCCGGGTCGGCGTCCGCGAGGACGCTGTGCTCGACGACACTCGTCAAGTTCAGCCCGCTCAGGGCGACTTCGAGCGGCAGCGGGTCGTTCTGGCTGCGGTTGACGGCGAAGACGGTGACCGAGCCGTCCTCGGCGCGCACGGCCGTGGCGTGCAGGAGGTCCGTCTCGCCGAACTTCTTCGTGTCGTACGTCGGCGAGTCGACCCGTACGTCGAGGACCTCACCGCGGCCGTACTTCGAGGCCTGCGCGAACGGGAAGAAGGTCGTCTGGCGCCAGGCCGGGCCGCCCGGCTCGGTCATGATCGGGGCGATCACGTTGACGAGCTGGGCGAGACAGGCGACGGTGACGCGGTCGGCGTGCCGCAGCAGGGCGATGAGGAGCGAGCCGAAGACGACGGCGTCGAGGACGCTGTAGTTGTCCTCCAGGAGACGCGGGGCCTCGGGCCAGTCGTCCCGCTCGAACTCCTTGGCGCGCGCTTCCCACTCGGGCAGGTACCAGACGTTCCACTCGTCGAAGGAAAGGTTGATCTTCTTCTTCGACTTGAGCTTCGCACCCACGTGGTCGGCGGTCGCGACGACGTTGGCGATGAACGACTCCATGTCGACGGCGGAGGCGAGGAAGGAGTCGATGTCACCGTCCTCGGGCCAGTAGTAGGCGTGCAGGGAGACATAGTCGACGAGGTCGTACGTCTCCTCGA
This sequence comes from Streptomyces doebereineriae, assembly GCF_031845645.1. Taxonomy (NCBI): domain Bacteria; kingdom Bacillati; phylum Actinomycetota; class Actinomycetes; order Kitasatosporales; family Streptomycetaceae; genus Streptomyces; species Streptomyces doebereineriae. The sequence continues at coordinate 15,421 of NZ_JAVREZ010000009.1, forward strand.
GGACCGTCGCCTCCCACTCGGCGAAGGTCGGCATGGACTGGCTGGAGGAGCCGCAGGCGACGAGTTCGACGCCGGGGTCGATCTGGCGCATCGCGCGGGCTGTCTCGGCGGCGATCCGGCCGTACTCCTCGGCCGTCTTGTGGCCGGTCTGCCAGGGGCCGTCCATCTCGTTGCCGAGGCACCAGAGGGTGATGCCGAAGGGGTCCTTGTCGCCGTGGGCGACCCGGAGGTCCGACAGGGCGGTGCCTTCGGAGTGGTTGGCGTACTCCTGGAGTTCGAGGGCCTCGGCGACGCCCCTCGTACCGAGGTTCACGGCCATCATGGGCTCGGCCTGGGGGCCGACCTTGCGGAGGAAGTCGATGTACTCGGAGAGGCCGAAGCGGTTGGTCTCGGTGGAGTGCCAGGCGAGGTCGAGGCGGCGGGGGCGGTCCGCGGCCGGGCCGACCGAGTCCTCCCACTTGTAGCCCGAGACGAAGTTGCCGCCGGGGTAGCGCAGGGCGGTGACGCCGAGTTCGCGGACGAGGTCCAGGACGTCCTGGCGCAGGCCCTTGTCGTCGGCGGTGGGGTGGTCCGGTTCGAAGATGCCGGTGTAGACGCAGCGCCCGAGGTGTTCCACGAAGGAGCCGAAGAGGCGGGGGTTGACTTCGCCGACCTTGAAGGCGGGGTCGAGGGTGAAGCGGGCGGTGGGCTTGCTCATGGGGACCTTTCAGGAACGGAGTTACTTGACAACGGGCCAGTCACGCACCCAGCCGAGCCTGTTCAGGCCCAGCTTCGGTGTGCCGTTGTCCTCTGCGTCGTAGTAGTGGTAGGCCAGCCAGTCCTGGCCGCGGGTGCGGAAGACCGACTCGCCTCCCGTGCCGATGTACCTCCCGTGCCCTGCCAGCAGCAGGTCGCCGCCGCCCTCCAGCAGCGGCTTGCCGGTGCTGTCGACGTACGGGCCCGTGACCGTCGTGGACCTTCCGACCCTGATCTTGTACGTGGAGTTCACTCCCGCACAACAGGCGTCGTAGGACGCGAAGAGGTAGTAGAAGCGGCCGTGCTTGACGACGTACGGGCCCTCGACCGCGTACGGGGCGTCGGGGCGGGTGGCCAGGTGGTGGACGGTGGCACCGGGGAGTGCCTTCCCGGTGAAGGGGCTGAGCTCGACCATGCGGATGCCCGTCCAGTACGAGCCGAACGACATCCACAGCCTGCCGTCCGCCCGGACGACCGCCGGGTCGATGGCGTTCCAGGAGTCGCTGGTCTCGGAGCTGAAGACCTTGCCGTGATCGGTCCAGGTGCCGGGGAGACCGGACGGGGAGGTGGCCACGCCGATCGCGGAGTGGTTGGTGCCCCAGGACGAGACGGCGTAGTAGAGCCAGTATCTGCCCGCGCGGTAGGAGATGTCGGGAGCCCAGGGGTCGCCGGTGTCGTTGTACTCGTACCACCAACTCGGCGGCTCGGCGAAGGCGTTGCCCGCGTCGGTCCAGTGCCTGAGGTCCTTGGACAGCCGGGCGCCGATCACACCACCGGTCGAATAGGCCGCGTAGCCACCGGACCCCAGCTGGACGACCGTCGGGTCGTGGATGATCTGCTGCCCGGTGATCGGGAGCGGGTCGGGGTGGGTGACGTCCGCCTGTGCCGTGGTCGGGAGCAGGGCGATGAGGGCGGCGGTCAGGAGGGTCACGTATCTCAGGCGCTTCAACTCGGACTCCTTACTGACCGGCCAGCCCCGTGTGGGCCACGCCCGCCACGATCTGGCGCTGGAAGAAGACGAACACGATGATCAGCGGCAGGCCCGCCATGAGGCCGCCGGCCATGAGCTGGGCCCACTGGATGCCGTAGGAGTTCATGACGGTCGCGATGCCGTTCGGCATGGTCATCAGGTCGGGGTTGTTGGTCACCATGTAGGGCCACAGGAAGTTGTTCCAGGAGGCGATGAAGGTGAAGATGCCGACCGCCGCCAGAGACGGCCTCGCGAGCGGGACGACGATCGTGAAGAAGACCCGCCAGCGGCCCGCGCCGTCGATGAAGGCCGCCTCCTCCAGTTCGCGCGGGACGCCCTGGAAGAACTTGTAGAGGATGTAGACCATCGCGGCCGGCGCGCACTGGGGGAGGATCATGCCCCAGTACGTGTCGACCATCCCCATCTGCTGGACCGTGGTGAACAGCGGGACGCCGAGGACCGCCGGGGAGATCATCAGGCCCGACATCACGATGCCCATGAGCACGTTCTTGCCGCGGAACTCGGTGCGGGCGAAGCCGTATCCGGCGAGGGCACTGACCGTCAGCACGACGGAGGTGACGCAGACCGACACCACCAGCGAGTTGATGAACCAGTTGGTGATGTTGCCGGTCTCCCACAGCGCCTTCCACGCCTGGACCGTCCAGACCTTCGGCAGCCAGTGCGGCGGGATCTCGGCCGCCTCCGCCTCGGACTTGAGGGAGGTGAACAGGGCCGCGGCGATCGGCGCCACGAACACGGCGGAGACGGCGACACCGATCAGCGTGAGGATGATCTGGCTGGGCGTCCAGGGCTTACGGGGGCTCTTGCGGACCGGTACGGCGGTGGTCATCGGCCGCCCTCCTCACGGGTGCGCAGCAGCCACATCCGAGCCAGGGCGACGACTGCGATGATCACGAAGAAGATGATGGACATGGCGGAGGCGTAGCCCACGCGGTAGCTGGTGAAGCCCTGTTCGAGGGTGTACTGGACGAAGGAGCGGGTGCTGACCTCAGGTCCCGGCCCGAAGTCCATCATCACGACGGCCTGGTCGAAGAGCTGGAGCGAGGCGAGGATCTGGAGCGCGATCACCAGACCGGTGATGTTGCGCAGCATCGGCAGCGTGATGTGGACCATGCGGTGCCAGGCGTTGGCGCCGTCCAGCTTCGCGGCCTCGTAGAGGTGGTCGGGGATGCCCTGGAGGGCGGCGAGGTAGAGCAGGAAGCTGAAGCCGACGGTCCACCACAGGGTCTCGATGACGATGGCGAGCATCGCGTACGACTTGTCGGTCAGCCAGGGCGTGTCGAGCCCGAAGGTCTCGTTGATCAGGCCGATGCCCTGGGTGAACAGCCACTGGAACATGTTGGCGGCGACCGTCGAGGGCAGCAGGAACGGCACGAAGAAGCACAGCCGCCACAGCCATTTGCCGCGCTCGATGTGGTGGGCGAGCATCGCGAGCAGGAAGGCGAGGACGGTGATGCACGGAACGACCAGCAGCGTGAAGTACGCGCTGTGGCCGAGCGCGTCCCACATCGCCGAGTCGCCCAGGGCCTCGCGGTAGTTGTCGAGGCCGACGAAACTCGCGCCGTCGCCGGAGATGTTGGCGTCCGTGAAGCTGAGGTAGATGCCGCGCAGCAGCGGCCAGATCACGAACAGCGCGAAGAGCCCGAGGAACGGGGCGACGAACCAGCCGCCGTGCTGGAAGCCCTGCTTGCGGCGGACGGTCGCCGTCGCGGTCGCGGTCCTGGCCCGTGCCGGTGCGGCGACGGTCTGAGCGCTGGTCGTCATGCGACCGCACCTCCCTGCGCGGCGGTCCTGCCGTCCATCGGGTTCTTCGAGGCGAGGAGCTTGGTGAGGTGTTTCTTCATCGTCTGCGCCACCGAGGCCGGTTTGGCGGAGCCCATCGTCGAGGAGACGACGACCGGGCCGAGGTCCTGGGCGAGCACGCCGGTGGAGCCCGCGAACCACACCTTCGGCTCGGTGGCCTGGTGGTCCATGGCGCTGACGTACTCGTTCTGCGGGGTGAGCTTCTTGTACGCGGCCGTGGAGAGCGTCGGCGTGTACGCGGGGATGTGACCGCCGGCCGCCCACTGGAGGGCGTGCGTCACGACGTACGCGGCGAGTTCGTGCGCACCCTCGTTGGTGGCGCCGCCGCGGCCCGCCTGGTGCGGCAGGACGAAGGCGTGCGACTCGGCGTGGGTGGCCGGTTTGCCGAAGACGGGCGGCAGCGGGGTCGCGCCGTAGTCCAGCTTCGCGCCGGAGAAGACCGGCACCGACCAGTTGCCCTCCCAGGTGAAGGGGGCGCCGTTGATGAACTGCTCGCCGGTGGGTGCGCCGGGGATGACGTAGCCGTCGGTGACGTGCCTGCGGAGGAACTCCAGGACCTGGGTGGCCTTGTCGGGGTCGAAGAGGACCTCGGTGTTGGCGTCGTTGAACCACTTGCCGCCGAGCTGGGTGTAGAAGGCGACGAAGAACCACCACTGGAAGTTCTGGTCGTTGGTCCACAGGCCGATCGTCTGGAGCCCCTTCTTCTGGGCGGCCTTGGCCTTCTTCAGGACGTCGAACCACTCGTCGGTGGAGGTGACCGGGATCATCCGGCCGTCGTCGCCGAGCAGGCCCGCCTTGCCCAGTACGTCCTTGCGGTAGAAGCAGAGCTGGACGTGGATGTCGAGCGGGAGGGCGTAGAGCTTGCCGTCGATGACGCCGCGCTTCCACAGCGCGGGGTTGTAGTCCTGCTCCCGTACGCCGTACTTGGCGAGCAGGTCGACGTCCCACGGGTCGAGGAGGCGGCCGGGCGAGAAGCCGGTGACCCGGCCCATGTGCATGACGCCGAGGTCGGGTGCGCGGTTGCCCGCGGCCGCCATGGCGAGCTTGGTGTAGAAGGGGTTGCCCCACTGGAGGGTGGAGTCCTTCACGTCGATGTCCGGGTTGGCCTTGCGGAAGGCGTCCAGCATCGTGATCATGTTGGCGCCGTCGCCGCCGCTGAAGAGGTTCCAGTAGCGCACCCGGGTGTCCGCGCCGGAGGCGAGCGCGTCGGCGCCGGTGCCGAGGGCCGCGAAGCCGAAGCTCGCGGCGACGCTCAGTCCGCCCGCCGCGGCGAGAAGTTGCCTGCGGCTCAGGTCAGGTCGTCCCATTCCCTGCCCTATCTGTTCGATATTTCGAATTGCGCTCGTAACTTCGAACGGGACCGTAGGCAGGAAGCGCTTTCCAGTCAATGGCCCCGGCAGCAAAATCGGATCGCGTGACGGGACAGTTCAGGGCGCGTAGTCTCGAACAGCCCGTCCTACGGCGGCGGGAGAGCTCAGGGGGTGGGATGGACATCGCGGGCGCGCGCAGGAGTGCGGCCCGGATCGCCTCGGCGCTGCGGCGCACCCGTGCGACCTCGGCCATGCGCGATCTGGTCTCCCACCTCACCGCCGCTGTCCGGGCCAGCCCCCGCCCCCCGGCCGACGTGCCCGAGCTGTGCCGGGCCCTGTGCCAGGAGATGAGCGCGCGCCGCGGCGGCCGGCCCGTGGACCTGCGCTTCGAGCGGTTCCCCGACGAGATCGCGGTGACCGGACTGTGGGTGGAGTTCCAGGACTTCGACCTCGTCATCGTGGAGGAGCGGGCCGAGGAGATGCAGCAACTGGTCATCCTGGGCCATGAGTTGTGGCACCTGCACGCGAGCCACTCGCACCATCACGCGGCCGCGGCGGACGCGCTGGCCGGCCGGCCCGGCTGGGACTCCGTCGCCCTGACCGTGGCCGCCCGCAACGGCTCGCGCGAGGCGGACGAGGCCGAGGCCGACGACTTCGGGCACCGGCTGGCGGCCGCCTTCCGGCCGTTCGTCTCCGCACGCGGCTCCGGCGTGCGGCCCGACCCCGTCCAGAGGTCCCTCGGCTACCGCGGAGGCCGAGGGCGGTGACCCACTCCGAACCGGCACCCCAACTGGCCGCCTCCATCACCGGTCTGTACGTCTCCTTCTGGCTCCCGGGCCTGGTCCTCACCGCCGCGCTGGTGATCAAACTGCCCAGCATCCTCAAGCTGTGGCGGGACCCGCTGCTGCGTGCCGTGGGCGGTCTGCTGCTGTTCGCCTGCGCGGTGTTCGTCTTCGCGGCCCCCAGCACCATCGCCTGGACCAACCGGGTCACGGGCGTCCCGAACATCGCGGCGCCCTGGGTCTACTCCCTGATCACCGCGCTGTCCGCGTCCTGGCTGCTGCTGGTCGTGCACTGGCGCAACGGCCTCACCGAGCGGTCGGCCGAGACGCGGCGCGCGACCCGGTGGGTGGTCTACGCGTACGCGACGGTGGTGGTCGCGCTGTGGACGCTCTTCGCCCTCGCCGACGTCCCCGTGGAGCGGATCGAGGACCTGGACACGTACTACGCCAGTACGCCGTTCATGCGCGAGGAGATCCTGCTCTATCTGTTCGCACAGGCCCTGGCCTGCTCGATCACGACCCGGCTCGTGTGGAACTGGATCCGCACCGACGGCCTCAACGCGTGGCTGCGCTGGGGGCTGAGGTTCCTGGGCATCGGCTTCGCGACCAACCTGCTCTTCAGCGCGGCCAAGCTCACGGCCGTGGTGGCCCGGTGGACCGGGCACGACCTGGACTGGCTGAACACCAACATCGCGCCGTCGGCCGCCTGCATCGCGGCGACGCTGGTCGCGATCGGCTTCATCGTCCCGCACGCCGGCCAGTACCTGCACGAGCGCTGGCTGGTCCGCCGCCGCCACCGGGAACTGGGGCCCCTCGCCCGGGTGATGCGGACCGTCGCGGGCGGCCGCGAGCCGCTCGCCCTGCGCACCACCCCCGAGATGCGCCTCATCCGCCGCGAGACCTTCATCCGCGACGCGCTGCTCCAGCTGTCCCGGTTCCTCGACGAGGACCTGCGCGCCCGTTCCTACGACGCGGCCGTCGCCCTCGGCTTCGAGCGCGGCCGCGCCCAGGCCCTCGCCGCCGCCGTGACGATCCTGGACGCCGTCGAGACCCGCCGGTACTCCCCGGACGCCGACGGCGACGGGGACCCCGACACCACGTACCTGCTGCAGGAGATCGCGGCCGTGTCCGACGTCCTGCACAGCCCCGACGAGATCAAGGCGGTACGCGCCCGCGCGGCCGTCCCGGCAGAGAGCAAGTCCACGCATGAGCACTCCGTCTTCCCGGGGAACAACCTCCGGGTCCCCGGCAGAAAAGCAGGTCGGCGAGGGTGACCGGCGTGGACAACGCGAGGCGGACCTGAGCGGGCGCCCCTCCCCCGCCAAGGTCGCCGTCGTCCTCGGGGGATCCCATACGGGCATGCTCGCGGCGGCCGCGCTGGCGGGCCTCGCCGACCGGGTCGTCGTCGTGGAGCGCGACGAGCTGCCCGTGGAGCCCGCGCCCCGCAAGGGCCTGCCGCAGGCCCGGCACGCCCACATGCTCTGGTCGGGCGGGGTACGGGCGATGGAGGATCTCCTGCCGGGCGTCACCGGCACGCTGACGGACGCCGGGGCACGCAGGGCGCCGGTCACCACCGACATGGTCGTCCTCTCGGCACACGGCTGGTTCCGGCGCTGGCCCGAGTCCCACCACGTGATCCTGGCCGGGCGGGACCTGCTGGACGCGACGGTCCGGGCACGGGTCCTGGCGGACGACCGGGTCGAGGTGCTCGGCGGCACAGAGGTGCTGGGGCTGACGGGTGACGCGCAGGCGGTCACCGGGGTCCGGGTACGGGAGCGCGACGGCCGCGAGCGGACCATCGACGCGGGCATGGTCGTGGACGCGACCGGGCGGGCCTCCGGGACGCCCCGTTGGCTGACGGACCTCGGGCTGCCGGCGCCGGAGCGCCGCGAGGTCGACTCCGGCCTGGCGTACGCGAGCCGCCTCTACCTCGCGCCCGAGCAGGCCCGCGACGGCTTCCCCGTCATCAGCGTGCAGCCGGACGCGCGGGCGGCCGGACCGGGCCGGGCGGGCTTTCTGCTGCCGATCGAGGACGGTCGGTGGATCGTCACCCTCAACGGCACGCGGGGAGGCGAACCGTCGCCCGCCGACGACGACTTCGTGCGGTTCGCCCGCGAGGAGCTGCGGCATCCGCTGATCGGCGACCTGATCTCCCGGGCCGAGCCGCTGTCCGGCGTCTCCTTCACGCGTACGACCGTCAACCGGCGGTACTTCTACGAGCGGATGCCGGCCTGGCCGGAGAACTTCACGGTCCTCGGCGACGCGCTGGCCGCGTACAACCCGGTCTACGGGCATGGCCTGGCCGTCGGCGCCCAGAGCGCGCTCGTCCTGCGGGACCTGACGCGGCGGTACGGGTGGGGGAGCGCGGGGTTGGCGCGTCGGGTGCAGAAGGCGGTGGCCCGGCCGGTCGGTGCGGCGTGGGAGCTGGCGACCGGACAGGACGTGTTCTATCCGGGGGCCACGGAGAACGGGCCGACGGCACGGGACCGGGCCGTGGCCGCGTACGTCTCCCGTCTCATGTACACGGCCACGGGCAACGGGCGTATCGCCCGCCGCGTCACCGACGTGACGTCGCTGGAGCGGCGGGCGGAGGTCCTGCTGGCGCCGGGTGTGCTGCTGGCGGCGGCGGTGGGCCCGTTGAAGCCGATTCTGGCCGAACCGCCCTTGACCGCCGAGGAGTTGAAGAAGGCGGAGCTTCGGTAGTCAGCCCGCGAACGGCTGTTGCGCCACGCCCTTGCCGGCCCCCGGTACCACCAGCAGTGAGCCCGCCACCGGGTGCGGGGCGTCCAGCCCCACCCGTGCGGTCGTGATGTACAGGTCGGTCAGGTCCGGGCCGCCGAACGCGCACGCGGTGACGCGCGGGGTCGGGAGGGTGATCACGTGATCGAGGCTGCCGTCGGGCGTGTAGCGGCGGACCGCTCCCCCGTCCCACAGGGCGACCCAGACGCAGCCGTCGGCGTCGACCGTGAGGCCGTCGGGGAAACCGGCGCCGTCCTCGATCCCGACGAAGGGCCGGCGGTCGGAGAGCCGCCCGCTCTCGTGGTCGAAGACGTCGACGCGGCGGGTGGGTGAGTCGATGTAGTACATGAGCCGGCCGTCCGGGCTCCACCCGGTGCCGTTGCTGACGGCCACGTCGTCGAGGACGGTGCGGTGCGTGCCGTCACCCGTGATCCGGGACAGGGTGCCACCGCCCGGTGCCTCGTCGTAGCGCATGGTGCCCGCCCACAGAGAGCCGTCGGGGGCCACGGCGGCGTCGTTGGCCCGGCGGCCGGGGACGGGCTCGTGGTGGAGCCAGCGGAAGGAATCGTCGGGGTCCAGCAGGGCCACGCCGTCCCGGAGGTTGAGGACGAGTCCGCCGCCCGCGCGCGGCTTGACGGCGCCTATGTGCTGGTCCAGGACGCGGACCGTGCGGTGGCCGGAGACGGGGTCGTAGGTGTGCAGCCGGGCGCCGAGGATGTCGATCCACAGGAGCCGCTGGCCGTCCCATGTGGGCCCTTCGCCGAGGGTGGCCTCGGCGCGTACGGCGACGTCGTACGTCGTGTGGCGGGTCATCCCACGCTCCGGTGGCCGAGGCGCTCGGACAGCTCGGCGGCGCCCTTGGCGGCGAGCTGCTCCAGCTCGACGCGGCGGTCGTCGCTCCAGCGGATCATCGGCACGGAGATGGAGAGCGCGGCGACGACCTGCCCGGTGCGGTCGCGGACCGGGGCGGCCACGCAGGACACGTCCGGGTTGGACTCACGGTTCTCGACGGCGACTCCGCGCTGCCGGATCTCGTCGAGGGCCTCGCGCAGGGCGGCGGGGTCGGTGATGCTGTTGGGCGTCATACCGGGGAGCGGAGTGTCTTCCGGGATACGGGAGGCGAGCTGCGGCTCCGGGAGGGAGGCGAGGAGCATCTTGCCGACGGAGGTGCAGTGCGCGGGCAGGCGCCGGCCGGCGGCCGACACCATCCGCACCGCGTGCGTCGAGTCGACCTTGGCGATGTAGATGACGTCGGTGCCCTCGAGGATCGCCACGTGTACCGTCTCGTCGCAGGTCTCGGCGACGGACCGGGCGACCTGCTGGCCCTCGGCGGCGAGGTCGAGCTGCTCGGCGTACCGGCTGCCGAGCTGGTAGGGCCGCACCCCGAGCCGGTAGCGTCCCGGCTGGCCCGGGACCTGGACGATGTACGACCGGGCGGCGAGAGTGGTCACCAGCTCGTGCACGGTGGTGCGCGGCAGTTGCAGCCTGCGCACGATGTCGGGGGCGGAGAGCGTCCCGTCTCCGTCGAGGAAGAGCTCGAGAATATCGAGAGCCCGGGTCACGGCAGGTACGAGGCGTCCCACAACCGGCCCCCTCTCTTTGTGTCTAAGGCGTCTGCGTTCGAAATTTCAACAGACGATCGGCATGACGAACACAGGCTAGCGACAGGCGGTTTCCTCCGGCAATGGGCAAGGGGGAGGTAGACCCACTCCGTGTGCGGCACGTCACACTGGGTTGCTCACGCCAGCTCTCCCCGCAACCGCCGAGCCCGCAGCACCAGCTCCAGCTCGAACCGCCGGTCCGGGTCGTCGATCTCGTCGCCCCACAGCTCCCGGATCTGGCGGAGACGGTAGCGGACGGTCTGGGGATGGACGCCCAGGCGGGCCGCTACTTCCGGGGCCCCGCCCCTCGTCTCCAGCCAGGCCAGCAACGTCTCCGCGAGGCGGCGCCCGTGGGTGGGGCCGCAGTGCCGCAGGGGGGCCAGGCACCGCAGGGCCAGATCGTCGATCAGCTCCTCCGGCTGGAGCAGGACCAGGGCCTCGGTGTGTTCGGTGCAGTACAGGACGTCCCCGGCGGGGAGCAGATCGCGTTCCATCAGGCGTACAGCGGCCTCGGCCCAGCGGAGGGACTTCGCCGCGTCGGCGAGCAGGACCGGGGGTCCTATCGCGCCCGCCCAGCCGGTCAGGGCCCGGTGCAGAAGTTCGGGGCGGCCCGCCGCGCCCGGTTCCGGGACGACCATGCGGGGCTGTTCGTAGTCCATGTCCAGGAGGACGCCCTGGCCCACCGCTGGAGGCACCGCCTCACGGGCCGGACGGAGCAGGACGCCGACCGCCACCTTCTTCGGGAGGGGCCAGCCGATGCGGGCCGCGCGTTCCGTCAGCGCGTCCGCCGGGTCGCCCCGGTGGCGTTCGGCCAGGAGTAACTCCATCAGGCGGCGCTGCAGGCGCAGGCGCTCGCCCGCCTGGCGGGCCGCTGCCTCCGCGTAGCCTCGGACCGACTGGTCGACCAGACCGTCCAGGTACTCGTAGCCCGCGTCCACCAGCTCGTACATTGCCGGCGGCGGGATCTCCACGCGCTGGCCGATGTCGGCGAACCGGCGCCAGGCCAGACGTACGCCCATGCGGTAGATCGCCTGGAGGGAGTCGAGGCTGCGGCCGTTCAGACCCTCGCCCCGGCCGAATTCCTGGAAGACGCCCGGGGGGACCGTCGGGCGGCCCTCCGCCGTTTCCAGGTGCTGGACGAAGACCTCGATCGCGCGGCGGATGCCGACCAGGGCCATCGGCTCGCCGGACTCGTCGAGGATCACCGGCAGATGGGGGTACTCGCGGCGGATCTCGCGCAGGATCTCCTCCGCGAGGGCCGGCGCCTCGGCCATGGCGATGGCCGCGAAACGGCGGACCTGGAGGCGGGGGACGTCGTGCCAGGCCGAGCGGGCGTTCACAGTTGCCGGGCGGGCGGGCACGGGTCAACTCCCCTGGTCCGTCTGCTCGTAGGTGATCAAGGGGGTGTTGGGCTGCTCGGGCGTCGCCTCCAGCAGCGCGACGATGCCGAGCGCGGCACCGAGGGCGAGCAAAGCGGAGACCACGACGGTCAGTGCGGCGGCGAGCAGTCTGGACATCGCAGGGCAGCCTCTCTCGAGCGGCTCGATCCGGCGTACGTCCCCACCCGGAACCCGTCCGGTACCCACCCTGCCTGTCACCCCAGTGTCGACAGGACATTGACAATCCGTCAAGACATTGACACCCCGTCAAGAGACGCATACGGTCTCCGGCCCATAGAGCGGCCCGAACTCCGTCAACTCACGCCCCTGGAGTGTCCGGATGCGCCGTACAGCCTCTCCAATCTCCCTGATTCTGCTGGGACTCGGCACGTTCCTGCTGGTACTGGCGCCGTTGCTCGCGTGGTACGTGGCACCGCGAGCGGCCGTGAATCCGATCGACATCGACCAGACCGCGGTCTACCGCGGGACGGGCAGCGTCTTCGACACCGAGGAACTGGAGACGGTTCCCGGACAGCGGATCACCGTCACCCAGCGGGTGCGCGCCGACGTCGAGGACAGTGAGCGCAGCGGCCGGGCCGCGGTGTGGGACGTCACCACCACCGTCGACACCGACAAGTCGCTGCCGGCCGCCGACCCGCACGACGCGCTCGAATTCGTCCCGCACCGCTGGGTGATGGACCGCAAGACCACCAAGCCCGTGCACTGCTGCGGCGAGAAGCCGTACATCGAGGGCGAGGCCTATCTGAAGTTCCCCTTCGACGTACAGCGACGCTCCTACCAGTGGTGGGACAACTCCCTGGGTTCGACGGTGACGTTGCGTTACCAGGGTACGAAGAAGGTTCAGGGGTACACGGGTTACCGGTTCACCGGCACGGTCGCCCCGGCGAAGGTCGGGACACGGCTGGTGCCGGGCACGATCGTGGACCAGCCCGGACGGCCGCAGGTGCTGGCCGAGGAGTGGTACTCCAACCACGGCATCGAGCTGGTCGTCGACCAGCGCACCGGCCGGGTGGTCTACGCACAGGTGGGCCCGAAGCGCACCCTGCGGGCGCCCGGTGCGAAGAAGGACGCCGTGGTCCTGCTGGACAGCCGGAAGATCGCGTTCACCACCGCGACCCAGAAGGACGCGGTGCGGCTGGCCAAGCGGGACAGCGGCCAACTGCGCGCGGTGGGCGAGACGTTGCCGATCGGGGCGGCTGTGGCTGGATTCGTACTGGCTGCCGTGGGGGGCGTTTTGGTGGTACGGGGACGCAGGCGCCCCGAGTCCACCGATATGAGCGATACGCCCGAGCCCGTCCTCACGATGTGACTGGACGTCAGCTCTAATAAGCCCGGAAATTGTCACCTGGGTGAGTAGCCACGGCGTACGGGTGGGCGAAAACTGTGCCACCCCACCTGAACACAGCCCGTCCACATCCTCCCCCTGGGAAACCCTCAGTCCCCCCACAACCAGCCTGAAAGACACTGCTGAGTTCCGCACCCTGAGACGAGTTGGAGCACCTATGCCCCAGCACGTGCCCCATCCGCTGCACACGCCTCCCCAGGCGTCGCAGCGGCAACCCTCATCGCACAGCCCGCAGCACTCCCCGGCGCTCCCCCCACCTCCGCGCCGAATCGTTTTTCTCGCCCATCGTGACCTGGACAATCCCGCGGCCGGCGGCTCCGAGCTGCTGGTCGACCGGCTCGCCGACGGACTGACCCGGCTCGGCCACCAGGTGACACTCCTGTGCGGCGGCCCGGCCTCGTACCGGGACTACCGCGTCGTGTCGGCGGGCGGCGAGTTCGGCCACTACCTGCGCGCCCGTACGGCCTTCGCCCGCCAGGTCGGCGAGACCGACCTGCTGGTCGAGGTGTGCAACGGCATGCCGTACCTCGCGCCCCTGTGGCACCACGGCCCCACCCTGTGCCTGGTCAACCATGTGCACACCGACCTGTGGAAGATGCGGTTCGGCGGGCCCCTGGCCCCGGCCGCCCGGATCGGCCGAAGACTCGAACACTGGGCCCTGGCCGGTGCGGCGGCCAGACACCGGAGCCTGCTGGTCGCCGTGTCTCCGTCGACGGCCCACGCCCTGCGGGCGATCGGAGTCGAGCGGGACCGTATCCGCGTCGTGCACAACGGCGTCGAGGAGCCGGAGCCACTCGTCCGCCGCTCGCCCGAACCGCTCTTCGTCGCCGTGGGCCGGCTGGTCGAGTACAAACGGATCGATCTGCTGCTGAGGCTCTGGGAGCGGGTGCGGCCGGTGACCGGTGGCCGGCTGGTGATCGTCGGAGACGGTCCCGAACGGTCCCGGCTGGAGCAACTCGCCGGTCCCGGCGTGGAGTTCACCGGGCATGTCACCGAGGCCGAGAAGCACCGGCTGTTGTGCGAGGCGTGGCTGCTGCTTCATCCCTCGGCCGTGGAGGGCTGGGGACTGGTCGTCACCGAGGCCGCCACCCGGGAGACGCCGACCATCGCCTTCGATGTGCCCGGGCTGCGGGACTCCGTCGTGGACGGGGAGACGGGAGTGCTGGCGCGGGGCGAGTCCTCGTTCGCCGCCGCCTGGTGCACGCTCGCCCTGTCGGGACATCGCCGTGAGCTGATGGGCAAGGCCGCCCGGGACCGGGCGGCCCGGTATCGCTGGGATCGGACCGTCAGACAGTTCCGGGCCGTTGCCGCCGAGGCGGTGAGGGGCTGGGGACCGTGACACCGCCTCGGGCGAAGGACCCCTCCCTCCGACGTTCCCTCACTCTCTTCCGGGCCTTCCTCCATGAGCAGGACGACCCCGAGTCCTGCTACACGCTGCTCGCCCGCGACGCCGTGGACCAGGTCGAGGCCTATGACGGTCCCGTCGCCGGCCGTACAGTCGTGGACGTCGGCGGCGGCAGCGGGTACTTCACCGAGGAGTTCCGCAGACGCGGTGCCGACGCCTTCCTCTTCGAGCCCGATCCCACCGAACTGGGAGCGAAGCCACCCGACTCCACCGTGATCGCCGACGGCTATCTGCTCCCCGTGCGGGACGCGGCCGCCGACGTCACCTTCTCCTCCAACGTGCTGGAGCACGTGGCCGACCCGGAGACCTTCCTCAGTGAGCTCGTGCGGGTCACCCGGCCCGGTGGGCTGATCTACGTGTCGTTCACCAACTGGCTGTCCCCGTGGGGCGGTCACGAGTGGGCGCCCTGGCACTACCTGGGTGCCGAGCGGGCCCGTGCCCGCTATCGGCGCCGTACCGGAAAGGCCGCGAAGCACACCCTCGGCGAGAACCTGTTCGCCGTGCACATCGGCCCGACCCTGCGGCAGGTGCGTGCCCGCGACGACGTCACGGTCGTCTCGGCGCGCTCCCGCTACTGGCCCTTCCTCGCGGAGACCGTCGTCCGGGCTCCCGGGATCCGCGAGGTGGCCACCTGGAACCTCCTCCTCATCCTCCGGCGGTGTCCACCATGACGACGTCCACGGTCCAGGCCCCTCCTCCGGCAGCCGTCCCCACCACCGCGAGCATGTCGGGCCCCCCGGAGGGCCCGAGGTCGCGGCGCTGGCTGCTGGGGTTCTGGGCCGTGGTCTTCGTGCTGTTCCTCGTGGTCCACCCGGGCCGGCAGACCTTCGACACCAAGCTGGGCGTCACCACGGACCCCGGGCGCTTCCTCGCCGACCTCGGGCAGTTGTGGCACGACCAGGGCTCCTTCGGCGGGATCCAGGACCAGTACGTCGGCTATCTGTGGCCGATGCTGCCGTTCTACTGGCTGGGCCACGCCCTCCAGCTGCCGGTGTGGCTGGTGGAACGGCTGTGGCTGTCGCTGATCGTGTCGGTCGCCTTCTGGGGTGCGCTGCGGCTGGCCGAGCGGCTGCGCGTGGGCAACGGGGCGTCCCGGCTGCTCGCCGCGGTCGCGTACGCGCTGTGGCCGACATTCACCATCGTCGTCGGCTCGACCTCCGCCGCCGCGCTGCCCGGCGCCTTCCTGCCGTGGGTGCTGCTGCCGCTGACGAACGAGCGCTGCAGCGCCCGGATCGCCGCCCTGCGCTCGGCGCTGATCATCCCCTTCATGGGCGGGGTGAACGCGGCCTCCACGCTGGCCTCTCTGCTGCCCGTCGGCCTGTATCTCCTCTCCCGGCCACCCGGGCCCCGGCAGCGCAAGCTGATCGTCTGGTGGGTACCGGGCGTGATCCTGGCGACGGCCTGGTGGGTGATCCCCCTGCTGCTGCTCGGCCTCTACGGCGAGAACTTCCTGCCGTACGTCGAGAGCGCGCGGACCACGACCGAGACGATGTCGGCGACGGAGGCCCTGCGCGGGGCCGGGAACTGGGTCGCCTATCTGCACCTGGGGGAGGCGTGGCTGCCGGCCGGCTGGACCGTGGCCTCCTCGGTGATCGTGATCCTCTGCTCGGCGCTCGCGGCCGGGCTCGGTCTCGCGGGCCTGGCGCGGCGGGACATGCCGGAGCGCCGGTGGCTGGTGCTGACCGTGCTGACGGCCGTCCTGGTGCTGCTCGCGGGATACGGCGGCGCGTTCGGCGCACCCTTCCACGGGCTCGTGCAGGACTGGCTGAACGGCGGCCTCGCCCCCTTCCGCAACATCTACAAGTTCCAGCCGGGTCTGGCGCTCGCGCTGGTGCTCGGCCTCGCCCATCTGGTGGGCGTGGCCGCCGAACCGCGCGGGGCACGTGCGATGAGAGGCCGCCGGTACGCCCCGCTGATCGCGGCGGTCCTCGTCCTGCCCGGGCTGATGTGGCCGTATCTCAACGGCACGATTCTGAACCCGGGCTCTTTCCAGCAACTGCCCACGTACTGGCAGTCCACGGCCGACTGGCTGGAGAAGTACTCCCCCGACTCACGCGCCCTCGTCGTCCCCGCGACCGCGCACGGCATCTACACCTGGGGCTCCCCCATCGACCAGCCGCTCGACGTGCTCGCCGAGTCCCGGTGGGCGCAACGGGACTACGTCCCCTTCGGCACCCCCGGCAACCGGCGCACGACGGACGCGGTCGAGCAGGCGCTGCTGACCGGCGGTGAAATCCCCGGACTCGCCGACTACTTGAGCCGGGCCGGGGTCTATTACGTCGTCGTGCGCAACGACCTCGACCCCGACCAGATCGGCACCGCGTCGTCCTCGGTCGTCAAGCGGGCCCTCGAACAGTCCGGCTACGAGCGGGTGACGGGCCTCGGGCCGCTCATGACCGGAGGGAAGATCGCGAACGACACCCCGCTCCAGATCGAAGGGCTGTACCCGAGGCAGCGGGCGGTGGAGATCTTCCGTCCGGCGAGCGAGGACGTGCCACGGCCCGGTCAGGCGGGGCTGCTGCCGGTCGCCGACACCGTCCAGGTGTCCGGCGGACCAGAGTCGCTGCTGCCGCTGGCGACCGAACTACGAGGCCGGGCAACGGTGTTGACCGGCGACAACCACCCGGGGCTCGGCACGCCGCCGCTCCAGATCGTCGGCGACGGGCTGCGGCGCGCGGACACCCGGTTCGGGCTCGTCAACGCGAACACCTCGTACACGTACACCGAAGACGAGCGGAACGCCTCCGGGGCCGCCCAGGACGCCGGTGAGAAACCGCACCAGATCCTGCCGACCAAGGGACTCTCGCACCAGACGGTGGCCGAACTGCGCGGCGCCCGCTCGGTGACGGCGTCGTCGTACGGCAGCTGGCTGTTCCATCTCCCGCAGTTCGACCCGGTCAACGCCTTCGACGGCAACCCGGACACCGCCTGGGCGGTGGGCGTGGCGGGCTCGCCGGACGGGGAGTGGCTGCGGATCGGGTTCTCCGACCCCGCGTACGACATGCCCTCGTCGTTCAAGGTCACGCCGTTGCCGCAGGAGAGCGTGCGGTCGGCGGCGACCAAGGTGCGGGTGGAGACGGAGAACGGCTCGCGCACCAGCTTCCTTCGGGCCGACGGATCGACACAGAGCATCAAGTCCCCTCCGGGTACGACGGGTTGGATGAAACTGACGATCGTCGACTCGGTCGCGCGCCGGACCGGTCTCGCCGGGGCCGGGTTCTCCGAGATCGACCTGCCGGACGTGCAGGTGACCCGGCTGCTGCGGCTGCCGGCCGACGCGGACTCCTCCGACGCGCCCGCCGAGATCGTCTCCCTGCACCGGGTCCCCGACCCGGCCGGGATCTCCCCGACCGGCACCGAGGCCGGCCTGCACCGCCGCTTCGACACGGCGGCCTCGGGAACGTACTCGGTGAAGGCGAGCGCGGTGCCGGTGACCGGGGAGGAACTCGACAGGCTGCTGTACGAGGTCGCCCCCGACCAGCGCAACCGCATCACCGCGACCGCCGACACCACGGCCACCCTCGGCACGGGCCTGTCCGCCCGCAACCTCACCGACGGCGACCTCACCACGGCCTGGATCGCGGGCGACCGGCCCACCGTCCACCTCAGCTGGAACGGGAAACAGCCCATCGGGGAAGTGGTGCTGGCGCCCGCCGGCGGACTCTCCGCCCGTCCCACCGAGGTCGACATCACCTCGCCCGACGGCGCGACGGTCGCCGGTGTCGACGAGAACGGCGCGGTGCGCTTCCCGCCGATCACGACCGACCGTCTCGACATCACGATCACCAAGACCGCCCCGCTGACCCTGCACAACCCGGTCGCGGACGAGGACCTCCAACTCCCGGTGGGGCTCACGGAGGCCTACATCCCGGCCCTCGACCAGTACCGGACCCCGCAGCCGAAGGCCACGCGGAAGTTCTCGCTGCCGTGCGGCCAGGGGCCGGTGCTGGCGGTCGACGGGAAGCTGTACCAGACCGGCGTGTCGGGCCGGATCCGGGACCTGACCGAGCGGCGTGAACTGACCGTGACGCTCTGTCAGTCAGGCCGCTCGGACGCCAAGTTGTCCCTCGCTTCCGGTGAGCATGTCGTCGAGGGTGGGGACGCCGGTCCGCTCGCCCTGACCGGCATCACGCTGATCCGCGGCACCGTCGCCGAACCGACGTCTCTCGCACGGGAGTTGCGGATTCGGGACTGGCTCGGCGACAAACGCGCGGTGACCGTGGGGTCCGGCGCCGCCTCGTACCTGACGACGTACGAGAACTACAACGACGGCTGGAAGGCCACCCTGAACGGGAAGTCGCTCTCCCCGCTGCGGCTCGACGGCTGGCAGCAGGGCTGGCGCATCCCCGCGGGTGCGGGCGGCACGGTGAAGCTGTCGTACGAACCCGCGACGACCTATGACGGTGCGCTGATCGGCAGCGGGGTCGCACTGGCGGTGCTGGTGGGCCTGGTGCTGTGGCGCAGGCGCTCCCCGAACCCCGACGAGCCGCAGCGGGTGCCCCCGGCGCCGGGCGTGTGGCTCGGGGTGGTCGCGCTCACGGTGGTGGGCGTGGTCATTGCGGGCTGGTTCGCCCTGCTGGTCCCGGCGTTGGCACTGCTCGCGTCCCGGCGCCATGCACTTCTGGTGCCGATCGCCTTCGTGGCGCCGGCGGGGGCGGGGATCGCCGCGGCGGTGGGAGCCGGTGAGCCGGTGGGCGCATCGGACGGGGCCTTCGGTCACGTGGCCCAACTCCTCGCGCTGGTCGGGTTGTTCGCGGCTCTGGTGAGCGTGCGTGAGCAAGAGACACCCCCCGAGTCCGAGGCACCGACACAGCAACTGCCGCCGGTCGAGGTGAGCAAGGGGAGGACGGAACCGACATGACCCCACCGACACGCATCCCGTTCCCGGTGGTCGACGAGGTCTCCCGCCACTGCCTCCAGGAGGAGGAACCGGAGACGGTCCACATCGAGGTGCACCTGCCGGGCCGACTGGACCAGTCCCGGCTCCGGAAGGCGTTCCTGGAGGCCCTGCACCGCCACCCACGCATCCTGATGCGGGAGGCCCCGGGGGGTCGGTACCGCCGCCGCTACGAGTGGGAGCTGACGGCGGAGCCGGATGTGGAGGTGGTGACCTTTGCGGCGCCGGGGAGGAACGCACTACGGGACGCGAGGACAAGGGCACTGGTCGAAGCACCTCCCCTGTCATTGTCCCCACCCGTACGACTGGAGGTGGTGGAGGGAGCAGGTCCAGCAGAAGGCAGCGAGGCGACAGACATTGTGGGCCTGCACCCACCTCTTGAGGGGCGCGGGGAACTGCGCGACCAGCCCCCACTCAGCCGCACCCGAAACACGACCGTCCTCTTCCTCACCATCAACCACACCGCCCTCGACGGCCCCGCCTGCCTCCGCATCCTCGCCACGGCGGCCGAAATCTACGGCGGCAAGGACAACTCCCCCGCCGCCCCACCCCTCCGCGCCCCGGACACCCCCCAGCAACCGGAGACCCCCTCGAACTGGTCCCGCCCCGCCCGCGTAGCACCAGGCACCCCCGAACCCTCCCCCGGCAACGGCCTCCTCGTCACCGAACTCCCCCTCCCCCACCGCCCCAAGGGCTCCCCCTACACGGTCAACGACCAGCTCATGGTCACCACGGCCCTGACGATCGCCCACTGGAACAGGGAACACGGCGCCGACCCCCGCCCCCTCCGCATCACCATGCCCGTCGACGACCGCCCGAGGGACACCACGATGCCGATAGGAAACGGCACCCGCCTGGTGGAAGTCCCCTTCTCACCCGACGAGTTGAAGCACACCTCGGACGACATGCCCGCGTTCCTGCACCGCACGGCACAACGCACGCGGGCCCTGAAATCCCTCACCCGCCCCCAACTGGGCCACGGCGCAAGCCTGCTCACCGCCCCGGTCACCCCGGTGACCTGGCGGGCGGCCCTCACCCGCGGTCTGCGCAGAGCCGCCGCCCCCTGGACCTCGACCACGCTGCTCAGCAACATCGGCCGCGTCCCGTACCCCTTGGACTTCGGTGAGGAGGCCGGCCGCGCGCACGCCGTGTGGTTCTCGGCGCCCGCGAGGATGCCCCGCGGCCTCACGGTCACGACCGCCTCCACCGCGGGCCGGCTGCACCTCGCGCTGCGCTGGTCACGCGCCCTGCTCAGCCACGGCGACGGCACCCACCTACGGGACCTGTTCGAGCACTACCTGCACACCACGGAGGTGGCCCCGTGAACACCACCGCACCCCCGCGCCGCGGCGGCCTCAGAGACTTCTACGAGGACCCCGCCGTCCCCGTCGCCTCCGGCACCCCCCGCTCACTGCGCCAGGCCCGCATGCTGGCCACGGCCCTCGGAGCCCCCGGAAAGACCCGGCGCACCGTCCTCGACATCGGCTGCGGCGACGGCACCGCGGCCGCCACCGCGGCACCCCTCCTCACCGGCCACACGATCGTCGGCGTCGACTGGTCCCAGGACGCCCTGAAGCGCGCCCGCACCCGGCTGCCGTACGCCATCCGCGGCGAACTCACCGGTCCGGGGCTGCCGTTCGGGTCCGCGTCCGTCGACGCCGTGCTGTTCAGCGAGGTCGTCGAGCATCTCGTCGACCCGGACGCCGCGCTCGACGAGATCCGCCGCATCCTGCGCCCGGGAGGTCATCTCATGCTGTCCACACCGAACTTGGCCGCCTGGTACAACCGCGGTCTGCTGCTGGCGGGCGTCCAGCCGGTGTTCTCGGAGGTGAGCCTGCGGGCGATCCACGGCAGGCCTGGGCGGGAGGTCGTAGGGCATCTGCGGCTGTACACGGCTCGTGCGCTGCGGGAGTTCGTCGCGGCGGCCGGTTTCGAGGTCGTACGACTGGAGGGGGCGCCCTTCCACGGTGTGCCGCGTCCGCTGCGCGCACTGGACCGGCTGGCGTGTGCCAGACCGTCGCTCGCGTCGATCCTGCTGCTGCACGCGCGCAAGACCTAGGGGGCGGGACGATGTGGTGGGGAGTGGCGGCGGCCCTGTTGGCGAACACCCTGTACAGCGTCGGATTCGTCCTGGAGAAACGGGCGCTCACCTCCCTGCCCG
The DNA here is from genome assembly GCF_031845645.1 of Streptomyces doebereineriae. Lineage (NCBI taxonomy): Bacteria > Bacillati > Actinomycetota > Actinomycetes > Kitasatosporales > Streptomycetaceae > Streptomyces > Streptomyces doebereineriae. Next base: position 36,590 of record NZ_JAVREZ010000009.1, read on the forward strand.
AGGTGTCGATCCGGCAACCGGCGCGGCTGCTCGGGCTGGTCCTCAGAAGTCCGCTGTGGATCGGCGGCTCGCTCTCGCTGGCGGCCGGGTTCGGGGCGCAGCTCGCGGTCTACCGGACGCTGCCGATCGCGGCCGCGCAGGGCATCTTCGTCTCCGGTCTGGTGCTGCTCGTCCTGCTGTCGGCCCGGCTGCTGGGCGAGGAGACGACCGGCCGGGAGCGGTACGCGCTGGGTGCCATCCTCGCCGCGCTCCTCATGGTCGTGCTGTCGCTGAAGGAGGGTTCGGACCAGGTCAGCCAGGACGCCCCGTACCAGCTGATCCTGCTGGTGTGCGTGCCGTCGCTGGCGGCGGGCGTGTGGCTGTACGGGTCCGCCGAGCGGCGCACGAGGCACCGGCACCGCATGCCCACGACCGGCGTCGAGTACGGCGTGGCGGTGGGCCTGCTGTACGGGGTCAGCTCGCTCGCGATCAAGGGCGTGTCGAGCTATCTGACGTCAAATGGGCTCGGCAGCGCGGTAGTTGAGCTGTTGGGCTCCCCGTATCCGTATCTCCTGTTGTTCACCGGGGCGTTCGGCCTGGTGATGTCGCAGGCGGCGCTGCAACGCTGCCGGGCCTCGCTGATCGTGCCGGTGTGCACGACGGTGACCTGCCTGTACACGGCGGTGCTCGGCACGCTCTCGTTCGGCGAGTCCCTGCCCCACGACCCGCTCCGACTCGCCCTGCGCCTCGCGGGCACGGTGCTCGCCGTCGCCGTACTGCTGAGCATGCCCAAGCACGATCCGGCGCCCAAACCCCCCATCGGTGCCAAGGAGTTGACGCCCCCATGAACCCCGACGACCCGCTGCTGCAGATCCTGGCCTGCCCGCTCGACAAGGGCCCCCTGCATCTCGTACCGCCGGACGAGGCCCTGTACAACCCGCGGCTGCGCCGCCGCTATCCGATCGTCGACGGCATCCCGCAGTTGCTGCCCGCCTCCGGTGAGCAGGTGACGGACGACGAACACGAAGACTTACTGAAACGGATGACTCCATGACCGGACCGGCTCGTACCTGGGCTGCCAGAGTGGCCCCCCTTCTGCCCACCCGGCTGGTCGCGGCGGCCGCCCGGGCCGTGTACCCGCGCTTCGAACCGGAGCTGGCGCGACTCGCCGACCTGTGCCCGGCGGACTGCCGGACGGCGGTGGACGTGGGCGGCTGGTACGGGCCGTGGACGCGGCGGCTGGCCGGGCGGGCGCGGCGGGTGGTGACCGTCGAGCCGGTACCCCATCTGGCCCGGCTGCTGACCTCGGCGGCCCCGGCGAACGTCCAGGTCGTGCAGGCCGCCGCCACGGACCGGCCGGGGACCGCCCGGCTGTGGCTGCCGCCCGGCGACGAGGGCGACCGGGGGGTGTCCTCCCTGGTCCGGCGGGACATCCATGGCCGGGCGGTGGACGTCCGCTGCGTCACGCTGGACGAACTGGACCTCAAGGACGTCGGCTTCATCAAGATCGACGTGGACGGGAGCGAGCTGGCGGTGCTGCGCGGGGCCACGGGAATCCTCGCGCGCGACCGGCCCGCGCTCTTCGTCGAACTGGAGTCCCGGATCCAGCCGATCGGCCCGGTGGTGACGTACTTGTCCCTCCTCGGCTACGACGGCTGGGTGCTGCCCCGCGCCACCTGGGTCCCGCTGTCCGGCTTCCCCCTGGAGGCCCACCAGGAGACGGCGTCGTACGTCGTCAACCAGGGTCTCCTCCGTCGCGTCCTGCCCTTCCTCCACCGCCCGCGGTACATCAACTCGGTCCTCTTCCTGCCCGATGGACGCCGTCCCGGTGTCGCCCGTGCGGAGCCGGAGGGCGCGTCGGTGTCGAGGGGAAGAGCGCGCGGAGGCCCGAAGGGGTGAGCACGGTCTTCCCCTCGACACCGACTGAGGCGCCCGGAGGCGGAGCACCAAGGAAATGGGCGGTGGGGGACGATGGGGGGCATGCCCTCCGGAAAGCAGGCGGCTAGCGCGCCCTTCACCCCGCTCGACTTCCAGCTGGTCCTGCTGCGCCGCATGGCCGACCACAACCCCGGCCTGGTGGAGGACGCCCGGCACGCGCTGGGCGTATCGATCGCGGACATGCGGGAGGCCAACAAACGCTGGCAGGCGATGGTCCGTTCACCGCGGTCCCGCACCCCCGCCTCCCGCTACCGCTCCGTCCTCGGCGCCCCCGAGACCGTCCTGACCCGCAAGGTCGGCGACCTGGAGTGCGAGGCCTGGCTCTGGCCCGTCCCCCTCTGGCCCGACCTGTGCTTCGAGGCGCTCCTGGCCCCGAACGGCTCGACGGTGTGGAATGAGTGGCTGATCAGGGCACCGGAAGCCGAAGGCCCTGCCCTGCGCACCCTCGAAGACCTCACCCCATGGTCCTGCACGGTGGACGAGGCGGCCCACGCCTTCCCCCCTGCCCGCCCCCTGGAGGGCACGGCCCCGACCCGCTGGGGCCTGACGTTCACGGCCCCGGACGAGAAGGGCGTGCGCCGGGAGGTGGTGGCCGAGTTCACGTGGGGCCTGCTGCAAAGGGTTGCGGTGCGCTGATCGCGCCCTACCGCCCCGCGCTCCGGCGTCGCGTCCCCACCAGCGTGGCCAGGTCCTCGGCCAGGGGGAGTTCGACCGTGTTCAGGGCGGGGTGCTCCAGCCAGAAGACGCGGGGGCGGTCCACGGAACCGCCGTGCCGGGGCGGCCAGTCCGACGCGGGGGTGAAGTCGTCGATCACGATTCTGCCGCCCGGCGCGAGGAGGCGGGCCGGCTCCGCCGGGGTGTCGTCGGGGGTCTTGCCGGTGCCGCCGCCGTCGAGGACGAGAAGGTCGTAGGGGCCGTGGGCCTCGATGCGCCGCCAGTCGCCGTGGAGGATCCGCACGTCGGGGCGGTCGGCGAACACCTCGGCGGCGACGCGGGCGCGCTCCGGGTCGCGCTCGACGCTGAGGAGCCGTACACCTTCCCGCGCCCCCGAGACCAGCCAGGCCAGACCCACCCCGCAGCCCGTGCCGGTCTCCCCGACGAGGGTCCGGGCCCCGCCCGCCAGAACCTGCAGCAGACGGCCCTGTTCGGGGCGGCAGGAGTAGGAGAAGCCGTGGGCGCGGGCCGCGGTGAGGGCTCGTTCGACGAGCGGGGGGAGATGGGGTTCCCCGTCGTACGCGTCGGTTCCGGACATCGACATGGCGTCATGATGCAGCGGGCCGGGCCGCCGTCTCCACCACGTCCGCCACCACACAGCTGACGTTGTCCGGGCCGCCCGCGGTGTTCGCCGCGTCGACCAGGGAGTGGACGGCCGTGTCGGGGGCGGCGGCGGTGGTGAGCAGGTCGCGGATGGTGGTGTCGGGGACGACGCCCGAGAGGCCGTCGGAGCACAGCAGATAGCGGTCGCCGGGTTCGGCGTCGTGCAGTTTCAGGTCCGGGGTGCCGGTCGTGAGGGCCTTGAGGAGCAGGGCCCTCTGGGGGTGGGTGCCGGCCTCCTCCGCGGTCAGCCGGCCCTCGTCGATCAGCGACTGGACCACCGTGTGGTCGTGGGTGATACGGAAGAGGGCGCCGCCGCGCAGGAGATAGGCACGGGAGTCGCCGATGTGCACCAGGGCGAGGCGGGAGCCGGTCCACAGCAGGGCGGTCAGGGTCGTGCCGTTCTCGTCGGTGCCCGCGGCCACGTCCCGTACCGCCTCGGTCGCCCCGTGCACCGCGTCCGCCAGGAGGTTGAGGACGTTGCCGGCCGGGAGGTCGGCGGTGTCCAGGAACCGCAGCGCCGCCACGGCCGCGCTGCTGGCGGGGGCGCCCGCCGGGCCGTAGCCGTCGGCGATCGCGAGCAGTCGGGCGCCCGCGTGGGCGGTGTCCTGGTTGGCTGGGCGGACCAGGCCCGGGTCCGAGTGGGCGGAGTAACGCAGTTCGAGCACGGTGGTGTCCTTCCTCGGCGTCGCCGCCAGCTCGTCGACGAGGAACGCGGCGAGATCCCGCCGTACGGCCGTCTCCGCCTCGACCTGCGCCCAGTACGCGCGGATCTCGTCGGCGGCGGCAGCGGGCGGGAGCGCGCACACCGTACGGATCCGGGCCAGCGGCATGCCCAGCCGCCGCAGCCACGCCACCAGCCGGGCCTGTTCGAGCTGGACCGGCGTGTAGTAGCGGTAGCCCGTCGCCGCGTCGACGCGGGCCGGACGCAGCAGCTCCAACTCGTCGTAGAGCCGCAACGCCTTCGGCGACAGACGGCACGCCCGCGCGAAGGCCCCGATCGTCAGCCACTCCATACGGCCTCCTCCGTTCCTCGCCCTCGATGGTGGGGCTTCACCAAGGGGGAAGGTAAACGGGTTGCCGCGGTTTCCCCTGCCGCGGATAGCCTGCCGGACGACCCCCATGGGAAAGGAACCCGCCGTGCCCCGCATAGCCCTCGTCACCTACGACCCCCGGCCCGAACCCAGCAAGGACGCCGACCTGCCCGTGCTGGTGGCCGCGCTGCGCGAGGCCGGGGCGGAGGCGGAGGCCGTGTGCTGGGACGACGGTGACGTCGACTGGGCCGGGTACGACCTGGCCGTCATCCGGTCCACCTGGGACTACAGCTGGCGGGCGGCCGAGTTCGTGGCGTGGGCGGAGCGGTGCGCCAAGGTGACGCGGCTCGCCAATCCGGCGGAGGTCGTGCGCTGGAACACCGACAAGCGGTACATCGGGGAGCTCGCGGAGGCGGGGGTGCCGGTGGTGCCGACCCGGTATCTCGCGCCCGGCGACCCCGCCGACCTGCCCCGCGACCACGAGTACGTCGTCAAGCCCACCTCCGGGGCGGGCGCGCGGTATGCCGCGCGGTACAGGCCCGAGCAGCACGACAGTGCCGTACGGCAACTGGAGCGCATGCACGCCGAGGGGCTGACCGCGATGGTGCAGCCGTACATGCGGGGCATCGACGCGGGCGGTGAGCGGGCGCTGCAGTTCTTCGGGGGCCGACTGCTGCACGCCAGCCGCAAGCGGGCGGTTCTCGCTCCCGGTACCGCCTTCGACGCGGCCAAGGTCGCCCACCCGGGCCTGGAGCCCTGGACGCCGACCCCGGCCGAACTCGCGGTCGCCGAGCGCGCCCTGGCCGCCGTACCGGATGCGCCGGAGCTGCTGTACGCGCGCGTGGATCTCGTCGACGGGGAGGACGGGCGGGCGCGGGTGATGGAACTGGAGCTGGTCGAGCCGAACCTCTTCCTGTTCCTGCACCCGGCGTCGGTGCAGACGGTGGTGGAAGCGGTGCTGCGGGCCGCGCGTTGACTTGCTCCTCGGGCTGAAGCCCGAGGATTCTGGCCTTCTCGTCCGTTGCTGTGCCGCTACGCGGCACGGGGTTCGGACGGGAATCCGTGGCTTCCTGTTTCGTCGCGCTGTGCCGGGAGTAGTCCTGGTCTTACCTGCGCTCCACAGGCTGTAACCGCCAGTCCGGCGGCCGTTTTGACGTTCTTCGCGGCGTTGTGGTCCCGGTCATGGATCGCGCCACAGGCGGCACAGGCCCAGGTCCTAATGCGCAAGGGCGGGCTGGTCGGTGTGAACCGGCCGATCTTCACCAGGGTCCGCCCGTACCGAGCCGCTTTGTACTCCAGCATGTGTACGAACTGCGACCAGCCCGCGTCATGCACACTCTTGGCCAGCTTGGTGCGCGCCAGTCCTTTGACCGCCAGGTCCTCCACGCCGATCGCTTGGTTCTCGCGGATCAGCCGGGTGGAGAGCTGGTGGTGGAACTCACGGCGGGCGTTTGTCGCTTGTGCGTGGGCGCTGGCGACCTTGAGTCGCGCCTTCTCCCTGTTCCTGGATCCCTTCTGTTTGCGGGACATCTCGCGCTGGGCCTTCTTCAGCTTCTTCTCCGCGCGGCGCAGGAACCTGGGCGGTGCTCCGCACCATAGGTGATGAACACGCGGTACCCGGCTCCGCCGGACAAGACACGGCGACGCTCCGCGTCGCCATCACAGATTCGCTTCACCACCGGGCTGAAGCCCGATGCACTGCGAATGAATCCCGGTAGCGCGATCCCGGGTCCCCCCCCCCCGACGCACGGCGGTCGCCGCTACCCGTCCTCCTCCGGCTCCCAGTCCAGCAGCCGTACCTTCGCCACCGTACGGACATGGCGGCGCATCGCCGTGGCCGCCTGGCCCGGGCGCTGGAGGGCGATGGCGTCGAGGATCGCCCGGTGCTGGGCGAGGGAACGCTCGGGGCGGTGCGGCTGGCGCAGGGACTCGGTGCGGCTCTCGGCGATCTGGTCGGCGATGGAGCGCATGAACTCCGCGAGGAGAGAGCTGTGCGCGGCGCCGGTGACGGCCGCGTGGAACAGCCGGTCGCCCTCGATGCCGTGACCGCCGTCCTCGATCTCCCCGGCCATCCTGGCGAGGGCCATGCGCATGGCGACCAGGTCCTCGTCCGTGCGGCGTTCGGCGGCCAGTTCGGCGAGCTTGGTCTCCAGGGCCTCGCGGGCGTCGAGGACGTCGGGCAGGCGCCGGCGGCGCTCGACCATCTTCTCGACGGGCTCGACGTCGAGGCTGTCCCGGACGAGATACGTCCCGCCGCCGTGCCGTGCCTCGACCAGCCCCTGGACCTCCAGCACGACGATGGCCTGCTTCACGGAGGCCCGGCTGACGCCGAGGCGGGTGGCAAGGTCGCGCTCGGGCGGGAGCCGGTCGCCGGCCCGGAGCCCGCCCTCGGCGACGTACTGGCGCAGCCGGTCGAGCACCTGCTCGTAGAGCCGCGGCTTGGTCATGGGGCGCAGGGCGTCGGTCACGGGTCCCCCTCTCGTTCGTCGGGAGAGTAACACCCCATAGGTGGCCAATTGGCCAAGTGGCTGAGCCAATTTTGCGCGCCCCCTTGACGTGCCGCCTGGCCCGCACCACGCTAACCAGCCATCCCCCATGTGGCTGAGTGGCTCAGCCAATTGTCCACTGAGCCAGTCGGCCCACCCCACCGCTCCGGGGCCCAACGACGGGAGCCCGTATGTCCCCAGAACTCATCTCGATCCTCGTCCTGGTCGTGGTGTTCGTCATCGCCACCACCCGTTCCGTCAACATGGGCGCACTCGCCTTCGCCGCAGCGTTCGCCGTGGGCGAGCTCGTCGCCGACCTCGACGCGGACGGCATCTTCGCCGGCTTCCCCGGCGACCTGTTCGTCGTCCTCGTCGGCGTGACGTACCTGTTCGCGATCGCTCGCGCCAACGGCACCACGGACTGGCTGGTCCACGCGTCCATCCGGCTGGTGCGCGGGCGGGTGGCGCTGATCCCATGGGTGATGTTCGCGATCACCGGCGCGCTGACGGCGATCGGCGCGGTCAGCCCGGCCGCGGTCGCGATCGTCGCGCCGATCGCGCTGAGCTTCGCCGCGCGGTACGGGATCAGCCCGTTGCTGATGGGCGCGATGGTCGTGCACGGCGCCCAGGGCGGCGGTTTCTCACCGATCAGCATCTACGGCACGATCGTCAACGGCATCGTCGAGCGCGAGCACCTCCCGGGCAACGAGGTGTTCCTCTTCCTGGCCTCGCTCATCGTCAACCTCGTCATCGCGGGCGTGATGTTCGTGCTGTTCGGCGGGCTGAAGCTGTGGGCGCAGGGTGCGGTCCCGTTGGACGAGGCCGCCGGGGCCGGGGATGCTCCCGACAAGCGGGACGCACCGGACGACGGCACCGGCGCCGCTCCCGCCCCCTCCTCCGGCAGCGGCCCCGCCACCGCCGTGGCCACCCGCACCGAGGCCCCCGACACCACCCGTCTCACCCCCGCGCGGATCGCCACCCTCACCGCTCTGGTCGCCCTGGTCGTCGCCGTCCTCGCCTTCGACCTCGACGCCGGGCTCACCTCCATCACCCTCGCGGTGATCCTGAGCGCCGCCTGGCCGGAGGACAGCCGCAAAGCGGTCGGGCAGATCGCGTGGTCCACGGTGCTGCTGATCTGCGGTGTTCTCACGTACGTCGGCGTGCTGGAGGAGATCGGCACGATCAAGTGGGCCGGTGAGGGCGTCGGCGGCATCGGCGTCCCGCTGCTGGCCGCCGTACTGCTGTGCTACATCGGCGCGATCGTCTCCGCGTTCGCCTCGTCCGTGGGGATCATGGGCGCGCTGATCCCGCTGGCGGTGCCGTTCCTCGCGCAGGGCGAGATCGGGGCGGTCGGGATGGTGGCGGCGCTGGCGGTCTCGGCGACGGTCGTGGACGTGAGCCCGTTCTCGACGAACGGCGCGCTGGTGCTGGCCGCGGCACCGGACGTGGACCGCGAGCGTTTCTTCCGGCAGTTGATGATCTACGGGGGCATCGTGGTGGCGGTGGTACCCGCGGTGGTGTGGCTGGTGTTGGTGGTTCCGGGCTTCGGGTAGGACCGACAGGCGAAAACACGTTAGGAGTTGTGAAGCGTGACCTCTCTCTTCCCGGCCCTCAGGGGCGCCACGGCGGACCGTCCCGCCCTGCGGTTCGGCGACCGCTCACTCACCTACGCGCAACTCGCGGCCGCGACCGGCGCCCTGGCGGGCCGTCTCGCGCGGTACGACCGCGTGGCCGTCTGGGCGACCGCGGAACTGGAGACCGCGGTGGCCGTGGTGGCGGCGCTGGAGGCAGGTGTGGCCGCGGTGCCGCTCAACCCGAAGTCCGGGGAGAAGGAGCTCGGGCACATCCTGAACGACAGCGCGCCGGTCCTGCTGCTCGTCCCGCCGGGCGCCGAACTGCCTGCGGCTGTCGGTGACTTGGAGCGCGTCGACATCGACGTGCACGGCACCGGCGGCACTGCCCCCGACAGTGCGGCGCAGGACGGCGACCCCGCCCTGGTCGTCTACACCTCCGGCACCACAGGGCCGCCCAAGGGCGCCGTGCTCCCCCGCCGGGCAATCGCCACCACGCTGGACGCCCTCGCCGACGCCTGGCAGTGGACGTCGGACGACATCCTGGTGCACGGCCTGCCCCTCTTCCATGTGCACGGCCTGGTCCTCGGCATCCTCGGCCCGCTCCGCCGCGGCGGCTCGGTCCGTCACCTCGGCCGGTTCAGCACGGACGGGGTCGCCCGCGAGCTGAACGCCGGCGCGACCATGCTCTTCGGCGTCCCGACGATGTACCACCGCATCGCCGAAACCCTGGCGACAGACCCCGAGTTGGTGAAGGCACTGGGCGGGGCCCGGCTGCTCGTCTCCGGTTCGGCGGCGCTCCCCGTGCACGACCACGAGCGCATCACGGCCACGACCGGCCGCCGGGTCATCGAGCGCTACGGCATGACCGAGACCCTCATGAACACCAGCGTGCGCGCGGACGGCGAGCCACGCGCCGGGACCGTGGGCGTACCGCTGCCGGGCGTGGAGCTGCGGCTGGTGGAGGAGGACGGGTCGCCGATCACGTCGTACGACGGCGAGACGGTCGGCGAGATCCAGGTGCGCGGGCCGAACCTGTTCACCGAGTACCTCAACCGGCCGGACGCGACGGTGGCGGCGTTCACGGCGGACGGCTGGTTCCGCACGGGGGACATGGCGGTGCGGGACGCGGACGGATACGTCCGGATCGTCGGCCGGAAGGCCACCGACCTGATCAAGAGCGGGGGTTACAAGATCGGGGCGGGCGAGATCGAGAACGCGCTGCTGGAGCACCCGGGGGTGCGGGAGGCCGCCGTGACCGGGGAGCCGGACCCGGATCTGGGCGAGCGGATCGTGGCGTGGATCGTCCCGGAGAATCCTCAGTCCCCGCCCGCTCTGGACGAGTTGGCGGACCATGTGGCCGCCCGCCTCGCCCCCCACAAGCGCCCGCGGGTGGTCCACCACCTCGCCGCCCTTCCCCGCAACGACATGGGGAAGATCATGAAGCGGGCGCTGCATGGCTGAGCGGCTGTCCGCGCGCCAGGTCGTGGCCCTGGTGGCCGACGACTTCGCCGAAATCCGGTACCCCGAACGGCAGTCGAAGCCCGACGGACCCCTCGCCTGGCAGGGCTACGACGCCTCGCGCGCCCGTGCCGCCGAACGCACCGGCGAGCAGGAGTCGGTCATCTGCGGCACCGCGCGTGTCGAGGGCACCCGAGCCGTCCTGATCGCCTTCGAGTTCGGCTTCCTCGGCGGCTCGCTGGGTGAACGCACCGGTGACCGTCTGGAGGCGGCGTACACATACGCCCGCGAACACCGGCTTCCCGTCGTCCCGTTGGTGGCCACGGGCGGCAGCCGTATGCAGGAGGGCATGCTCGCCCTGACCCAACTCCAGCGCGTGGCATGCCAGTCGGCCCTCACCCGAGAGGCGGGTCTCCCACAGATCGCGGTACTGCGCGACCCCACCACGGGCGGCGGCTGGGCCACCCTGGGCGCCGGCGCGGACGTGATCCTCGCTCTCCCGGGCGCCCAGGTCGGCTTCGCGGGCTCCCGGGTCCGCCCTCCGGACGCCGACCCGTCGGCGTACACAGCGGAGGCCCAGGTGGCGGCGGGCGCGGTGGACGCGGTCGTACGACCGGAGGAGCTGCGGCGGACGCTGGGGATGTGGCTGCGGTTGCTGGCGAGGCCGTCGGACAGCGCCACCGACGGTCACACCACCGAGGTGGCGCCCGCCCCCCGACACCCGGCGCCCGGAAGCACCGACTCCACACCCACGGACTCGACCGGCGCAGCCCACCCCACACCGCACGCCGAACCCGCCCCCGTCCCGGCCCCCCTCGGCACCACTGATCTCCCCGCCACCGGGTGGGACGCGGTCCGGCGTGCCCGTTCCGTCGAGCGACCGCGCGCGGCCGACTACCTGGACGGCTACTTCACCCACCGCGCGGCCATCTCCGGTGACCGCTGCGGCGGCACCGACCCGGGCATGCTGTGCGGCTTCGGGGAGCGCGGGGGCCGCACCATCGCCTACGCCGCCCAGACCGGCACGGCGACCCGCCCCGCCGGCTACCGCACCGCCACCCGCCTGATCCGCCTCGCGGACCGTCTGGGCATCCCGGTGCTCACCCTGGTGGACACCCCGGGCGCGGCCAACGACGCGGAGGCCGAACGTCAGGGCGCGGGCGCGGCCATCGCCGACCTGTTCACCACGGTCGCCTCGGCCCGCACCCCGATCACCACCCTCCTCGTCGGCGAGGGCGGCTCCGGCGGCGCCCTGGCCCTGGCGGCTCCCGGCGCCACGTACGCCACCCCGGACAGCTATTTCTCCGTCATCGCACCCGAACTGGCGGCGGCGATCCTCAAGCGACCGCGGGAGGATGTCGAGGCGACGGCGGACCAACTGCGGCTCCGCCCACAGGACTTGGCGGAGCTCGGGGTGATCGCCCACCCGGAGGGGAGAACCCCATAAGACACCCAGATCAGACATAAGCGACAAAATCGCCCATTTAGCCGCACCCCACCCGGCCCCTCAATAAGGGCCCCTCCTACCCCGGCGCCGCACAATGCCACTAAGCCCGCCACCCGGCGCGGCCCACGGTCTGTGCTCTCGGGAGGACCTGCGATGACCGCCAGTCTGGAGCAGCTGCGCCGCTGCCACTTCGCCGTCGACCTGGGCGCGGCGAGGACGCGGGTGTACGTGAGGGGGGCCGGGCTCGTCGTCGACCAGCCGTCGGCCGCCGCCGTGAACACCCGTACCGGCGCGCTGATCGCGGTCGGTGAGTTCGCCGAGAAGATGACGGGCCGCACCCCCGACTACATCCGTGTCGTACGGCCCGTCTCCGGGGGCACCGTCGTCGACATCGAGATGGCCCAGCGCATGCTGCGCCATCTGCTCGGCGACAAGATCCGCCGCAATCTGCGCCGCAAGCCCCGCCTGCGGGCCGCCGCCTGCACCCCGCACGACGCCGACCCGCTGGCCCAGCGCGCGGCGATCGAGACCCTCGTGGGACTCGGGGCGCGGCGCGTCGAGCTCGTGGACACCCTCATCGCCGCCGCCGTCGGCTGCGGACTGCCCGTCGAGCGGCCCGAGGCCACCATGATCATGGTGTGCGGGGCCGCCGCCACCCAGGTCGCCGTGCTCTCGCTCGGGTCGATCGTGACCGCCGAGCGCGTCCCGGTCGGCGGTGAGGCCGTCGACCACGCGATCGTGCAGCACCTGCGTCACGAGCACGAGCTGATGCTGCCCAGTCAGTCCGTACGACCGCTGCAGCTCGCCCTCTCCGGCAACGGCCTCACCCCGCAGGGCCCCGCCTCCACCGAGATCCACGGCCGGGACGTCGCCACCGGCCTCGCGCGTTCCGTGCAGGTCGACACCGCCGCCGTACGGGACGCGATCGAGACCCCGCTGACCGCCGTCCTGGACGGGATCGGCCGGGTGCTGCGCAACTGCCCGCCCGACCTGGTGGCCGACCTCGCCGACCGCGGGATCATGATGGTCGGCGGTTCCGCCCTGCTCCCCGGGCTCGACCAGATGCTGCGGCAGGCGACCGGGATGCCGGTGCACATCGCCGAGCGGCCCGACGTCTGCGCCGTACAGGGACTGGGGTACATGCTGGAGGGCCGCATCGAGCCGATGTCGCTCGACCCGGTGTCCTCCTGAGGCACCCCGTCAGACCATCTCGGGCACCAGCGCCGTGCCCTCGGGACGGAACCGCTCCAGCCGACGCGGCGGCACGATGCTCGGCAGCAGCATCTCCCACATGAGGGTGGTCTCCTCGGTCAGGTCGGCCCGCCCGCTGAGGACCTGGGAGCTGAGCTGCAGCCCGGTCCAGGAGCCGACGATCAGCCGGGCCACCCGCCCGGGGTCGAGGTCCGCCTTGACGTCCCCGCGCTGCTGCGCCTGGACCAGGCACTCCCGGAAGAGCTCGATCCACCGGGTGTACGGCTCGCTGACGATGCCCGTCTTGGAGCTCTGGTCGATGACCAGGCGGATGCCGGCCCGCACCCGGACGTCCGCCACCAGCAGCCGGGCCATGGTGTGCACGATGTCGATGACGGTCTGCACCCCGGGCTTGCCCGTGTCCGTGACCGACTCCAGGGCGGAGAACTGCTCGTCGACGAGGGCCTGGGCGAGCTCCTCCTTCGAGCCGAAGTGGAAGTAGAGCGCGCCCTTCGTCACCCCGGCCTCCTTGACGATGTCCCCGAGAGACGTCCCGTGGTACCCCTCGGCGTCGAAGGCGCGGGCCGCCCCGTCGAGGATGGCCGACCGGGTGACCTCCGCGCGTTCCTGCCTGACCATGCGTCCAACCCCTGCCTGTGTCGCGACGTGCTCTCGGGATCAGTTTGCCTTCCCGACCCATAAAAAAACCAACCGACTGGTACTTTTATCGACGGACCAGGGAACCACCCTGGAAAACGTGGGGAGTTGGCATGGCGGACAGGATCCGGGTGGGTGTCGTCGGCGCGCACGCCGAGCGGGGATGGGGTCGCAACATCCATCTCCCGGCACTCAGGGCGCTAAACGACTTTCAGGTCACGGCAGTTGCCGGTACGACCGCCGCGTCGGCGCGGGCCGCCGCCGAGGTGTGGGGCGCGCAGAAGTCGTACGACGACGCCCGGGCGCTGATGGCCGACCCGGACGTCGACCTGGTCACCGTCGCGGTCCAACTCCCCTCCCGGGACGGGCTGGTGGAGGCGGCGATCGCCGCGGGCCGGCATGTGTACAGCGAGTGGCCGCTGGCCCCGGACGCGGCGACCGCCGAGCGCTTCGAGTCGGCGGCGCGGGCGGCGGGCGTACGGCACGCGGTGGGGCTGCAGAGCCGGCACCATCCCGAAGTACGGCTGCTGCGGGAGGTGTTGGCGCAGGGGCTGATCGGGGAGGTGCTGTCGGCGTCCCTGCTGTACTCGCTCGCCACGCCCGAGGTGTGGTCCACGCGGTATGCGGCGCTGTTCGAGGAGACGAAGGGCGTCAACCATCTCGCCGTGGTGGGCGGTCACTCGCTGGACATGTTCCAGTACGCCGTCGGGGACTTCGCCGAGATCTCGGCGACCCTGGCGACCCGGATCGACCGGATCACGATGGAGGAGACCGGCGAGCCCATCGAGGTGACCTCCCCGGACCAGATCGTGCTGGGCGGTCTGCTGGAGTCGGGCGCGGCGGCCTCGGCGCACTTCATGACGGGCGGTCCGCGCGGCGACGGCTTCCGGATCGAGGTGCACGGGCGGACGGGCCGGCTGGTCCTGGCGTCGTCGGACGACTCGCTGGTGGGCCCCCGCTTCACCCTGACCCACGCCCCGGCCAACGGCTCCCCCGCCCGGGAGCTCACCGTCCCCGACGCACACCGCCCGCTGCTGGGCACCCCGTCCCCGGTCAGCAACGTCGCCCAGGTCTACACGGACCTGGCCCGGGCGATCCGCACGGGAGACGACTTCGGCCCCGACTTCACCACCGCCGTGCGGGTGCACCGGCTGCTGGACGCCGTCAGGTCCTCGGCCGGGAGCGGCCGTCGGGTGCGGCTGGGCTGAGTGGCTGGGCTGAGGGGACGTCGCCCGACGAGCCCGGTGTGAGCAGGTGCGCCCCTGTGTGCTCCCCACCGACGGCGTTACGGTGTAGTTCCGACGGCTGTGGGAGGCTCTCTCGTGACGAGCGGAACCGCGACGACCCGACAGGCCGGAACCGATTCCACCGCGACCGCACCGGCTTTCACCTCCGTCACCCGGATCGGTGTGACGGGGCACCGCTCCATCCCGGGCTCCGTCCTGCCGGGTGTGCGTGCGGAGATGCGCAGACACCTCAGCGGCGGCGCCCTGGAGGCGTTCACCTGTCTCGCGGCCGGCGCCGACCAGCTGTTCGCGGACATCGCCCTGGACGGGGGCGTCCCGGTGACGGCGGTGATCCCGGGCATGGACTACGAGGCGCACCTCGACGACGACGCGGCGCGCGCCGGGTACCGCAGGATCCTGCGCGCCTGCGCGAACCGCGTCGATCTGCCGCGCGAGCCGACGCACGAGGAGGCGTACTTCGCGGCGGGGCGCTGGATCGTCGACCACTGCGACCGCCTGATCGCCGTGTGGGACGGCCGCCCGGCCCGGGGGCTGGGGGGCACCGGCGATGTGGTCGCCTACGCGCGGCGGACGGGGGTGCCGGTGACCGTGCTGTGGGAGCCGGATGTGCGCCGCGCGCCATGACACCCGGCTTGTGGCCGGCCGTCAGCCACCGAACCTGCCGAGCCAGTCCGAGTGCTGCGGCGACACCAGCCGCTCCGCCTCGCCGACCGCCAGGGCCCACCGGTCCTCGGTCACCGTCGTGCTCATCTCGACCCGCAGGGTCTCCAGATCCTGCTCGACCAGCGAGTGCGCGTAGGTCAGCGGCCGGTGCCGGCGCACCTCCTGCCAGGCGACCCCCGCCGCCGCGGCCGCACTGAGCACCCCGGTCAGGTCCCAGCCGCCGAGCATCCCGGCCGCCCTGAACACGGCCGCGAGCAGGGCCAGCAGGGTCAGTACGGCGGTCACGGACGACCACTGCACGGAGGCCCGGTGGGCCTGCGCGGCGCGCCGCCGGTACCAGGCGTGCTGCTCGAGTAATCGCTCACGCAGGTAGATGTCCCGCCGTACCGAGAAGGCCTTCGCCCGCACCTGACGCATCGCCGGGGTGATCTGGCCCTCGCCGCGGGCATGGGCCCCGTTCCTGGAGTCCTCCCAGCCCACCTTGCGCATCTCCCTGAGCCGTTCCTCGACCCGCTCCGCGAACAGCGCGTCCGCGTTGGCCACCTGGGAGTGGAAGATCCCTCCGTGCACCATGTACTGCCACGCCAGGGACTTCAGCAGCTCGGCGACGGCACGATGGGCCTGCCAGCGTGCGCGGGCACGACGGCGTGTGGTGCGCAGTCCGATGCCGATGGTCAGGGCGTACAGCAGCGCGGCCAGGAGCGCGGGGACATGGCTGTCGAGGCGTTCGGCCAGCATGGCCGAGGTGGTGGCCGCCAGCAGGACGACCAACTGGGCGCGGACGGCGCGAAACGATTCACTCTGATGGGTGATCGCGAGTTGATCGTTAACGCGGAAGAGCGGGGGCAGGTCGTGATCACTCCATGTCGTGCCAGGACCCGGAATTGCGGCGCTCATGAACCACCCCCGACGGCATGCTCACCTGGACCATCGAGTATGAGCGTGTACGCGCCCCCAAGCCATGCTCCGGGCATGGTCTCCTGAGGTATCGTCCGCCTAAACCCGGGCTGTCTCTGCCTCATGGATCGCGAAGCGACACCGGACCCTCTGGTCCCCTTGGGCCGGGGGCAGACCGGTGCCCTCGAGAGGAGACATCAGCACACATGAACGCACAAGCCACCACGGAGCGCGGACCGGTCGCCGGTCCCACGTCCCGTCGACTCACCCCGCTCGGGACGATCGTCCCCAGCGAGTCGGCCAGGACCGAGGCCGCGCGGGTTCTGGACGTCCCGGAAAGGCGTCCCGCCAAGCCCATCACGTTCGACAGTGCACTGTAGGTCGCGCTGTCCAGCACTCGCTTGACAGAAGTGGGCTGTAAAGTCAGCCTCGTTGAACTTGCACAGCCCACTTCCGCGCTCGCCTTCTCGCTATACTGACGCACTCTCATGTTCTTCCACGGCTCCGCGGGGGGATCCGTGAGGATTC
Source organism: Streptomyces doebereineriae (assembly GCF_031845645.1). Lineage (NCBI taxonomy): Bacteria > Bacillati > Actinomycetota > Actinomycetes > Kitasatosporales > Streptomycetaceae > Streptomyces > Streptomyces doebereineriae. The sequence continues at coordinate 53,003 of NZ_JAVREZ010000009.1, forward strand.
CCATGACGCACCGAGCGAAATGGGGCTGAAGAATTGAGAGAGTCAGAATCCGATGACCCGCAACCGGAAGGAAGTGATATCGAGGAAGACCAGGAAAGAAACCCCGTCAAGTGGACCATCGACCCGCGCTGGACGACGCTGTTCGAACTCCTCGCGGCGATCGCGACCATCATTGCGTGTGTCGTGACGTTGATGTTCCGCTGAACGTGCGGACTTGAGCAAGCGGTGAACCGGCCAAGGCCAGGGCAATGAGAAGCGAGCCCGGCCGTGCTGACGCTTCGGCCGGACCCGCCTCTGCAGACTCCGCGCGACGGTCCGGCTCCGGCTTCACCCGGGGCCGGACCCTCAGCCGGGGTCCGTTCTGTGCGTCGCCCCGGCGACACGAACAGCCAGGGCGGCAGCAGCCACTATGCCTGATGGATCGAGACCTCACCAACATCTGGCGATCTCGATCACGATCCGCGTCCACACATCGCCGCTGCTGACCGCTCTGTGCGCACACTCCGGGTCAACCCCACCAGCACACCCGTCCCCCATCAATCCCTGCACGTATCCTGGGAGTTGTCCTGAACCGGGGCGCCAGGGGTGGCCGCAGGTACTAATCTGTGGTAAATGACCGACCCCGCGGCGGACACCCCGCTCCAGCAGCTCGTCTTCAAGGTGCACAGCCGCTGCGATCTGGCGTGCGACCACTGCTATGTCTACGAGCACGCCGACCGGAGCTGGAAAGCGCGGCCGGTCGTCATCCAGAAGGGGACGGTCACCCAGACGGCCCGTCGACTCGCCGAATATGCCGGAGCCGTCGGACTGGAATCCGTATCCGTCATTCTGCACGGTGGAGAACCCCTTCTCGCGGGCCCGGCCCGACTGCGCGAGATCTGCACGGAACTCACCACCGCACTCACCGATATCACTCCGCTGGACCTCCGAATTCACACCAACGGAATTCAGCTGAGCCGACGCCATCTGGACGTGTTCGCGGAATTCGGCGTCCGGGTGAGTCTGAGCCTGGACGGCGACAAGCTCGCCAACGACCGGCACCGGCTCGACCGTCGTGGCAGGAGCAGCTACGACCGGGTCCTGCGTGCCGTCGACCTGTTGCAGACACCGCCGTACCGGCATCTCTTCGGCGGGCTGCTGTGCACCGTCGACGTCCGCAACGATCCGGTCGCCGTCCATGACGCGCTGACCGCGCTCGATCCGCCGCGCATCGACTACCTCCTGCCGCACTCCACCTGGGACAATCCACCCCCACGCGGCGACTCCGGGTCGCAAACACCGTACGCCGATTGGCTGTTGACCATTTTCGACCGCTGGACCGAGCAGGGCCGCAAGGTGCCCGTGCGGACCTTCGACTCGGTGCTCAGTACCCTGCACGGCGGCCCCAGCCTGACCGAGGCCATGGGGCTCGCCCCGTCCGATCTCGCGGTCGTGGAGACCGACGGCACCTTCGAGCAGGCCGACTCGCTGAAGACCGCCTACGACGGGGCCCCCGCCACGGGGTACGACGTCTTCCGGAACGATTTCGCGGAACTCGCCCGGCATCCCGGGGTACGGGCCCGTCAGACGGGCCTCGCGGGCGTGTCCGAGACCTGCCGTCGCTGTCCCGTGGTGCAGTCCTGCGGCGGTGGCCTCTACGCCCACCGCTACAGCTCGGAGAACGGCTTCGACAATCCCTCCGTGTTCTGCGCGGACCTGCGGGCCCTGGTCGACGGCATCGCCGACCGGATCACCGAGCGCGCCCTCTTCCCCGGCGTCCACGACCCCGACGAGCTGTCCTTCGCCCTGCTCAAACAGGACCGGGAACGGCTGGCCGCCGCCAACGAGCGGCTCGCCGGGCGCCCGGACTGGGACGAGACCTGGCACGCCCTGCTGCGCCTGGACGCGGACGACGACGGCGCCACCCACCTCAACCGACTGCTGGCCCACCCCTACGTACGGTCCTCACTGCGCCGCTCGGGCCAGTCAGGCACCACCACGACCGCACGCTGCGCGTCCGTCGCGGTCGCCGCGGCCGTTCACGCCCAGGCCCCCCTGCAGCTGTCCTGGGAGCAGCCGTCCCGGGAGCTGCACCTTCCGTCGCTGGGCACCATGACACTGCCCGCCCCGGGGCGCGTGGAGGCGACCGTCACCGGCCGCACGGTGAGCGTGCGTCTCGCCGACGGCAGCACGTCGGCGACGGACACCGGTCCCGGCCCTTGGTGGCGGCCGCTGACGACGCTGGAGATGTCCGACGGCAACGGCACACCGCCGCTGCTCATCGACGACGCCGACCCCTGGCGTGCCGTCTACGCGGCAGAGGTGTCCGCCCCCCTGACTCCGGACGCCCTGGCCGCATTCAGGGATCTGCTTCGTACCGCGCTGTCGTCGGGGACTCGTCCTCCCCTGCCCCTCGCCGTCGTCACCCCGCTCGCGGCCGGGACGGGCGTCCGCGGGGACGAGCACGGGCTGGGCGCGCTGGGTGTTGCCGTCGACGCCGAACCCGCCGTACTCGCAAGGGAATTACCGCGTCATCTGCGCCGGGCCCGGCTGGCCGCGCTGCGCGAGGCGGCGCATCTGCACGTGCCGGGAAGCAGGGCCGGCGAGTTGTTCGCCGAGGCGTCCGACGGCCTGGGGGACGCCGAACACGCGGGGCCCTCGAGCGCTGCGGCGGCCTCGGCGCTGGCACGCACGGAACGGGCACTGACCCGGCTGACCGGACTGCCCGCGAGGGAGCTCACCGAGAGCGGCGCCGCCTTCCTGGAGGAGCTGCACGCGGAGTGGCGGCGTCTTGTCTGAGCTGACGCGACTGCGCCTGCTGCTGGGCGAGTTGGGCATCCGACCCGGCGGTGTCCTCATGGTGCACACCTCGCTGAGTGGCACCGGCCTGCCCCCCACCCTGGTCCGGGACGCGCTGCTGGCCGCCCTTGGACCCGACGGCACCCTCGTGGTGCCCGCCTTCACCCCGGAGAACTCGGACACCTCCCGCGCCCACCGGGCCCGCGTCGCCCACCTGAGCGCGGAGGAGGCCGCCGTGTACCGGGCGAGGAAGATGCCGCCCTTCGACCAGGACACCACACCCTGCCCGTCGATGGGCGCGCTCGCCGAGTGCGTGCGCACCACGAGGGGAGCCGTACGCAGCGCGCATCCGCAGACCTCGCTGGCCGGAATCGGGGCGCGGGCCGCCGAGTTGCTGTCCGGACACGACCCGCACTGCCACCTCGGTGAGCGCTCCCCGCTCGCCCGGCTGTACGCGGCGGACGCCGAAGTGCTGTTGCTGCGCGTCGGGTTCGAGGTGTGCAGCGCCTTCCATCTCGCCGAGTACCGCATGACCCCGGCACCGCCCACACGCGAGTACCGGTGCGTGGTCGGAGCGCCGGGCAACTGGTACCCGTACGAGGATGTGGCCCTGGACGACCGGGACTTCGCGGAGATGGGCGCGCGGTTGCCGGGCAAGCTCCTCACCCGGGGTCGGTGGTCCGGAAAGACGGTCACGCTCTTCGGTATGAGGGCCGTCGTGGACGACGTACGCGATCAACTGTCCAGATATCGCTCCCGAAATGACCTGAATTAAGTGAACCGCCCAGGCCCTTGGTCAGGCACATTGTTCTTCCGGTTCCAGGTGGCTCCGGCTACGGGGTCATCGACGCGCAGGGGGGCGTGTTGGACACACCTGACGGAGAGTGGGGGCAGGCCTCGGCCGAGGGGCAGCCCTATTTCTTCCTCAGCTACGCCCACACCCCGCCGTGGGGGTCGGGCGGCGGCGACCCCGACCACTGGGTGCACCAGCTCTATCGGGACCTGTGCAACCACATCATGGCGCTGACCGATCTGCCCGCCGGTGCCGAAGTCGGCTTCATAGACCGGGAGATGGGCTCCGGCGTGGGGTGGCCGAGGAAGCTCAGCGAGAACCTGGCCCGCTGCCGGGTCTTCGTGCCGCTGCTGTCACCGCGCTACTTCACCAGCGAGATGTGCGGCCGGGAACTGTTCGCGTTCAACGAGCGCATCCTGCACGCCAGGGCCGCCGGCGGACGCGAGGTGTCCGCCATCGTCCCGGCCCTGTGGACGCGCGTCGACTTCCACCAACTGCCGGACTCCATACGCCACATACACCTCGACCGGACGACCTTCGGCGACCGTTACGCGACCAACGGCTTCTACGGGCTCATCAAACTCAGCCGGCTGCGCGACGAGTACGAGGAGACCGTCCTCACCCTCGCCCAGCGGATCGTCCAGGTGGCCGAGGAGTCGCCGCTGCCGCCCGGCCGGCTGCGGGACTACGAGTCGACACCGAGTGCGTTCCGGCCGCGCGGCGAGGAACCGCGGCACATCCATCTGACGGTGGCCGCGCCCACCCGCGACAGCGTCCCCGAGGACCGGGACCCGCGCCCCTACGGCGAGGACGCGCTGGACTGGAACCCGTACCACTCGGAGTCGACGCGCCCGCTGCCCGCCCTGGCGGAGGAGCTGATCCGCTCGCTGGACTACCGGCCCACGGTCTCCTCCTTCGACGACGAGGACACCGACGGCCCGCTCTCCCCCGGCACCGGCGAGGAGAGCGGCAAGACCGGCCGGCCGCGCATCCTGCTCGTCGACCGGTGGACGCTGACCGACGAGGAACGGCGGCGCAGGCTGAAGGCGTTCGACGCCCAGGCCCAGCCGTGGGTGAGCGCGGTCGTCCCCTGGAACCGGGCCGACCTGCAGTGTCACGGCGACGAGGGACAGCGCCTGACCACGGAGTTCGAGCGCACGCTCCCGCTGCTGCTTGAGCGCGGCAGACGCACCGACTGCCGTACCGCGGTCAACGGCGTCCCCACGCTCAAGGCGTTCACCGACGTGCTGCCCGCCGTCGTGGCGCACACCACCCGGCAGTACCTCAAACACGCGGAGGCCCATCCGCCGCCGGGTCCGCACGTGCCCAGGCCCCGTCTGCTGGGCCCCATCCAGCCGCCGTACCCGGAAGGCGGACCCGACCACGGAGGAGAAGCATGACGGGCCCGCGCGACGGACGTGTCATCACTTTCTATTCGTACAAGGGCGGTACGGGCCGCACCATGGCCCTGGCCAACACCGCCTGGATCCTCGCGGCCAACGGCAAACGCGTGCTCGCCGTGGACTGGGACCTCGAGGCCCCCGGCCTGCACCGCTTCTTCCACCCGTTCCTGGACCCGAAGGCGCTGTCCGCGACGCCGGGGGTCATCAACATCATCCAGGACTACGCCTGGGCCGCGACCACGGGCACCCAGCGCCCCGACGACTGGCACCTGGCCTACGCCCAGGTCGAGCAGCACGCCGTGTCCATCCGACCCGAGCGCTTCGACCTGCACTTCCCCGAGGGCGGCTCTCTCGACTTCCTCTCCGCGGGCCGCCAGGACCGGGCCTACTCGGCGGCGGTCACCTCGTTCGAGTGGGACAACTTCTACGAGCGGCTCGGCGGCGGCACCTTCCTCAGGGCGCTCAGGGCCAGCATGAAGGGGACGTACGACTATGTCCTGATCGACAGCCGCACCGGTCTTTCGGACAACGCCGACATCTGCACCATGGAGATGCCCGACGTCCTGGTGGACTGCTTCACCCTCAGCGACCAGGCGCTGGAGGGGGCGGCGGTGGTCGCCCGCAGTGTCGAGGAGGGCTACCGGCCGCGCCGGATACGGGTCCTGCCGGTGCCGATGCGCATCGACGAGGGCGAGAAGGAGAAGGTCGACGCCGGCCGCGCGCTGGCCCGGATGCGGTTCGAGGGGCTGCCCAAGGGAGCGGACGGCCGGCCGCTGAGCCAGGAGGAGCTCAGCGCCTACTGGGGCAACGTCGAGATCCCCTACCGCCCGTACTACGCCTACGAGGAGACCCTCGCCACCGTCGGCGACGAGAGCGGCATCGCCAACTCGCTGCTGTCCGCCTTCGAGCGGCTCACGGCCGTCATCTCCGACCGCGAGGTCACCTCGCTGCCGCAGATCCCCGAACCGGTCCGGCTGCGCTGCCGGGACGCCTACCTCAGGCGCCGGCCGCTGACCAGCGTGGCCGATGTCGTGGTCGCGTACGCGGCGGAGAAGCGGATGTGGGCCGACTGGGTCGAATACCTCCTCAAGCGGGCCGGCTGCGAGGTCACGCTGCACGAGATCTCCACCGGTCCGGTCGAGCCGGCGGAGACGACCGCCCACACCGTGGTGCTGCTGTCGAAGACCTTCCAGGAGTCCCGGTACGCCGACTCCGTCTGGCGTGCCCTCGGCGAGCGGACCCCGGAGGGCGCCCGCAGCTCGGTGGTGCCGCTGCGAGTCGAGGAGGTTCCGCTCCCGGAGCCGTGCACCGACCTGCACCGGCTCGACGAGACGGAGTGTGTGGCCGCGCTCCAGCGCGCGCTGGAACTCCCGCTGCAGCCGGCCGAGAGCAGCCCGTCGGCCCCCCGCTTCCCCGGCATCACCCCCGGCATCTGGAACGCGCCCCAGCGCAACACCACCTTCACCGGCCGGGCCCCGATCATGGACCGGATCCGCACCCAGCTGGGCGACCTGTCCGGCCCGCCGCAGCCGCAGGCGCTGTTCGGACTGGGCGGGGTGGGCAAGACCCAGCTCGCCATCGAGTACGTGCACCGCTTCATGGCCGACTACGACCTGGTCTGGTGGATCTCCGCCGAACACATCGACGACGTGGTCGCCTCGCTGGCCGAACTCGCCCCGCTGATAGGCGCGACGGGCCCCGAGGACGACATGACGAAGTCCAGCCAGGAAGCCGTGCAGCGGCTGTCCCGGGGGCTGCCGACCAAGCGCTGGATCCTGGTCTTCGACAACGCCGGCGATCCCGCGGAGCTGGCCCGCTACTTCCCCACCGGAGACGGTGGGCACATCCTCGTCACCTCCCGCAACCAGGCCTGGTCCCAGCACGGGGCGTCCCAGCAGATCGACGTCTTCGAGCGCAAGGAGAGCGTCGAGCACCTGACCCGGCGCCGCGAGGACGGCCTGACGGCCGGGGACGCCGACCGGGTGGCGGAGGCGCTCGGCGATCTGCCGCTGGCGGTCGAACAGGCGGCGGCCTGGCTGGCCGAGACCGCCACCCCGATCGAGGACTATCTGCGACAGCTGGCCCGGCAGACCACCGAGGTGCTGGACCTCAACCAGCCGCCCGACTACCCGCGGACGGTCGCGGCCACCTGGAACGTGTCGATCCAGCAGCTGGAGAAGCGATCACCCGCGGCGGTACGGCTGCTGCAGCTGTGCGCCTTCCTCGCTCCCGAGCCGATCTCCCAGCAACTGCTCTACAGCAAGGAGATGATCACGGCGCTCAAGCCGTACGACCCCTCGCTCCAGGAGAGCCTGCTGCTCGGCCGGGTCATCCGGGAGATCGGCCGGTTCGCGCTCGCCAAGGTCGACCAGAAGACCAACAGCCTCCAGGTGCACCGGCTGGTGCAGGCGGTGATCCGCGCCCAGATGCCCGAGGAGAAGCAGCGGGAGGCCCGGCACGTCGTGCACACCGTCCTGGCGGGCGCCCGGCCCGACGGTGACGAACCCATCGACGACCCGGCCACCTGGCCCCGCTTCGCCGTCATCTGGCCGCACCTGGCCGCTTCCGACGCCCGCAACTGCCGTGAGGCCGACACCCGTCGACTGCTCATCGACCGGGTCCGCTACCAGTGGAAACGCGGTGACTTCCTGGCCGCGAGGCGCCTCGCGGAGGACCTGCTCCAGCACTGGAAGCCGGTGCTCGGGGAGGACGACGTCTACTACCTCTACCTGCGTTTCCACCTCGCCAACGTGCTGCGCTCGCAGGGGCGTTACGTGGAGGCCCGGGAGATCGGCGAGGACCTGCTGGAACGGCAGCGCCGGGAACTCGGCGAACAGCACCCGCACACCTACGCCACCATGTCCGCGCTCTCCAGCGACCTGGCGGCCCTCGGCGAGTACACCAAGGCGGTCGGCCTGGCCGAGAAGGCGCACGACGGCTTCAGCGAGATCTTCCACGAGTCGCACCGGCGCACCCTCAGCGCGGCCAACAACCTCGCTCTCGCCCTGCGGATGGTGGGCAACTACGGCCAGGCACGCGGCATCGACCAGGACACGCTCGACCGGCGCACGGCCGTCCTCGGCCCGGACCATCCCTACACGCTGGCCTCGGCCGAGCGGCTCGGCCGTGACCTCAGGGAGGTCGGGCGGTACGCGGAGTCGGTGTCCATCCTTTCGCGGGCGTACGCGGCCCACAAACGGATCCTGGGCAGGGAGTTCCCCGGCACCCTGCGCTGTGCCAAGTCCCTGGCGGTGTCGCTGCGCCGCAACGGCCAGCTGGAGGACGCCCGTCGGCTGACGGAGGCGACCCGCAAGCAGTACAAGGACCAGTACTCGGCCCCGACGCCCGACTCGCTGGCCTGCGACCTCAACCTGGCGGCGGACCTGTTCGCGGCCGACGAACGGGACCGGGCCCGCGAGGTGGCCCAAGAGGTGCTCGCCGAGTACATGAAGGTGCCGGGCGAGGCGCATCCGTACACCCAGGCGGCCCTGAACAACCTGGGGATCTTCCACTGGGGCTGCCAGGACCTGGACGAGGCGGAGGCGGTGTTCCTCAAGGTGCGGCCCCGCATGAAGGAGGTGCTGGGCGAGCACCATCCGCACACCGTGTTCTGCAGCGTGAACTACGCCAACGTCCTCTACGACCAGGGCCGCTTCGAGGAGGCGCGGGAACGGGACGAGGCGGCGCTGCCGGTGCTGCGCGAGGCCCTCGGGCGCCACCACCCCGAGACGCTCGCCGTGGTCACCAACCTGGGGCTCGCCCTGCGGGCCCTAGGCCGTGACGGCGAGGCCCGCGCCCTGCGGGACGACGCGCTGGCAGAACTGCGCCTGCTGCTCGGGGAGGACAACGGCATCACCCTGCTGGCAAGCCGTGATCGGCGCATCTACCGGGATCTGGAGCCCTTGTCCGTGTGATCCCGGGTCGGGCGGCGCCGCCGAGTGAGGCGGCGCCGTCCGCCGATCATCAGTGTGTCCGCGCTTCGGCGAGTAGCCAGTCCAGCACGGCGGGCAGGGCGCGCAGTGCGGCGAAGTGGGCCGACGTGGGTTCCAGGACGGCCGTGGCGCGCGGGATGCGGTCGGCGAGCCAGGAGGCGTGCGAGGCCGGGGAGAAGACGTCGTCCTTGCCGTGCCACAGCAGCACCGGCACCTTGATCCGCGCCGGGTCGAAGCCCCAGGACGCGGTGAGGGCCAGGGCGTCGTCGATCCAGCCGTACGGCGAAGTGCGCAGCGCCTCACGGTAGTTGCGCAGCAGCATCGAGCGGATGGTGTTGTCCGAGACGATCAGCCGGTCGTCGGCGGTGAGGTCCTCGCGCAGCTCCTCCAGCAGACGCGCGGGATCACTGCGGATGGCGGCGGAGCGCGGGATGATCCCGGCGGCGAAACGCTCGGGGTCGGTGGCGGCCGTACTCAGAGCGGCGACGTTGGAAGGCGCCATCCCCGCATACCAGTCCAGGCCCTCCGCGTCGCGCGGTGCCCACCCCACCATCGCCGCCGCCCTGGTCACCCGGTCGGGCAGCAGCGCGGCGCAGGCCAGGGCGTGCGGGGCTCCGGCGGAGCGGCCGGCCACCGCGAACCGGTCCAGTTCGAGGGCGTCGGCGACATCGGCCACATCCTGGGCCACGTCCGCCACCCGGCGGCGCGGCATACGGTCCGAACCGCCGTACCCCGGCCGGTCGTAGCTGATGAGGCGGGCGCCGCGCTGGTGGAGGAACATCGAGCGGGGTTTCGGCCCCACCCGGCTGCCGGGCATGCCGTGCAGGAGGAACACGGGGCGTCCGTGCGGATCCCCCGAGACCTCCACCCGTAACCGTCGTCCGTCCGCCGTACGCACATGTTCGGGCACCGCCGCGCTCCCCCCACCCGAGGCCTTGACCGGGCCACGCTGCCCGAACCCTGCCCACGCGGGGGTCCGGCGAAACGAATTCGCAGGTCAAACGGGACCGGGGCGGGGTGGACCGGCGCAGTTCGGCCACCGGGGCGAGGACACGGCCTCTCAGAGGGCGAACCAGAAGCGGACCGTGGAGCCCTCCGGTCCGGTGTGCACCCGCACGAGGTCGGCGACGAGGTTGACGATGAGGAGGCCGCGGCCGCCGTGCTGGTCCCGCGAGGGCGGTCGGCGGCCGGCCAGCAGGTCGGTGAGGTGTCCCCGGTCGCGGACCTCGCACACCACGTGCCCGTCCTCGGCCCACACCCGCAGCAGGCCCGAACCACCGCCGTGCACCACGCTGTTGGTGGTCAGCTCGGCAACGGCCAGTGCCAGGTCGTCGAGCCGGGGCCGCAGGAGCCCGAGCCGCGCGGCCGCCTCGCTGGCGAAGTGCCGGATCTCGCCGAGCACATCGGCGACGAAGGCGTGGGCCGGCACGTCCGGGGCCGGCGGCAGCGGTGCGTTGTAGCGTGCGTGGACGGCTTCGAAGTCGTACCGTCCGCTCTCCTCCTCGCGTCCGGAGCCGGCGTCGACGACCACGGGGTGGGTGGCGTAGGCGTCGGCGACGGCCTGCGGGTCGAGGCGCCGGGTGTCGTACGGGCACAGGATGGTGACCGGGCGGCCCTGGAAGGCCGCGTTGATCAGCGCCTCGTGCTGGACGCAGGCCGGGTACTCGGTGGCCGTGCGCCCGGCCCAGATCGGCTCGCCGACGATCCGCACCCGGGTACCCGGCGGCTGGGCGTCTGCGAAGGCGCGCAGCACCCCCGGGATGATCCGGCCGGGGTTGCGCCCGGCCTCTCGCATGTCGAGGAACCGTACGGCCTCACCGGCACCGATCTCCGCCTTCAGCAGCCGCAGGTTCTCGGTGGGCACGGCCACGGCCACCGGTTCCCCGGCGGCGAGCGCCTTGCGTACGAACGGCACCACACCGGCGAGGTACTCCCGCTCGTCGCGGTAGAAGAGCGCGGGGTGCATGAACGGACCCGCGGTCTCGGCCACGGCGTTCATGGCGTCGTCACCGCGCTCCCGCCCGCCGGAAGGCGGCGCCGGGGCGTCTCGGGCCATATGTCCACACCTGCTCTCCACTCTCCCGACCGGGCTGTCTTCCCTTCGATACGTCTCCCCGCCAGAAACGTCTCTGCGCCACTACCTGGACGAGACCGCGTTTACCCCCGGGAAGCGCCTGTCACTCCCCCGATGCGCCGGGTGTACTCCCCGACACGCCGGGCAGGCGCATTCCAGCACCGCCGGGCCCCGCGCGGCCAACACCCTCGGACCGGGCCGGGAGCCGGTGGCGATCGGTGACTCAACGTCGTGACGACTGTGGGGAGCAGCGAGGCGGACATGAGCTCAGCGGCACACACATCGCTTGCAGGGCGACTGAACAACTTGACCATCGACGCCGGCGTGGAGGGGGGCAGGGCCGTACTCGTCCTCCGCGGCGATCTGATCCACGGCTGTGCGGACACCCTGGCCACGGCCCTGGCGCGGCTGCCGGACGGCACCGGCCGGGTCGACCTGAACATGGCCGGAGTCGCGTTCATGGACACGACGGGACTGCGGTTCCTGGAGGTCCTCGACACCTACGGCCGCCGCCGTCGGATACGGGTGACGGCGACCGGCTGGAACGACCAGCCGCGCCGCGTCCTGGAGTTGGCCGGTCTGGATCCCGACGATCCGCTGCACGGCCCCGGGACCCACCGCGAGCCGGTGCCCTCCGCGATGGTCCTGGAGCGCGCGGAACAGCTGGACCTGCTGCGCACGGAGGTCGAGCAACTGCGCCGGGCGATCGTCACCCGCCCGGTCATCGACCAGGCGCGCGGGGTCCTGATGGCCACCCATGCCTGCTCCTCGGACCAGGCGTGGAACGTCCTGCGGGAGGCCTCCCAGCTCTCCAACACCAAGCTGCGCAAGGTCGCCGCGGTGGTCACGGCAGAGGCCGAAGGCGGTGGCCCGCCGCCGCCGTCTGAGCTGCGGCAGGCGCTGCGGACGGCGATCGACCGTTGCCTGAACTGAGTACGGAACGGTGGGCGTACCGCTGCCGGTGGGGCTGTACCGGGTTGCGGTGGGGCTGCGCTGCGGGGGCGGTGTGCCGCCCGGACCGCTGTCAGTACGGCAGCAGCCGTCCCGACGGTGTCCTGCGGTCGATCTCGGGCTGCCTGGTGTCACGGGAGGACGAGGGCCGACGGCTGACGCGAACACGGATCTGGCGGTTCATGGCGCCCTCCTCGGGCCTGGTTTCCTGTTCCCCGACACGAACCAGCCTCGTCCCCGAGACCCGCCCGCACATCGTGCCCACGGAGGCACCTGCCCTGCCTCCCCGGGACGACCGCACCGCCTCCCGCTACTCCCGGGGGAGGACAACTACCCCTGAGAACGCCCGATCAAGCCTTGCCGACGGGACGCACGGGGACACCCGACCGCGCACGAGGCGCACACTGGAGGGACGCGACGGGCGGGGCCCGGTTCTCCGCGGCCGCGAGAACCCACCGACGGGGCCCGCGACCGCGACGCTGCGGGTCCGACCGGGGCCCGGAACGTCGCGACCGCGGGGCCCGCAGCCCGGTGCCACGGAAGCACAGACCGACCGACCGGACCCGCAGCATCACGGCCGCGCGACCCACCCGCCCGCGGCACACACCGGCGCCGCGACCACCGCGTCCGTGGCGGCCACACAGCCCGAAGCCGCCACGGACGTACAGACCCACCGGCCGGACCCGCAACATCGCGGTCGGCCCAGCCGCCCGGGGGGCCGCCACAGACGCCACCGATTCCAGGAGGGGCCATGCGCACAGGGACAACTCCGCCCGCGCCCGCGCCCGCGCCCCCAGCGGCACGGTGGCTCGGTGTCCCACGGTGGCGCGCTGCCCTAGGGCGGCTCGGGGCCCGGCGGTGGCTCGCTGCCGTACAACTGCTCGCTGCCGTACGGCCACTCCCGCGCCCCCACCGCCGCCCGGCCCCCGTCCGCCCGTCGCGGGCGGAGCAGTTGCGGGCGCTCGTCGCGGTCCTGGACGAGGCGGTGGCCGCGCAGACGCCGGCCGACGAAGCGGTGGCCGCGTGCGGCGAACCCGGTCCGGTGTCGCGCGGCACGGCACGGGACTGCGGGCAGCAGAGCATCGCCCTGCACCGGCTGCACGCCCGGCTACAGGACCTGGGAACGACCGACCCGGACCTGGTGGCGGCGCAGGCCCGCGCGGTCCGGCTGCTCGCCTACGACCTGTGGATGCTGCGCGCCTCGATGAACCTGGCCTTCACCGTCCGCCCCGTCGACCGCACCGAGGCGGCCCGTCTGCGCCTCAACGGCCTGGGCCGCCCCGCGGACGACCTCCGCCGGTTGCGCGACTCCCTGCGCGTGGAGCTCCGGGACACCTAGAGCACTCGTGGCCGACGTATTGCTCTCCCTTTTCGGTAATACCCGGTCAAGAGTTCCCAATGAACGCTTGTGAGCATGTACGGCGGCGTCGATCATTGGCCGAATTCCGCCTGTACCGCTCATCGGCAGGAGCCCCTGGTGACCGCTGGCCCCATAACCTCAGAGCCTGCGGACGCGCCGCCGGCAGCCCGGTCGGAACGCCAGAAGCTGCGCAAGCACTTCGGCCGCTTCGACATCCTCTTCTTCCTGCTGTGCACCATCGTGGGCGTGGACACCATCGGCACGGTGGCCTCCCGCGGCGCGGAGGCGTTCACCTGGCTCCTCGTGCTGGCCGCCGTGTTCTTCGTCCCCTCGGCCCTGCTGACCGCCGAACTCGGCGCCGCGTTCCCCGACGAGGGCGGCCCCTACATCTGGACCAGCCGCGCCTTCGGCCGGCTGGCCGGCGCGGTCAACAACTTCCTCTACTGGATCACCAATCCGGTCTGGCTCGGCGGCACCCTCTCCGTCTCCGCGGTCACCGCGTACACGACCTTCTTCAACGACGGCAAGGACCTGAGCACCCCGGCCTTCTACGTCTTCACCCTGGCCTTCGTCTGGATCGGGGTCCTCGCCGCGATCCTCTCCTTCGACGTCGGCAAGTGGATCCCCACCATCGGCGCGTGGAGCCGCTTCCTCCTGCTCGGCCTGTTCACCGCCACGGTCGTCGTCTACGGCGTCCAGCACGGCCTGCACGGATTCGGACTCGGTGACTTCTCCCCGACGTACGCGGGCTTCGTCGTCCTGGTGCCGGTCCTGATGTTCAACTACGTCGGCTTCGAACTCCCCAGCACCGCGGGCGACGAGATGACCGACGCCCAGAAGGACGTGCCGTACGCCGTCTTCCGCAGCGCCGCCCTCTCCGTGCTCCTCTACGCCCTGCCGATCCTCGGCATCCTGCTCGTGCTGCCCGTCAAGGCCATCAGCGGTCTCGGCGGGTTCATCGACGCGATCCGCCAGGTCTTCACGGTCTACGGCGGCCATGTCGCCGGCGACGGCACCGCCACCCTCAGCGGCGCCGGGAGCGCGCTCGGGGACCTGGCCGCGGTCCTGTTCATCCTCACCGTGCTGTCCTCGGGCGTGACCTGGGTGATGGGCTCCGACCGCGCCCTCGCCGTCTCCGGCTACGACGGCGCGGCCCCGCGCTTCCTCGGCGTCATCTCCAGCCGCTTCGGCACCCCGGTCCGCGTCAACGTCCTCAGCGGGCTGGTCTCCACGGCCGTCCTGGGCCTGGCCCACGAACTCACGAACGGCAACGCGGCGAAGCTCTTCGGCGCGGTCCTGGGCCTGGCCGTCTCCACCACTCTGGTCAGCTACCTGGGCATCTTCCCGGCGCTCACGGTACTGCGCCGCAAGGCCCCGGACGTGCCCCGCCCCTACAGGGCACCCGCTCCCCTCGCCATCAGCATCGTCCTCACCGGGCTCGTGCTGTACGCCTGCGTGCAGTTGGTCGCCCCGGGCGCTCCTTTCAACTGGTTCAGCTCCGCCTACGCCCCCGACGGCTGGACCCACGCCGAACGCGGGACGTACCTGCTGACGCAACTCATACCGCTCGTCGGATTCATGCTCCTCGGCGTCCTGTTCTGGGCGCTGGGCGCACCGACGCGCAGGGCCGAGGCGGCCGCGGCACGGACGTGACGGACGCCGGCCGGGGCTCGTCTCCGCCGGCGGCGTCGAGGGCAGTACTCCTCCCCTCCCCCGCACCATCGGCGGGGCCGACCACTTCATCCTCGAAACCTCGACGGCAAATACTTGGCTAGCCACATGTTTGCTGTTACGTTGGTTATGTGTCCAGCCACCTAAATGGGTGGCGACACGAGAGGAGTCGTCATGAAGGCCATCCTGTTCGACCGTTTCGGAGGCACCGACGTGCTGCACGAGGCGGACATCGAGGTTCCGCAGCCCGGTCCGGGGCAGGTCCGCGTCCGCGTCAGGGCGGCCGGGCTGAACGCGCTGGACGGCAAGATCCGCTCCGGGGCGATGCAGGCCGCGTTCCCCACGCCGCTCCCCGCCGTCCCCGGTGCCGAGCTCGCGGGCGTGGTGGACGCCCTGGGCGAGGGTGTGCAGGACGTGCGGGTGGGCGACGAGGTGCTGGGCTGGTCGGACACCGGCTCGTACGCCCAGTACGCGCTGGCCACCACCGTGGCCCCCAAGCCCGCCGGACTCGACTGGCAGCACGCGGTCGCGCTGCCGGTGGCGGGCGAGACGGCCGAGCGGGTCCTGAACCTGCTGGGCGTCGCCGCCGGGGAGACCGTACTGATGCACGGAGCGGCCGGAGCGGTCGGCACCCTGGCGGTCCAGCTCGCCACGGCCCGCGGAGCGCGTGTCATCGCCACCGCCGGCCCCGCCAACCAGGACTACCTCACCTCGCTCGGCGCCACCGCGACCCTCTACGGCGAGGGTCTGGTCGAGCGGGTCCGGGCACTCGCCCCCGACGGCGTGGACGCGGTGTTCGACCTGGCCGGGAAGGGGGCCCTGGAGGACTCCATCACGCTGAGCGGCGGCACCGACCGCATCGTCACCATCTCCGACTTCCGCGCGCACCAGCTCGGCATCACCTTCTCCAGCGGTGGCCAGGAACGCTCGGCCGCCCGCCTGGCCGCCCTGGCCCAGGACGCCGCGACCGGCAAGCTCGTCACCACCGTCACCGCCTACCCGCTCGACCAGGCCGCCACGGCCCAGCAGGTCAGCGGCGCCGGGCACGTGCGGGGCAAGCTCGCCCTCACCCTCGACTGATCACGCCCCGCCCTTCCCTCTTGTTCCGATCATCACCTGCCATACCGCACCGAAGGACCACTCATGCTGAACGCCCTGTGGACACCGACCACCGTCGGCGACATCTCCCTCCCGCACCGCCTGGTCATGGCCCCCATGACCCGTGACCGATCCACACCCGAAGGCGTACCGACCGAGCTGAACGCCGAGTACTACGCCCAGCGGGCCTCGCACGCGCTCATCATCACCGAGGGGACCCAGCCCTCCGCCGACGGTCAGGGCTACCTCCTGACCCCCGGCATCCACAATGACGATCAGATCGCCGGGTGGCGCAAGGTCACGGACGCCGTGCACGCGGCCGACGGCCGGATCGTCATCCAGCTGATGCACACCGGCCGCATCGCCCACCCCGACAACACCCCTCACGGGCGCCGGCCGGTCGCCCCTTCGGCGGTCCAGCCGCAGGGTGCGATGTTCACCGTGTCCGGGCCCCAGGAGATGCCGACGCCCCGCGAGCTGTCGACGCAAGAGGTCGCGGCGACCGTCGACGACTTCCGCCGCGCCGCGGCGGCCGCCGTCGCGGCAGGCGCCGACGGCGTGGAGATCCACGGCGCCAACGGCTACCTCGTGCACCAGTTCCTCGCCGACAACACCAACCAGCGCACCGATGGCTATGGCGGATCGATCGAGGGCCGCATCCGCTTCGCCGTCGAGGTCGCCACCGCGGTGGCCGAGGAGATCGGCGCCGACCGCACCGGTATCCGTATCTCCCCCGGCAACCCCTACAACGACATCGCCGAGTCCGACACCGCCGAGCTGTATCCGGCGCTCCTGCGCGCCCTCAGCCCGCTCGGCCTGGCCTACCTCCACGTGATGCACGCGGGCGACGAGGAACTGCTGGGCACTCTGCGCGCGCTGTGGCCGACCACGCTGATCCTCAACCGGGCCGGCACCGACCTGCCCACCCGCGCCAAGGACATCGACCACGGCACGGCCGACCTCGTCTCCGTCGGCGCCCTTGCGCTCGCCAACCCGGACCTCGTCGAGCGGCTACGCTCTGACGCGCCGCTGAACACCCCCGACCCGGCGACCTTCTACGGCGGCGGAGTGGCCGGCTACACCGACTACCCCACCCACACCGTCTGAGGAACCGATGCCCGCCTCCACACACCGCACCCCCTCCACGGCCGGCGAGGGGCCGATGAGCTACGCGATCTTCCAGCTCGCGCGCGCTCATCGCGCCCGCGCCGCCGCCATGCTCCGCGAGATGGACCTGCATCCCGGCCAGGAACTGCTGCTGATGCAACTCCTGGACCGGGACGGCCAGACCCAGTCCGAGCTGCTCGAAAGCGTCGGCCTGGACCACTCCACGGTCTCCAAGTCCCTGCGCCGCATGCAGGAGGCCGGCCTGCTCGTGCGTGAGCCGGCCGCGCATGACCGGCGTGTCATGGTCGTCCACCTCACCGACAAGGGGCGTGCCATGCGCGAGCCCATCGCGGCCATGTGGCAGACCCTGGAGGAGATGTCCGCACGGGACCTGTCGGCGGAGCAGGCGGAGTCCTTCGTCCGTATCGCCTACGCGATCGCCGACGCGATCAACAGCAGCGCTCTCCCGCGGGAGGGGTCCGAGTAACTCCCCCGGTTCGCGCCCCGGCCGCAGGGCAACGCCCCCGCGGGACCGGCGCCCCTTCCCCGCCGCCGGCCGGCCGCACCTCGAGGACGACCGCATCACCCGCGTCCGGGTCGCCTTCGACCTCCGCAAGCTCCTGCGGGCCGGCCGTTCCGGTCAGGTGGTGAGGCCGGCGTCGCGGGCCACGAGGGCGGCCTGGACGCGGTTGGTGACCTCCAGCGCGGTCAGGATGCGGCTCACGTGAGCCTTGACGGTGCTCTCGCGCATGGCGAGCCGGGTGGCGATGTCGGCGTTGGTGTCGCCCTGGGCGAGCAGCGCGAGGACATCCCGTTCGCGGGGCGTGAGCCGCTCCAACCGGGCCTGGGCCGCGGTGACTTGGGGCTGGTTCGTGGCGTGGTAGCGGTCGATGAGGCGGCGGGCCGCGGTGGGGTGGAGCATGGCCGACCCGGCGGCCACCAGGTGGACGGCACGCAGGATTTCGGCGGGGTCGGTGTCCTTGAGGAGGAACCCGTCGGCTCCGGCGGCGAGGGCGTCGTAGACGTATTCGTCGAGGTCGAAGGTGGTCAGGGTGATCACCTTCGGGGGGTGTGGGAGGGCCCGTAGCCGGGTCGTGGCGGTGATGCCGTCCATGCGGGGCATCCGTACGTCGACGAGGGCGACGTCGATGCGGTGTGCCGCGGCCTTCTCGACGGCCTGCAGACCGTCGGTGGCCTGGGCCACGACCTCGATGCCGGGGTCGCCCTCGAGGAGGTCGGTCAGGCCGAGGCGGACCAGGGCGTCGTCGTCGACGATCATGGCGCGGATCATGTGGGGGTGCCGTCCTGTTCCATGACAAGGGGGTGGGGGATGTGGGCGGCCACGCGCCACGCGCCCGCGCCGGCCGGTCCGGCGTTCAGGTGTCCGCCGAGGGTGGTGACGCGTTCGCGCAGGCCGACGAGTCCGTAGCCACTGCCGACGGTGTCCGTGCGGGGAGTGCCGGCGGGGTTGGTGACCTCGACGAGGGTGGCGGGCGGCCGGTAGTCGATGCGTACGGTCACCGGAGCACCATCGGCGTGCTTGCGGGCGTTGGTCAGTGCTTCCTGGACGACGCGGTGCACGGCCAGGCGGTGGGTGGTGGGAGCCTGTTCGGGAAGGCCTTCGGTGGTCAGCTCGACGTGCTGGCCGGCGGCGCGGGCCTCGTCCGCCAGTTCCCCCACATCCCGCATCACCGGCGTGAGCGCGGCGCCGGCCGGCGTGGCGTCGGGGTCGCGCAGCACACCGAGTACGTCGCGCAGATCGTTGAGGGCTTCGACGGACGCCGTGCGCAGCAGACCGAGTCGTTCGACGACCGGGGCGGGCAGCATGTCGCCCTTGGTGGCCAGCACGCCGGTGTGCAGGGCGATCAGGCTCAGGCGGTGGGCCAGGACGTCGTGCATCTCGGCGGCGATACGGGACCGTTCCGCGATGCGGGCCGCTTCCTCGCGCAACTGCGACTCGACGCGCAGATGCTCGACGTCGGCCGCCAGCGCCTGGACCAGTCGGCGCCGGCCACCCCGCCACAGCCCGACGAGCACGGCCAGCACCGGTAGAAGCAGCGTGGACGCGTAGGACTGCGCCGTCCACAGGGAGGTGGCGCGGTAGCTGAGCAGGTTGGCGCCCAGTGCGACGACGGCACATCCCACCGCCACCCGCGCGCGGCGATCCATGGCCAGGTCGAACAGGGCGACCGCCAGCAGCGGCAGCAACGGCCATCCCCACCACGCCGTGGCCACGGTGACCAGCAGCGGCGCGACCGGCCATCGCAGCCGGGGCACGAGCAGGGCCGTTCCGCACACCAGCGCCACGGTGATGACGGCAGCCAGGTGGCGCCCGTCGAACGCCATGTCGTTCAGCGCGGCGGCCACTACGCACAGCGCCACGAGTGCGCCCCGTCCGTAGGCCGGCCACCTGCGGCTTTCTCTGCTGCTCACCGGGCCCATGCTAGGCAGGCCGGTGTGCCGTTCCGTCCGGCGATCGACGACACTCACCCCCTACTTTCGTAGGGGCACGTCGTCGCACAACTGCGGATCCGAAGACGGACGCGGCTTTCTAGCGTCGATTCCATGAACGACTGGACCACCTCCCACGACCGTGTCCTGGCGCAGCGCAACGCCGAAGGCTGGATGTTCCTGATCGAAGCGGCCCGTGATCTGCGCACCACGGGCGCCATAGCCCCCAGCGGCACGGCCCTGGCCCGCGCGCTCACCGAGCCGGTACGGGCTCTGGCGCCCCGCCCGCTGGCGGTCCTGGAAGCCGGTGCCGGCACCGGTCCGGTCACCCGGGCCCTGATCCCGCAGCTGTCCCGCGGCAGCCGCCTGGACATCGTCGAGGCCAACCCCCGTTTCGCCGCGCGACTGCGCCACCTCGTCACCACGCACCCGCACCTGGCGGCCAGGCCGGCGCAGGTGACCGTGCATCAGACCTACGTCCAGCAGCTCGACACCGACCAGCGGTACGACGTCATCGTGTCGGGGCTGCCGCTGACCAACTTCACGCCCGTGCAGGTCGAGCGCATCATGGCCCGCTACCTGGAGCTCCTCCACCCCGGCGGCACGCTGACCTACTTCGCCTACCTCGGCACCCGCAAGGCCCGCGCCCTGGCGGCCTCGCGAGCCGAGGCCCGCCGGCACGCCGCCGTCGACGAGATCATGGCCGCCTACCAGCGGACGTACGCCACGGGCCGCTGGACGGTATGGGCCAATCTGCCCCCGGCCTGCGTCTGGCACCTGCAACGTCCCCTCCTCTCCGCGGAGCGCCGCGAGCCGCAGTTCGACGGGTCGAGGCGGTGAACGCGCTGTCCGACCTCCTCGGCGACCTCCCGCCGACCGCGGCGTACGCGGTGGTGGCCGCCGCCGTACTGGCCGAATCGATCCTTCTCGTCGGCGCTTTCATCCCCACGCTGACCCTCCTCCTGACCGCCGGCGCACTGGCCCGCACGGGCCACATCAGCCTTCCCCTCGTCATCGCCGCCGCGGCCGGAGCCGTGGTGGCGGGGGACTTCCTCGCCCACCGCACCGGCAGGTTCCTCGGTGACCGGCTCCGCGGAGGCCGGATGGGCCGTCGGATACCGGGTGCCGCCTGGCACCGGGCCGAGACGCTGATGACGCGGTACGGCGGGCGGGCGGTCTTCCTGGCCCGCTTCCTGCCGGTGGTGCGCACCCTCGCCCCGCACTCCGCGGGTGTCACCGGCCTGCCCTACCGCCGCATCGCCCCGTACAGCGTCGCCGCCGCTTGTGCGTGGGCCACCGCGGAAGCAGGTGTCGGATATGCCGCCGCGACCTCTCTCCAGCGCGTCCTCACCCTGGGCGGTCCTGCCCTCGCCCTGGCCGGGCTGGTGGTGATCGGGGGCACGCTGCTGTGGCGAACATGCTCAGGCAGGTCGGACGAGGCCGGTGTCGTAGGCGAAGATCACCGCTTGGACCCGGTCCCGGACCCCGATCTTGGTGAGGATGCTGCTCACGTGTGACTTGACGGTGGACTCGGCGAGGGAGAGCTGTTCGGCGATCTCGGTGTTGCTCCAGCCGGTCGCGACGGCGGTGAGTACCTCGCGTTCGCGGTTGGTGAGGCGGGCCAGCTGACGTTGCTGTTCGGGCGTGTGGCCGGGCAGACGGCTGCCGAAGGCATCGATGAGCTTGCGGGTCAGACCGGGCGAGATGACGGCGTCTCCGGCGGCCACCGCGCGGATGCCGGCGACGAGTTCGTCGGGCATGGCGTCCTTCAGCAGGAACCCGGAGGCTCCGGCGCGCAGGGCGTCGTAGGCGTACTCGTCGAGGTCGAAGGTGGTCAGGACCAGGATGCGGGAGCGGCCGCCGGACTCGACGATGCGTCTGGTGGCCTCGATGCCGTCCATGCCCGGCATCCGGACGTCCATGAGGACGACGTCGGGCTTCAGCTCGGCGGCCTTGCGGACGGCTTCGGCGCCGTGGGTGGCCTCGCCGATGAGGGTGAGGTCGGGGTGCTGTTCCAGGAGCATGCTGAAGCCGAGGCGTTGCAGGGCCTGGTCGTCGACGATGAGCACGGTGGTCATGTGCGGGGGTGCTCCGTTGTTGTCGTTGGGGTCGTTTTGACGGGCGGGGCGGTCAGGAGGCGGGCGTGGACGCTCCAGCCGCCTTCGCGGTTGGGCCCGGCGCTGACCCGGCCCTGGTAGATGGCCGCGCGCTCGCGCATACCGACCAGACCGCGGCCGCTTCCGGTGCTCCGTCTGCGGGACCGGGGGGCGCGCGGGGGGCCGGTGTCCTCGACATCGACGTGGACCGTGTCGGGACCGACGGCCACGCGGACGCTGACGGAGGTGTCGGCGGCGGCGTGCTTGAGGGTGTTGGTGAGGGCTTCCTGGACGATGCGGTAGACGGCGAGCTGGAGGCCCGGGGCCGGTGCGGTGAGGTCGCCGTCGGTGCTGAGGGTGACGGCCGTACCTGCCGCGCGGACCCGTTCGATCAGCGGATCGAGGTCGGCCAGGCCGGGCTGCGGGGCGAGCGGGGCATCGTCCGGCCGGTCGTTGTCGTCGCCGATGACGGCGAGGAGGCGGCGCAGTTCGGCGAGGGCGCTGCGGCCGCTGCCGGCGATGATCCGCAGGGTCTCGGCACCGCGGTGCGGCTTCGCCTCGGTCAGGCCCGCGGCGCCGTCGGCCAGACCGACGATCACGGCGAGGGTGTGGCCGAGGATGTCGTGCATCTCCTTGGAGACGCGGGCGCGTTCCTGGGCGACGGCGAGTCGGGCCTGCTGGTCCTTCTCTTTCTGCAGGGCGGCGATGACGACGTTGACCAGGCGGGTGGCGAGGCCGAGGCCGGCGATGGCCGTCACCGTCACCACCCCCAACAGGATGAGGATTTCCGGCCGTGTGGCGTACGCCGGCCGACCGTCGCGCCAGAGCGTGGCGGCCCAGACGACGAGCTGCGTCAGGGAGATGGCGACGGCGATGAGCAGTCGGCCGGGGGTGGCGAAG
The DNA here is from genome assembly GCF_031845645.1 of Streptomyces doebereineriae. Lineage (NCBI taxonomy): Bacteria > Bacillati > Actinomycetota > Actinomycetes > Kitasatosporales > Streptomycetaceae > Streptomyces > Streptomyces doebereineriae. The sequence continues at coordinate 75,617 of NZ_JAVREZ010000009.1, forward strand.
CGGCCGACGTTGAACAAGGCCACGATGCGGGCGACGTCGGCACTGGCGTTGGCGCCGTGGAAGGACCCGGTGGACTCCATCAGCACGGCGGTGGCGGTGATGAGCGCGAAGACCAGCATGGGCCTGCGCTCCCGCCACAGCAGCGGAACGGCCACGGCGACGGTGAGGACCAGCTCTTCGGCGACCCCGGATCCGCCGACGGGATGGAGTACGGACGGCAGTCCCAGGACGGCACAGAACAGCGGTACGCCCCACCTCCGGACCCGGGGATGGGTCCGGTCCGCCCACCGCCAGGACGACAGCCGCGCGATGATCGACACGATGACACGCTGCTCGGCGTCGTTCGTCAGTGCCTCGGGCAGCTCGGGCCGGGAATCGTGTGGGGGCATGGGGGTCAAGGTCTGTGCCCTTCGCGGTGCGGGCGGGCGGCGCCTGGGGCAGAGCGCCGACCGGGACCGATCGCTCTTCCGTGATCGTAAGAGGTCTTGCGTGGACGGGCCTGCCGGGCTCGGACCTCAATCTAGAAGCGGTATCGACGGGAGCTACGGCACTGTGGGCGGGAATACGGCGACGCCGGCCGGTACCGGAGTACTACGTTCATCCTCCTGGCGGCTGCTATGAGGCGATCGTGCGGAGCACGGCATCGGCCATGCCCTGCTCGCCGTGCGCGTTCGGGTGGACGGCGGCGGCCGGGCTGCTGGGCCGGAGAGGCTCTATCCAGCGGGTTTTCTGCGCCGAGCAGGCGTCGTGGCCGACGGACGGGGAGTAGGTGTCGACGTACGTCGCGCCGGCGGCCTCGGCCTGCTTGTGCAGCATGGTGTTGAGCTGCTCCCCCTTGTCGTGCAGGTAGCTCGCGTCGCCGGGCGCGAGGGGCAGCTCCCTGCCGCAGCCCTTCCCTCCGGCGGGCAGGATCGCCGGATAGCCGACGACGTAGACCCGGGCCTTCGGCGCGCGCCGTTCGATCTCGGCCAGCGCTGCGGAAAGCCTTCGGCCGGTTGCCTGGATCTTCTGTGTCACTTCGTCGGTGCCGCCGTCGACGTACTGCTTCTCGCAGGGCGCGTCGTCGGAGAAGAGCCGGCCTTTGCCGGTCGCGCGGTACATCGCACCCATCGTGACGCATTTCGTGACCGTCGAGCCGAAGCCGATGTCGTTCCCGCCGATGCCGAGGGTGACCAGTCTCGTCCGCTTCGAGAGGGCCGAGAGCTGGGCGGGGTTGGTGCCGTCGGACGTCTTCTGTGGCGCGGTGAGGGCGGTGATGGTGGCGCCGCTGCAACTGACGTCACGGAAGTCGGCGGCCGGCACGCCGAGTCGGCGTGCCACCAGTGCGGGGTAGTTGTGGTCGGAGCGGTCGCAGCCGGCCGGTGTCCCGGTGTGCCGGGGGATCTTCGGGCCGGAGGTGTAGGAGTCGCCGAGAGCGACGTAGGGCCCCGGCTGCGGTCGCTCGTCCTGGAAGCTGTCGTGGTCGCCGTCCGGCCGTCCGATGAGGACGGCGGTGAGCAGAACGCCGCAGCTCACGATTCCGGCCAGGCCTGCGCGTGCATACGGTCCCATGGGTTTCTCCTGTCGTCGTGGCGATGCTGGATGGCGAGCACGTGGTCTCCGGTCGCCTGCCGTGGCACCCGGGGCATTCCGTGTGCAGGCCGTTCTGCGCGGTCACGCGGGGCGCTTCTCCAGGGAGTTGGGCGACGGGCTGGGGATGAGGAGGGCGTGGACGGTCCAGCCGCCGTGCGGGTTGGGGCCGGCGGTGACCTCACCTCGGTAGAGGGCGGCCCGCTCGCGCATACCGACCAGGCCCCGGCCGCCGGCGGTCGGGCCACGTGGGGTGCGGGGTGGGCCGGTGTCCTCGACGGTGAGGCGCACGGTGTCGGGGTCGGCGGCTACGGAGACGTGGACCGAGGTGTCGTAGGCGGCGTACTTGACGGTGTTGGTCAGGGCCTCCTGGATGATGCGGTAGACGGACAGCTGGAGTCCGGGGGCCAGGCCGGTGAGGTCGCCGTGCGCGTGCAGGGCGACGGTGGGGCCGGCGGCGCGGACCCGGTCGAGCAGCGCGTCGAGGTCGGCGAGGCCGGGCTGCGGGGCGAGTGGGACGCCGTGCGATCCGTCCCGGCCGTCCGGGTCGTCGCCGATGACGGCGAGCAGGCGGCGCAGTTCGGCCAGGGCGTCGCGGCCGCTGACGCCGATGATGCGGAGGGTCTGGGCGCCGCGTTCGGGCTTGGCCTCGGCGAGAGCGGCGGCGCCGTCGGCGAGGCCGACGATGACGGCGAGGGTGTGGCCGAGGATGTCGTGCATCTCGCGGGAGACGCGGGCGCGTTCCTGCGCGGTGGCGAGCCGGGCCTGCTGGTCGCGTTGTTTCTTCAGTGCGTCGATGTAGGCGTAGGCCAGCCGCAGGAGCAGGCCCAGTGCCGCGAACGCCGTCACGGCGACCATCACCATCAACGTGACGGGCTCCGGGCGCGTGACGTACTCCAGCTGCCGGCCGCGCCAGAAGAAGTAGGCCCATGCGACGAGTTGCACGAGGGTGACGCCGGTGGCGGCCGCCAGTTGGCGTGGGCTGCAGTGACGGCCGACGTTGAAGAGGGCGATCACCCGGGCGAACTCGGCGCCCGTCAGCACACCGAGAGGAAGGGACACGATCGAGACGGCCGTGGTGAGGGCGAAGACCAGCATGGGGCGTCTTTCCCGCCACAGCAGCGGGACGCAGAAGGCGAGGACGATCGGCAGCTGAGGGTCGCTGACGTTGTGGGGATTGGCGTAGGCGTCGCTGCCGACCGCGAAGCAGAACACCGGGACCCCCCACCGCCGGACCCAGGGGCGGGCCCGGTCGGCCCGCCGCCACGAGGCGAGCCGGGAGACCACCGACGCGATCACCCGCTGCTCGGGATCGCTCGTCAGGGCCTGGAGGAACTGGCGTTCGTCCGGGTGCGGGTTCGGCGCGGGGGCGCTCGGTGCGGGCACGGGGGTAGGCCCTTCGCAGGGTCGGGCCGCCCGCCGGCCCGGGGGGATCGGGTCGGCGGGCGGGGCACGGAAGACGGCCGGTGAGAGTCGGCCGCCATGTCAGGAGCCGGTGCGGAAGCCGGTGCTGCGGCTCGCTCTCGTCAACTCCTGCGCAACGGGTTCTTCAGCAGCTTCCTGCGGGCCGGTGTCTGCGGCTCCGTCGGGTCGCCCTTCTGGTCAGGTGCCTGCGTTTCCGTGTCGTCAGAACTGCGGACGCCGGTGAAGGCGCGGGGGGCGCCGTGGTCGTCCGAGCCTGTGTGGACCCCGGCGAGCACGGGTTCGGGAACGAAGTCCGTCTGCTCGGCCTCGAGCGCGTGGCGCAGTTTCTCGCCCTCGACATCGACGTCGGGCAGGACGCGGTCCAGCCACTTCGGCAGGGTCCAGGAGCGGTGGCCGAGCAGGGCCATCACCGCCGGGACGATGGTCATCCGGACGACGAAGGCGTCGAAGAACACTGCGGCGGCGAGCCCCAGGCCGATCGACTTGATCAGCGCCTCGTCGTCGAGGAGGAATCCGGAGAAGACGGAGACCATGATGACCGCGGCGGCGGTGACCACCCGGCCGCTGTGCCGGAAACCCTGCACGACGGCCTGCGTGGGTTCGGCGCCGTGGACGTACTCCTCCCGCATCCGGGAGACGAGGAAGACCTCGTAGTCCATGGCGAGTCCGAACACCACGCCGATCAGCACGATGGGCAGGAGGCTGACGATGGGTCCGGTCTGGTCGACGCCGAAGACGTCCTTCAGCCAGCCCCACTGGAAGACCGCGACCAGGACACCCAGCGTCGAGACCACGCTGAGCAGGAAACCGAGGGCGGCCTTGAGCGGGATCACGATCGACCGGAAGACCAGCAGGAGCAGGATCAGAGCCAGGCCGACGACGATGGCCAGGTAGGGCACGAGGGCGTCGGAGAGCTTGGTGCTGACGTCGATGTTGACGGCGGTCAGGCCGGTGACCATCAGGTCGGCACCGGTGTCCTGGCGCAGGGTGGCGCCGTGGTCGCGGATCTCGCCCACGAGGTCCTTGGTGGCCTCACTGGTGGGGGCGCTCTTGGGGACGGCGCCGAGCAGGGCCACGTCGCCGGCCTGGTTGAAGGAGGGAGGGCGGACGGCGGCGACATCGTCCAGCTTGCTCAGCATCGTGTAGGCGTCCTGGGCGGCTGCCTTGGGATCGTCGCTGTCCCGGGCGTCGACGACCACGGTGAGCGGTCCGTTGAAGCCCGGTCCGAAGCCCTTGCTGAGGGTGTCGTAGGCGATGCGCTGGGTGGTGCCGGGGGGCTTTCCGGAGTCGTCGTTCAGGGCCATCTTCAGGGACATCGTGGGGATGGCCAGCAGGGCCAGGCCGGCCACCGAGACCGCGAGCACCTTGACCGGGTTGCGGGTGACGAACTTCGCCCAGCGCACGCCCATCGACTCGCCCTCGCCGCGCTCCAGCGCCTTCATACGGCGGGTGTGCAGCGTGCCGTTCATGATCCGCAGGCCGGCGAAGCCGAGGACGGCGGGCAGCAGGGTCAGCGCGATGATCACGGCGACGGTGACGGCGAAGGCCGAGGCCAGGCCCATCGAGGTGAGCATGCCGATGCCGATGACGCTCAGGCCGCTCAGCGCGACGATCACGGTCAGGCCGGCGAAGACGACCGCCGACCCGGCGGTGCCCACGGCACGTCCGCAGGCTTCCTCGGGTTCGTGGCCGTCGCGGATCTCGTTGCGGTAGCGGGAGACGATGAACAGGGCGTAGTCGATGGCGACGGCCAGGCCCAGCATCAGTGCCAGGGTCGTGGAGGACGAGGCCAGGTCGAAGAAGTGCGTGGCGAGCGTGACCGACAGGACGGCCGCGGCCACCCCGAGGATCGCGGTGAGCAGGGGCAGTCCGGCCGCGATCATCGAGCCGAAGGTGATCACCAGGACAACGGCGGCGACCCCGACGCCGATCAGCTCGGCCGCCTTGCTGGTGGCCTTGTTCTCGACGGCGTTGCCGCCCAGGCTCACCTTCAGGCCCGCCTTCTCGCCCTGGGCGACGACGTCGGTCTGGACGGTGTGGGCCGCGGCGCCGACGTCGGCCTGGGCGACCTTGTAGGACACCTGGGTGTAGGCGATGGTGCCGGACCTGCTGACCAGTCCACTGGCGAAGGGATCGGTGACGCCCGACACCTGCGGCGAATTCTCCAGCTTCGCCACCAGGGACTCGACCTCGGCCCTGTTGGCGGCGGAAGTGAGCTTCTGCCCGCTGGGCGCCTCGAACACCACCCGTGCGGTGGCGCCGTCGGCGGAGGCCTGCGGGAACTCCTTCCGCAGCAGGTCGATCGCCCGCTGCGACTGGGTGCCCGGAACGCTCAGGGCCCCGGAGGAGGTGCCGGGAGCGGTCATGGCGCCGATGCCGATGGCGGCCAGGACGGCGACCCAGAGCATCACGACGACGCGTCGTCGCCGGAACGCCAGCCGGCCGAGCCGATAGAGGAAGGTGGCCACGGATTACTCCCACCAGGAGAAGAGATCGTTGGGTGAGCCGGTCCTGACTGACCCGCGATCTCAACGTAGGAGCGGTACCGGGCGACCATCCCGTACCGGGGAACCGAATCCGGTGGGGCCCGTTAGTACCCCGGTACTAAGGGCTGTCCTCCTCGGAGCACGTCGGCCGGCGACGCCCCGGCCTGCCTTCGCTCACCCCTTGACCGCGGAGCTGGCGACGCCCTGGACGAACCAGCGCTGGAAGAACGCGAAGACGATCAGTACGGGCAGGACGAGAAGGACGCCGAAGGCGAGGATCTGCCCCCAGTCCGGGGGCTGTTGGCCCTGGAAGACGCTCATCTCCAGCGGGAGTGGGCGGACGGAGGGGTCGGAGACCATCAGGACCGGCCACAGGAAGGAGCCCCACTGGGTGAGAAAGGTCAGGATCGCGACGGAGGCGAAGACCGGTTTGCTCATCGGGACGATGATCGCGAAGAAGGTGCGCCACGGACCCGCGCCGTCCAGTCGGGCCGCCTCCTCGATGCTCGGCGGGATCGAGCGGAAGAACGTGTGGAACTGGTAGACCGAGAAGGCGTTGGCCACGAACGGGATCGCCTGGATGTAGATCGTGTTGCGCTGCTCGTTGAACATGTAGAACAGCGGCACCGCCACCGACTCGAACGGGACCAGCATCAGCAGCAGGACGAGCGTGAAGACCGCCTCCCTGCCCCGCCACTTCAGCCGGGACATTCCGTACGCGGCCATCGAGTTGACGAACAGGCCACCGGTCACGACCACGAACGCGACGAGCAGGGAGATGCCCATGAACCGCCAGAAGTAGCCGGTGCTGTCGGAGTTCAGGGCGTCGAGGACGTGCGCGTAGTTGTCGAAGGACAGGTGGGTGGGGAGGAAGCCGCTCAGGCCGTTCAGTACTTCGCCGGAGGGCTTGAGGCTGCCGAGGAGCAGATACAGGACCGGCAGGACGAAGACGAAGGCGAGCACGCTGAGGACGGCGTAGTCACCGAAGCGGCGCAGGCGCAGCCGGCGGCGTGGCGTGCCGGTCGCGTTCGTGGTCATGGTCGTGGGCGTGGTCGTGGCCATGGCGGGCTCAGTCCTCGTTGTCGGGCCGGACGACGCGGCGCTGGATGAGGGTCAGGGCGACGACGATCAGGAAGAAGACGACGGTGATCGCGGACGCCTGACCGATGTTGTTCTGGTCGAAGGCGGTGGTGACGGCCTGGTACATGACCGTCCGGGTGGCGTCCTCGTCGAGACCGCCGCCGTGGATGAGGACGTACACCTGGTCGAAGACCCGGAAGGACAGCACCGAGGTGAGCGTGGCGACGAAGACGAGCGTGCCGCGGATGCCGGGCAGCGTGACGTGCCGGAACTGCTGCCAGGCCGTGGCCCGGTCGAGTTCGGCGGCCTCGTAGAGCTCGCCGGGGATCTGCTGGAGGCCGGCCAGCAGGATGACCATCTGGAAGCCGACGCCCTGCCATACCGACAGCACGATGACCGAGGCCATGGCGGTGGCTGAGTCGCCGAGCCAGTCGAAGGCGCCCCAGTTGCCGAAACTCACCGCGTGCAGCGCGGAGTTGAGCAGGCCCTGGTCGCTGCGGGCGAGGATGAGCCGCCAGATCACGGCGACCAGCGTCATGGGGAAGACGACCGGCATGAAGAAGAGGGAGCGGAAGAAGCCGATGGCCTTGAGCTTGCGGTTGAGCAGAATCGCCAGCGCCAGCGCCAGGCCCGTCTGAAGTGGTACGACGACCACGGCGAAGGTCAGGTTGTTCAGCAGGGCCCGCAGGAAGGGGCCCGACAGGTCCGGGTCGGTGAACAGCCGCCGGTACTGCTCCAGTCCGAAGAACGAGGGGGCCAGGGGCGAGCCGAGGCGCACGTTGTAGAAGGAGAGGACGACGGCGTAGCCGAACGGGATGCCGACGAAGGCGACGAGCCCGGCGACGGCGGGGGCGGACATCAGCAGTCCGTGCAGCCAGTCGCGGTTCCTGGGCCTGTTCCGGGTCCCGGAACGGGTCGGTCGGGCGGTTCTCACGGCGGTCATGGGCGGGCTGTGCTCCCGGTCGGGGGCCGCGGCGGGCGCGGGGTCCAAGGGGTCCACTGGTTCCACTGTCTTCACGGGTGGGTCCTGTTCCCGGCGCGGCGGGCAGCGTCTGCGCGTACCCGCCGCGGCCGACACGGTCCTACGGGATCTTGTATCCGGCGTTGTCGGAGAAGTCCTGGTCGATGGAGCGGGCGGCCTTGGCCAGCGCGCTCTTCGGGTCGGCGCCGCCGTAGATCGAGTTCAGGGCGTCGCTGAACTTGGCGGTGACCGTGGGGTATCCGGCCGTGACCGGGCGGGTGACGGCCACGCAGGACTTGGTGATGTCGCTGTCGCCGCAGGGTTTGGCGAGCTGGTCGGCGAAGAGCTGGAGCGGGCCGCCCTGCTTGTAGAGGGTGCTGGCGGCGAGCGCGGTCTTGGTCGCGGGCGGGGCGCCGTTGGCCGTCGTCATGGCGGTGACGTTGGTGTCGTTCATGAGGTAGTCGAGGAAGGCGCCGGACGCCTTGGCGTTCTTGGTGTTGGCGCCGATGCCCCAGGCCCACGAACCCTGGCCCGACTTGGGGCCGTTGCCGAAGTCGGGCAGCGGCAGGACGACGAGGTCGCTGCCGAGAGCCTTGCCGTAGGCGGGGTACATCCAGTGGCCGACCCAGCTGAGAGCGACGCGGCCCTTGGCGAAGGCGTTGCCGTCGGTGTTGGGGTCGGTGTACGTCTTCCAGGACTGGAAGGTCTTCATGGCCGAGACCACGGCCGGGGTGTCGAGGGCGCCCTCGGCCTTGCCGTCCTTGAGCAGGGAGCCGCCGGCCGACCAGACGATCGGTGCGAAGCCGTAGGTGCCCCACTCGTTGGACAGGCCGTTGTTCTCCTGCAGGTCGAGGACCTTGCCGTCGGAGTCCTTGGCCTTCAGCGCCTTGAGCGCGGCAGTGAACTGAGCAGCCGTCCAGTCGTCGGACAGGCCCGTCGGGTACTTCACGCCGGCCGCGTCCAGCAGCTTCTTGTTGCCGTAGACGCCGAGCCCGGAGTCGTACATGCCCAGGCCGTAGTGCTTGCCGTCGATCTCGCCCTGCGCCTTGCTCGCGGCGGTGGCGTTGCTCAGGGTCTTGGCGGAGACGTACGAGTCGATCGCGGCAAGCTTCTTGTTGTAGACGAAGTTCGCCATGGTCGGTCCGTCGAACTCCATCACGTCCGGCAGCTGGGAGGCGTCGGTGGCGGTGATGGTCTTGGTGTAGTCGTTGCCGGGGATGAGCTTCAGCTCGACCTTGATCCCGCTCTGTGAGGAGTTGAAGGACTTCACCGCGTTCTGCAGGGCGGTGTCCTCGCTCTTCTGGCCCTGGTGGGCCCAGACACTGATCGTGCCCTTGCCGCTGCCCGCGTCGGCGGAGGTGCCACCGCCGCCACCGCCGCAGGCGGCCAGGGCGGCGAGGGGCAGGACGAGGGCGAGGCTCGTACAGGCCGTGCGGCGGTACCTTCTGCTGGTCGAGCTCATGGTTGTGCCTCCGTGCGATGCGAGGGTTTCGACGTGCGCTGGTGCTTTCCGGCGTGGGGCGTGGGGGACCTCGGGCCTGACGGCCGCGGAGAGGTCACTGAGGGCCGCGCGGGCGCGGCGGGGCGGTCGTCTCGCGCAGGACGAGACGGATGGGCATCTGCACGTGCCCGGGTGCGTCGGCGCCCGGCTCGTCGAGCTGCCGCAGCAGCAGCCGGGCGGCCTCGGCGCCCTGGCCGGCCACCGGCTGGGCGACGGTGGTCAGTCCGATCACGTCGGCGAGCTCGTGATCGTCGAAGCCGACGACGGAGACGTCGTCCGGCACCTTCAGCCGGTGCCGCCGCAGGGCGCGCAGAGCGCCCATCGCCATCTCGTCGGACTGGGCGAAGACCGCCGTCGGCGGCCGGGAGGCGGCCAGCAGTTGGGTCATGGCCCGCTCGCCGCCCTCGACGGTGTAGTCGCCGTCCGCCTCCAGGGCCGGATCGTGCTCGATCCCGGCCTCGGCCAGCACGTCCAGGTACGCCTGGCGTCGCGCGATGGGCGTGGTCCAGTGCTGCGGCCCGCTCGACCCGCTGATCATGGCGATCCGGCGGTGGCCGAGGTTCACCAGATGCCGTACGGCGCTCTCCGTGCCGGCCCGGTCGTCGATGCCGACCACGGTGAAGCCGGGCCGGGCGCCGCCGACCGTGCTGGCCAGCGGCACCCCCAGGGAACGCAGTGCGGCCGACTCCTCGTCGTCGGGAATGAGCAGCGACAGCAGCGCGTCCACCCGCTTGCGGACCGGCATCCTGGTGAAGAAACGCTTGCGTGTCTCGGGCGAGCCCAGGTTGTACAGCAGGACGTCGTACCCGGCGGCGCTGAACACGTGCTCGGCGGCGTCCAGCACGGTGCCGAAGAACCAGCGGCCCACGTACGGGACCACGACGCCGATGGTGAAGGTGCGCCCGCTCGCCAGGCTGGACGCCGACTGGGACGCCGTATAGCCGAGCTGCGCGGCGACGGCCGTGATCTGTGCGCGCACCTCGTCGGACACGCCCTGCCGGCCGCGCAGGGCGCGGGACACGGTGGACGCCGAGACTCCGGCGGCGCGGGCGACATCGGTGATGCTGACGGTCACAGCGCTTTTCTCCCGTCGGTTTCACGTCGGTGTGATCTGGGGGTGACGTGACCGTAAACCCGGCCTTCTTGTTGCGCAAGCGTTTGCGTTCAGTTTTACTGGGGCCGATTCTCAAGCGAGACCTTCTGGGTCAATGGTCAGCGCATACGTTTGCGCGCTGCGAGCCGACAGGAACTGTGCATGCGATACGCCCCGCCCGGCCTCTGCGTGAACGACTTCGCCCTGCTCCGCGACGACGACGGCACCTACGCGGTGCTGCACCTGCAGGGCCCGTGGACGGCCGAGTTCGACCACCTGAGGATGGAGACGTCGTACGGCAGGGCCACCTCCACCGACCTGGTCCACTGGAAGCCGGAGGGCACCGCCTTCGGCAACGGCCTGCCCGGCCGCTTCGACCAGCAGGCGGTGTGGACCATGCACCCCTTCCGCCACGACACCGGCATGGCGATGTTCTACACGGGCGTTTCCGGCCTCACCCCCGGCGGCTCGCCGCTGCAGTCGGTCGGGCTCGCGTACTCGGACCGCACGGACGGCACCGGCTGGCGGCGCCACGGCACCGGGCCGGTCGTCGAGGCGGATTCGCGGTGGTACCGCACCGGCGAACGCATGGGCTGGCGCGACCCGTTCGTCGTACGCGACGACGAGTCGGACGGCTGGGTCATGGTGGTCTGCGCCGCCGACGCCTCCCTGCCGGTCGAGGTCAGCGGCTGTGTGGCGTGGGCGACCTCGGACGACCTGGAGCACTGGACCGTGCGGCCCCCGCTCATCTCACCGGGCGACGTGGACGAGTTGGAGTGCCCGGTCCTGGAACGCCTCGACGACGGCAGCTGGTTGCTGATCGGTTCGATCGGCGCGACGCGCGGCTTCGAGGCATGGACGGCGCCCCGGCTACGCGGTCCCTGGACCCGCCGCGGCCCACTGGGCCCGACCGGCTCCTACGCCCCTCGGGTCATCGCCGCTCCCGACGGCTCACCTGTCGTGCTGCACACCACCCCACGCCGAGTCGGCCTCACCGACTCGGGCGAGCGCTGCCGGGGGATGCTCGCGCAGCCCAAGTCCCTTGTGGTGCCGGAGGATTCGGCGCCTCGCCTGGAGTGGTGGCCGGGCCTGGACGGCTTCCTGGGCGAGGAGACGGAGGAGCCGGTGCTGCACGCGGTCGGCGACGTGGACGTCTCCGGGCGGATCGAGATCACCCTGCGGACCGGAGACGACGGCCGCCCCGCCCTGGCCGTCGGGTGCGACGGCAAGCACCTGTGGATCACCGGCCCCGGGGGCAGCCGGCTCGGCGAGTCCGACTTGACCGAGCCCGCCGCCACCCTGCGCATCCTCACCATCGGTGAGTACGTCGAGGTCTACGCCGACGGCGTCTTCGTCCTGACCAGCCTGTGCTACTCGGGTCACCCCGCCCCCTGGACGGCGGTGACGGAAGGACGTACCCGCACCCTCCCCGTCCGCCCGGTCCGCCTGCCCGACCCCGACCGCGACGACGCCTCGGCCATCTGGCCAGGACCGATGCCGAGCTGAAAGGCCCAGCCGTGAACACCCCTTCCGCCGGTCACCCCTTCCCCGACGGCTTCCTGTGGGGAGCCTCCACCGCCGCCCACCAGATCGAGGGCAACAACGTGGGCAGCGACTGGTGGCACCGGGAGCACGAAGCCGACAGCACCCTCCCGGAACCCAGCGGTGATGCCTGCGACAGCTATCACCGCTGGCGCGAGGACATGGACCTGCTCGCCGAACTGGGCTTCACCGACTACCGGTTCAGCATCGAGTGGGCCCGCATCGAACCCGCCCCCGGCCGCTTCTCCAAGGCGGAGATCGCTCACTACCGCCGCATGGTCGAGGGAGCCCTCGAACGAGGTCTGCGGCCCCTGGTCACCCTCCACCACTTCACCGTGCCGCATTGGTTCGCCGAGCGGGGTGGCTGGACCGCCGAGGACGCGATCGACCTGTTCGCACGCTACGTACGGGCGACCGCGCCGATCATCGGCAGCGGCGTCCGGCACGTGTGCACGATCAACGAGCCCAACATGATCGCCCTCGCGGTCGCCTTCCGTGAACTGGGCACCGAGGTGGCGCCCGTCGCCGGCATCCCGCTCCTCGACAGGCCGACCACCGACGCGCTGATCCAGGCCCACCACAGGGCGCGGGCGGCGGTGAAGTCGATCTCCTCCGACATCCAGGTCGGCTGGTCGATCGCCAACCAGGTCTACCAGGCCGAGCCGGGCGCCGAAGCGGCCACCGCCGCCTACAGCCACCCCCGCGAGGACGTCTTCATCGAGGCGGCCCGCGACGACGACTGGATCGGCGTGCAGTCCTACACACGGACCAGGATCGGCGTCGACGGCCCGATCCCCGCCCCGGACGACGCCGAGCGCACCCTCACCGGCTGGGAGTACTACCCCGAGGCCATCGGCCACGCGCTGCGCCACACCTCCGCCATCGTCGGCGATGTCCCACTGATCGTCACCGAGAACGGCATCGCCACCGCCGACGACAACCGCCGCGTCGACTACTACACGGGAGCCCTGTCCGCGGTGGCCGCCGCCCTGGAGGACGGCCTCGACATCCGCGGCTACCTGGCCTGGAGCGCCCTCGACAACTACGAGTGGGGCTCCTACAAACCCACTTTCGGCCTCATCGCCGTAGACCCCGACACGTTCACCCGTACACCGAAGCCGTCCGCGGCCTGGCTCGGCGACTTCGGTCGAACCCGCGTTCTTCCACGCGTCAGTCCCGGGGTCCCGCGCCGTGCAGCAGGGTGTCGATGACGAGTGCGGCGAGCGCGTCCGGGTCCTGCGCGGCCGGATTCTGATCGGCGCCGGGCCTGTCGAGGGCTTCGCTGAGGAGGGCGTAGTACACCTGCCGCGTCCAGTCCAGGTCCGCGTCCGGGGCGAGCAGTCCCTCCCGCTGCGCCCGGTTCAGGAGTTCGACGGTGCGGGTGTCGATCTCCTCCCAGAGGGCGGCCGCGGCGGCGGTGTGGGGCGTGGAGTGGCTGAGTGTGAAGCGCCAGGTGTCCTTGACCCGCAGGACGTTCGCGGTCACCCGGTACAGCGCCACCAGAGCGGGAGCGGCATCGGGCCGGGCTTCCTCGATGGCGTCGACGAGCTGCTGCTTCGCGGAGACGGCAAGCGCCTCCAGCAGTGCCTGCCGGTTCGCGAACCGACGGTGGACGGTGATCCTCGTCAGCCCCGCCGCCTCGGCGATCTGCTCCATGGAAGCACCGGCGTCCTGGGCGAGGACCCGCTCGGCCGCCTCCAGAATCGCGCGCACACTGCGCTCGGCATCTGCCCGCAGTGCTCGGCCCATGTCTGTCTCCTGTCTGGTTCGCTACCCGGGGTCCCTTGTAGAGGATACGTGAACGCTACGGGTACCTCGTTAATTGATTCGCCAATGTTGCAACTAAAGATATATTTGATACGTTCGTGACACGAATGCCGATCGCGTGATCCCCTCCTCCGAACCCAGCGGAGCTCCCCCTTGACAGACCGCGCCGTACGCCGACGCCGTCAGGCCTTGTTCCTCTTGTTCTTCCTTCCTGGCATCGCCCTGTCGTCCTGGGTCACGCGCACCCCGGATGTCCGCGATCAACTGGGTCTGTCCACCGGGCAGATGGGTCTGGCCCTGTTCGGTCTGTCCGTCGGTTCCATGATCGGCATCCTGTGTTCCGGCCGTTTCGTGTCCCGGTTCGGCACCCGGCCGGTCATCGCGCTCGGCACTCTTCTGATCATCGTGGGCACGGCCGTCATCGGTGTGGGCAGCGCCGTGCGGTCGGCATCGCTGGTCGCCGTGGGCCTGTGTCTGTTCGGCGCGGGCATGGGCGGGGGCGAGGTGGCGGTCAACGTGGACGGCGCCGACGTGGAGCGCATCACCGGGACCGCAGTGCTGCCCACGCTGCACGGCTGCTTCAGCCTGGGCACGGTCATCGGGGGTTCGGCCGGAATGGCGGCCACCGCCGCGGCGGTCCCCGTCTCCTGGCATCTGGCCGTGGTCGCCCTGGCCGCCACGGGGATTCTGGTCCACGCCATGCGTGCCGTTCCCACCGGTATCGGCATCGCAATCAGCGCCGCTCCGTCGACACCGGCCCCCGGTCCCGGCCCGGCGCAACGACCTGGGCCGCGGGTGTGGAAGGACCGGAAGCTGCTGCTCATCGGCGCCATCGTGCTGGCCATGGCGCTGGCCGAGGGCGCCGCCAACGACTGGTTGCCGCTGCTCATGGTCGACGGCCATGGCCTTGACGCCGCGATGGGCTCGCTCGTCTATGTGGGGTTCGCAGCTGCGATGACCCTGGGGCGCTTCAGCGGCACGTACTTCCTCGGGCGTTTCGGGCGGGCCGCCGTCGTACGCGCGAGTGCCGTCTCCGGTGCCGTCGGGCTCCTCTTGGTCATCTTCTCCGACAACGCTGCCGTCGCGGCAACGGCCGTACTCTTCTGGGGACTCGGGGCCTCCCTCGGTTTCCCGGTGGCCCTGTCGGCGGCGGGCGACTCCGGCCCCGACCAGACCGCCCGCGTCTCCCTGGTCGCCATCATCGGGTACGTCGCCTTCCTCGTGGGCCCGCCCGCCCTCGGATTTCTGGGCGACCACTACGGGCTGCGCTCGGCCATGGTGGTGGTTCTGGCGTTCGTCGCCTCCGCCATCCTCATCGCCCCCGCCGCGGACACCCGTGACCGCGCCACCGCCGCGGTGGACGTACCTCATCCCACATCGCCCAGCGCAGAAGACCGCTGACGAACTCACCGCACCAGCAACAAACCCTGCCCTGCCCTGCCCTGCCCTGCCCTGCCCTGCCCCCGCAGGAGATACACCAACGATACCGATACATCATTAATTGATGCTCTCCTGTTGCTACTACCGACTAACCTGATACATTAGTGAAACCGATTGTGGCCGCAAGGCAGCAATCGCGCACCCACGACTCAGGAGTCCGAAATGGCAACGACAACACGACCGGTAGCCCTCGTCACGGGTGCCTCCTCCGGCATCGGAAAGGCAGCCGCGCTCGCACTGGCCGCGGCGGGTCACGACGTCGTCGGCACCAGCCGCAACACCGCGCACGTCACCCCTCTGAAGGGCGTGACCTTCCTCGACCTCGACGTGACCAGCGACGCTTCGGTGACCGCCGCGGTCGACACGGTGATCGACCGGTTCGGGCGGATCGACGTCCTGGTCAACAACGCCGGCATCGGCTCGGCGGGCGCCGCCGAGGAGAGCTCCGCCGCGCAGGCACAGGGCCTCTTCGACATCAACGTCTTCGGCGTCATCCGTATGACCAACGCCGTCCTGCCGCACATGCGCGCCCGGCGCAGCGGACGGATCATCAACCTCTCGTCCATCGTCGGCTTCATGCCGCAGCCCTACATGGCGGTCTACGCCGCCTCCAAGCACGCCGTCGAGGGCTACTCGGAGTCCGTCGACCACGAGGTCCGCGAGTACGGCGTACGGTCCCTGCTCGTCGAACCCGCCTGGACCAACACCGCGTTCGACGCGGCCAGCGTGCGGCCCGACCAGCCCCTGGACGTCTACGCCAAGCAGCGCCACATCTTCGAGGAGTACATGGCCGGTGCGGTCAAGGACGGCGACGACCCCGCCGTCGTGGCCAAGGAGATCGTCGCGGCGGCGACCGACGCCAAGCCGAAGCTCCGCTACACCGCCGGCGCCATGACCGGACGCGTCCGCACCATGCGCCGCATCGTCCCCGCCCGCATGTTCGACCAGCAGCTGCGCAAGCTCAACCGCCTGCCCGCCTGACGCCCGTCCCCCGCAACAGAAAGCGAAGCCCGCCATGAGCACCTGTCCGGCAGACGCGGCCGAGGATCTGACCGTCGAAGGTCCCTCCGTGACGTTCACCTACCGCCGCATCGGCCCGCGGGGCGGCATCCCGCTGGTCCTGCTGAACCGGGTCCGAGGGACCCTCGACTGGTGGGACCCGGAGTTCCTGGACCACCTAGCCGCCGCCCATGACGTGATCGTGTTCGACAACGTCGGCACCGGTTACACCACCGGCACCCCACGCGACTCGGTCGAGGGAATGGCCGACGGCACGACCGAGTTCATCGAGGCCCTCGGCCTGCCGCAGGTGGACCTGCTCGGCTGGACGCTGGGCGGTACCGTCGCCCAGCACCTCGCCCGCACCCGGCCCGACCTGGTCCGCAAGCTGGTCGTGGCGGCAGCCAACCCGGGCGGCACGGTGCCCGGCGCTCCCGACCCGGACCCGAGGGTACGGGCCACCATGACCAAGCCCGAGGTCACCGGGGACGACCTGGTGTTCCTGTTCTTCCCCGGGACGGACACCGGCCGCGCCGCGGGGTACGAGCACCTCGCCAGGGTGGCCACCCGGCTGGCCACCGGACGCCCCGACGTGTCCGAGGCGGCGGCCATGGGCCAGATCGCCGCGATCCAGAAGGACGCTGCGATCCCCTTCGAGCAGGTGCGAGCGGATCTGGAGTCCATCAAGCAGCCCGTCCTGTACGCCACCGGCATCCAGGACGCGATGATCCCCGCCCTGGCCTCGTACACCGCCGTCCAGCACCTCACCGACGCCACCCTCGTCGCCTACAGCGACGCCGGTCACGCCTTCCTCTTCCAGCACGCCAAGGACTTCGCCGCCCAGGTGACGGCCTTCCTCGCCGACTGAGCAGCGCCGTGGAACCGTCAACCTAGGAGATTCGTCGTGGAGTTGACCAGCGTTCCGGCGCGCCGGGAGGTCACCCCGCTGGAGTTGTTCTTCGACCTGGTCTACGTCTTCGCCATCGGCCAGCTGTCGCATCAGCTGCTGGCCCACCCGACGTGGACCGGCGCCGCCCAGACGCTCGTGCTCTACCTCGCCGTCTACGCGGCGTGGGCCTACACCACCTGGGCGGTCACCCTCGTCCCGGCCGAGGACCCGCGGACCCGGCGGATGCTGCTGGCGGTCATGTTCGTCGGGCTGTTCATGAACGCCGCGATCCCGCGGGCCTTCGGCGACGCCGGGTGGGTCTTCGTCGCCACCTTCCTGCTGATCCACCTCGGCCGGACGGTATGGCTGCTCACGGTCGGCCTCGACCCTGTCAACCAGGAGCATTTCCGCCGCGTCCTGGTCTGGTTCGTCGCCCCCGTCCCCTTGTGGGTGACCGGAGCCGCGGCCGACGGCGGCGCGCGGCCGGCATGGTGGGCCGCGGCGCTGCTGATCGAGTTGGCGGGCACCTGGACGGCGCATCCGCTGCCCGGCCGCAGGCTGGAGTCGCGGCGGGTCGGCTTCGCCGGTGGGCATCTGCTGGAGCGCGGACGCCTGTTCGTGATCATCGCGTTGGGTGAGACGGTCATGACCACCGGCACCGCGCTCACCGCAGCCCCGTACGAGCCGATGACCCTGCTGACCAGCGGCGTGGCGCTCACCGGCACGGTCGCGCTGTTCTGGCTGTTCTTCAGCCGCTCCGAGCGCGTCGTACGCCACTTCCAGAGGACCGAGGACCCGATGCGGGCCGCGCGCAGCGGCGTCATCAGCCTCATGGCCTCGGTCGCCGGGCTGATCGTCGTCGCCGTGGCCGATGAACGCGTCATCGCCCATCCCCTGGAACACGCCGGTCTCACCACGAACTTGCTGTTGTTCGGCGGACCGGCCCTCTACCTCGTCCCGCAGGCATGGCACGGGGCAACCCTGTTCGACGACCTGCTCTGGTCACGGCTGCTCGCGCTGTCCGCCCTGGTCGTCGGATGCGCCGTCACGACGACGGCCCCGGCATATCTGTCGGCCGTCACCGCCGCCGCGATCGTCGTCGCCCTGGCCGTGTTCGAAGAGCGCCGTCCGGCGGGGGACGCGCGTGCGAGGCCGATCCCCTCAGGTCCCCTGGTCGCCGACGGGAATTGAGGCCGGCGCGCCTTTCTCATTCACCCTGTTCACCCCATCGCCGGGAGGCTTTCATGGGCATGTACGCCGGTAGCGTCACCGTCACCGGAGCCGGCCGGGGCTTTCGCCGGGCGCGGGTGGCCAGGTCCAAGGGCGGGGCGCCATGACAGAGGCCGGCGTGTTGGTCTGTGACGACCAGGAGTTGATGCGGGTCGCACTGCGCGTGGTGGTGGACGGCCAGCCGGACCTCACGGTCGTCGGCGAGGCCGGGGACGGCGAGGCGGCCGTGGCACAGGCACTCACGCTGCGCCCCGACCTCGTCCTCATGGGGGTGCGGCTGGCACGCCTGGACGGCATCTCGGCCACCGCGCAGTTGCGCGCCGCTCTGCCCGACACGCGCGTGCTCGTCCTCACCGCGTGCGACCGCGACGAGTACGCCTACGCGGCCCTGCGTGCGGGAGCGAGCGGCTTCCTCGTCAAGGACACACCGACCGCCGAGCTGCTCATCGCCATCCGCGGTGTGCTGCGCGGCGACGCGGTGATCGCCCCGTCGGTGACGCGGCGGCTGATCGACCGGTACGTCACGGGCGCCGTCGCTCCCCTCACCGACAAACGCCTCGACGTACTCTCCGACCGCGAGCGTGAGGTGCTGGGTCTGGTCGCCCGCGGGCTGAACAACGCGGAGATCGCCGGGAAGCTGTTCCTCGGCGAGACCACGGTCAAGACCCACGTGGCCCGCATCCTCGCCAAACTGCGCGTCCGCGACCGGATAGAGGCCGTCGTCGTGGCCTACGAGAGCGGACTGGTTCGCCCTGGCGGATGAGCCCGCCGGGCGCTCGGAATGGTTTCCGACGACCTTGCCGCCGCCTAGCTTTCAGGCGTCTCGATCATGCGCGAGTTCCTTCGCCGCCCCCGGAGTTCACCGGCGTCGGCGCTCCCAGCTCCCCCACTTTCGGGGGAGACCTCCTTCCCGACCCAAGGAAATGGCATGCCCTCAATCAATCGACGTACCCGTATCTCCCGGCGGACCGCGATGGCGCTGGCCGGCGTGTCGGTCGTCGCGGCACTCACCGCCACGGCACCGAGCATGGCCAACGCCGTGAGCGGCAGTTCCAGCGGCACGCGGCACCAGGTCGCCCGGACGCAGAACGCGGAGACCGCCGGCACCGCCCCCAACCTGCGCGTCAAGGCCGCCAACGGAGTCACTTACCAGTACCGCCGCTTCGGCCACCCAAGCGCCGGCAGCGTGCCCCTGGTCTTCCTTCAGCACTTCCGCGGCACCCTCGACAGCTGGGACCCCAAGCTCATCGACACCATCGCCGCCAAGCGCGAGGTCATCCTCGTGGACAACGTCGGCGTCGGCGGCTCCACCGGCACCACCCCCAGCACCGTCCAGCAGATGGCCCTGGACGCCATCGACTTCATCGACGCCCTCAAGCTGCCCCGCTACGACGTGTTCGGCTTCTCCCTCGGCGGCGAGGTCGCCCAGGAGGTCGCGCTGCGCCGCCCCTGGCAGGTCCGCCGCGTCGTCCTGGCCGCCACCGGCCCCCAGGGCGGAGTGGACCAGCGCGCATCCGACCCGAACATCCTGCAGCGGACCCTGAAGGACAACCCCGGCCCCGAGGACTACCTCTACCTCTTCTTCAAGAACACCGC
This sequence comes from Streptomyces doebereineriae, assembly GCF_031845645.1. NCBI lineage: Bacteria > Bacillati > Actinomycetota > Actinomycetes > Kitasatosporales > Streptomycetaceae > Streptomyces > Streptomyces doebereineriae. The sequence goes on from NZ_JAVREZ010000009.1 coordinate 95,195, forward strand.
CTCGAGCCAGGCCGCGGGAGGCGAGTTCCTGCAGCGCCTCGGCGAGCGCACCACCGACCACGACGCCCCCTCCAGCCTGGCCACCCGCGACCGCCAGCTCACCGCGTGGTCCGAGTGGGGCATCCCCGACAAGTCCAAGTTCGTCCGCCTGAACGCCCTCTTCCAGCCCACCCTGGTCGCCGGCGGCGAGAGCGACATCCTCATGCCCGCCAAGAACTCCCGCCTGCTGGCCAAGTACCTCCCCGACGCCCAACTGCACATCTACCCGGACGCCGGCCACGGTTTCCTCTACCAGTACGCCGTCAAGTTCGGCACCGAGGTGAACACCTTCCTCGACCGCTGACGGCCCCTCCGCGGCGAGACCGACCCACGCTGGACAAAGCAGGGCGAGCGGTGCGAAGATCCCCGACCACCGCGCGCTCCCCCTGGGACGATCTGAACCGTCCGCCGAATTTCCGCTGGTCACCGGCGCAGTGGCCTCGCCCGTAAGGCTGTCTCTCATGGCACGTTTCGCAGATCGCGTGGTCATCGTGACCGGGGCCGGCGCCCCTGACGGAATCGGTGCCGCGGTGGCCAGGGGGCTGGTCGCGGAGGGTGCGCGCGTCGTGTTGGGCGCGACGTCCGAGCGGGTGCACCAGCGAGCGGCGGAGCTGGGGCCGGCAGCCGTCGGTGTGGTTGCCGACCTCACCGTCGACGGGGCCGCGGACACCCTGGTACAGGCCGCGCTGGACCGCTGGGGCCGCCACGACGTGCTGGTGAACAACGCCGGCATGACGTCCGTGGCATCGGGCTGGGACGCGGGCGACGAGGTCGCCGATCTGTCTCTGGCCGGCTGGGGAACGGCGCTGTCCCGCAACCTGACCACCGCGTTCCTGATGTGCAGGGCCGTGGTGCCGATCATGCGGGCTGCCCGGTACGGCCGTATCGTCTCGGTCGGCTCCACCACCGGCACGGTCAGCGCGATGCCGGGGCAGGCCACGTACACGGCCGCGAAGGCGGGGCTGCTGGGGCTGTCCCGGGCGCTCGCTCTCGAGGTGGTGGCGTACGGCGTCACCGTGAACGTCGTGGCCCCCGGCTATGTCGCGACCGGCTCCCAGCTGGAGTTCGAGGCGGCGGCCGCCGCGGCGGGCCCGATCGGACGCAGTGCCACACCGGAAGAGATCGCGGCTTGTGTCCTGTTTCTGGCACACGAATCGGCGTCGTTCGTCACCGGATCGGCACTCGTGGCCGACGGCGGGCACGGTCTCCCCGAGACGTGGCCGCGACCGTGAGCCCCGTGCAACCACGGCACCGATCGATTCAAGTCTCATGACAATCGAATCGACGGCAGCGTGGGCATATTGCGCGTGATTCGATCGCGTGCTTAGCTGTTCGCGCACCTAGGAGGTGAACGTCTTGGACGACACCGATCGGGCCATCCTGCGCGAGCTGCAGACCGACGGCCGCATCCCCTACGCCGATCTCGGCCCGAAGGTCGGCCTGTCGGCGTCGGCCGCTCGGCAACGGCTGCAGCGGCTGATCGACACCAAGGCGGTGCAGGTCGTCGGCGTCACCGACCCGATGGCCATGGGCGGGCAGGCCATGGCCCTCCTCGGGATTCGCGTCGACGGCGATCCGCGAGCGGTGGCCGACGAACTCTCACGCCACGACGAGGTCGTCTACGCCGTCCTGACGGCCGGCACCTTCGACTTGTTCGCCGAGGCCGTCTGTCAACGCCCGCGTGACCTGCTGGACTTCGTCAACGACGTCGTGCGTCCCATCGAGGGCGTGACAGCGGTGGAGAACTTCCCCTACTTCGGGATTCACACGCACCGGTTCTTCTGGAACGTCGGCTGATCAGCGCCCTGCGCACACAGTGTCTCGGCCACTCCCCCGCACCCTCCATCACCGACAGCCGAGGACAGACGCCATGACGCACCATCAGCCGCGCACCGTCGACTTCTTCACACGCGGGGCCCTCGCCGCTCCTCAGGTGACACCGGACCAGGCCCGGCGCATCGCCGCCGAGAGCTTCGGAATCGCCGCGCGTGCCGAGTCGCTGGGCAGCCAGCAGGACGCCAACTTCCTGCTGCGTCAGGATGACGGAACGCCCACGGCGGTCCTCAAGATCGCGAACCCGGCGTTCGGCGCCACCGAGATCGACGCCCAGGACACCGCCGCCGACCTGATCGCCGCCGCCCACCGGGACCTGCGCCTGGCCACGGTCCTGCGTACACCGGACGGCGCCCCACAGACCGCCACCGTCCACACCGACCACGGCCCTGCGACGGCGCGGTTGCTGCGCTATCTGCACGGCGGGACCCTGTCGGGCCCACGCCACCTCTCCCCACGCACGGTCGCCGCCATGGGGCGCGTCGCCGGCCGCGTCAGCACCGCGCTGCGCACCTTTAGCCACCCCGGGCTGGAGCGTGTGCTCCAGTGGGATCTGCGGTACGCCGACCGCGTCGTCGACCTGCTCCTGGAGCACCTACCGGAAGCGGCGCGCCGCACCGCTGTCCTGGCGGCGACGGCCGAAGCGTGGACAGAGGTGGGGAAGGTCGGCGACCGACTCCCGCGGCAGGCCGTACACCTGGACCTCACCGACGACAACCTGGTCCGCTCACCCGACAGCCGTCTCCCCCTGCCCGACGGGATCATCGACTTCGGGGATGTGACGGCGAGTTGGGCGGTAGGTGAACTCGCGATCACCCTGTCCTCGATACTGCACCACGACGGCATGGAGCCGCACCACGTGCTGCCTGCCGTCCGCGCCTTCCATGAAGTCCGCCCGCTGTCCGCCGAGGAGGCGGCGGCCCTGTGGCCGCTCACCGTGCTCCGGGCCGCCACTCTTGTCGTGAGCGGGCGGCACCAGGCCGCGGTCGACGCGGACAACGCCTACGTGCACGCCAACCTCGACCGGGAGTGGCGGATCTTCGAGCAGGCCACCGCCGTGCCGTGCGCGGTGATGACCGGCCTCATCAACGAGACCCTCGGCCTGGCCGAGCACCGAGCCCTTGCCTCACCGCCGGTCACACCCCTGGTGGCCGGGGCGGCCCCCGACGACGTCGTCATACTCGACCTCTCCACCGAGGCCGACACGATGGACCACGGAGCCTGGATGGAGGAGAGCACCCCGGACCGCCTCGCGGCTTCTCTCCTCGCCCAGGGAAGTGCGGCGGTGGCCACCCGCTACGCCCGGCCACGGCTCAGCGCAGCAAAGGCGCTGTCCCACAGCTCGCCCGCGACGATCGCCACCGGCGTCGACCTCTGGCTCCGGCGGCCGACCGTCCTCCAGGCGCCCTGCGACGGGGAGTTGCTCCACGCCGCACCCGGCCACGCGGTGCTGACCTGCCGGGCGCACGTGCTCCACCTGACCTTCACCGACGCCGTCCAACCCGGCCCGCCCGCGGGAACGTCGATACGCTCGGGCGACCAACTGGTCTCCCTGCCCGCCGGCGCACACGTCCACGTCTCCCTGCAACAGCCCGACGGCCCGGCCGTCCCGGTACTGGTCAGGCCCGAGTACGCCGCCGGCTGGCTCGCACTCACCGCCGACCCCTCCCCGCTCATCGGTATGTCCGCCACCGGCTCCCGGCCGCAACCGGACCTGCTCGCACGACGCGACGCCACCTTCGCCACCGTCCAAGAGCACTACTACGACGACCCGCCCCGCATCGAACGCGGCTGGCGCCACCACCTGCTCTCCACCGACGGACGCGCCTACTTGGACATGGTCAACAACGTCACCCCCCTCGGCCACGCACACCCCCGCGTGGAACAGGCGATCTCACGGCAGTTGCGCAGGCTCAACACCAACTCGCGCTTTCACTACGCCTCCGTCGTGGAGTTCACCGAACGGCTGGCCGCGCTACTGCCCGACCCGCTGGACACCGTCTTCCTCGTCAACTCCGGCTCCGAAGCGGTCGACCTGGCGATCCGCCTGGCCGTCGGCGCCACCGGTCACCCCGACGTCCTCGCCCTCCGTGAGGCCTACCACGGCTGGACCTACGCCTCCGACGCCGTCTCCACCTCGGTCGCCGACAACCCCAACGCCCTTGCCACCCGGCCGAGTTGGGTCCACACGGTGGACTCACCCAACTCCTATCGAGGACGCCACCGCGGCGAGAAGGCCTCCGCCTACGCGCCCGAGGCCGTCCAGGTCATCGACGACCTCGCCGCGGACGGCCGACCGCCGGGCGCCTTCATCAGCGAGCCCTACTACGGCAACGCGGGCGGTGTCGCCCTGCCCGACGGCTATCTGGACCAGGTGTACAAGGCGGTGCGCCGCCACGGCGGTCTGGCCGTCGCCGACGAGATCCAAGTCGGCTACGGCCGCCTGGGCACCTGGTTCTGGGGATTCGAGCAGCAGCAGGTCGTCCCCGACATCGTGTGCGTCGCGAAGGCCATGGGCAACGGTCACCCCCTCGGCGCCGTGATCACCTCCGAGGCAATCGCCGCCAGATACCGCGACCAGGGCTACTTCTTCTCCTCCACCGGTGGCAGCCCCGTCTCCAGCATCGCCGGTCTCACCGTCCTCGACACCCTCCGCGACGAAGACCTCCAAGGCAACGCCGTACGCAACGGCGCCCGCCTCAAAAGCAGGCTCCGCACCCTCGCGCACCGCCACCGGATCATCGGCGCCGTCCACGGCTCCGGCCTCTATCTCGGCGTCGAACTGGTCCGCGACCGCGCCACTCTGGAACCCGCGACGGAGGAGACGGGCGAGCTCTGCGACCGCATGCTCGAACTCGGCGTCATCGTCCAGCCCACCGGCGACCATCTCAACATCCTCAAGATCAAGCCGCCGCTGTGCATCGACTCCACCGCCGTCGACTTCTTCACCGAGACCCTCGACCGCGCCCTCACCGAGCTGGGCGAAGATGGCGTGGCCCACAGGTGCGGGCCGGTTCGTCCTGGCGGATGACCCCGTCGGGCGCCCGGGATGGTTTCCGACGACATGGCCGACCCCTAGCTTTCAGGCATGTCGATCATGGAGCCCAGCATGACCCAGCACAGCATGTTCACGATCGAGACCGTGGCGCCGAAGATCCGCAGGGTCACCTTCACCAATCCCCCGGTGAACGTCGTCGGCGCGGACACCGTCGTCCAACTGATGGACGTAGTAGACGAGTTGAGCCGTGACGAACAGGTTCAGGTCGTCGTCTTCGACAGCGGTACGCCCGGATACTTCTTCAACCACGCCGATCTCGGCCAGGTGCCCGAACTCCTGGCCCTGAACGCCGCGGACGGGACCCCGACATGGGTCGAACTCGTCACCCGCCTGACCGGCGCCCCGTTCATCAGCATCGCCTCCATCCGCGGGCGCACGCGGGGCGGAGGGGACGAGATCGCCCTGGCCTTCGACCTGCGCTACGCCAGCCGCGAGGAAGCCTTCTTCTGCCAGCCCGAGGTCGCGATCGGCATCGTCCCGGGCGGTGGCGGCAGCGACCGTCTGGCCCGGCTGCTGGGACGGGACCGCGCGCTCGAAGCGATCCTCACCAGCGAGGACTACGACGCCGAGCGCGCCGAACAGTACGGCTGGGTGACCCGGGCCGTCCCCGACGCCGAACTCGACGCCTTCGTGGACGGCGTCGCGGTGCGTATCGCGTCCTTCGACAAGGCGTCCGTCCTGGGCGCCAAGGCGCAGATCAACCGGTCGACCCTGCCGCCCGTGGCCGACCTGCGCGCGTCCTGGGCGGAGTTCGCGGAGTCCGTCAACTGGCCGGGATTCCAGGCCCGCGTGCCACAACTCGGGAAGGCCATCGCCGAGATCGGTCTCGACGAGATCGAGCGGAACCTCGGCCACTACGCCGGCCTCATCAACCAGCAGGCATAGGCACCGAGAACGTGGCCGGGCACAGCACGTCCCGCCATCGACTCCCACATCGGCAGGAGACCGTCTGGGTTCGCCCTGTTCGGCGCCTGGTGGAGCAGGTCCGCGGCGACGCGGCCGACGAGCAGTGAGCCGAGCAGTGGCCGGCGCACCGCCTACGCCACCGCCGCCATCACCGACCCCACCGGCAGGCTGCTCGCCCACGCCGACGGCGGGCAGCCGAGGTCCGCTCACCACACCGGCTCGGCCATCTGATCCGCGGGCTTCTCTCCCCCACTCAGCGTCGTTTCCCCGTGCACCACAGGAGCTTTTCCATGGACCTCTCCACCAGCACCGTTCTCGTCACCGGAGCCAACCGCGGCCTCGGCCGCGCCCTCGCCGCGGAACTGCTCGGCCGCGGCGCCACCGTCTACGCCGCTGCCCGCAACCCCGACCAGGTCGACCTGCCCGGCGTCACGCCGATCGCGCTCGACATCACCGACCCCGCCTCGGTCGCGGCCGCCGCCGACGCCACGGGTGACGTGACGGTCCTGATCAACAACGCCGGCATCTCCACCGGCGGCGACCTGCTCACCGGCGACCTGGACGACATCCGCCGGGACATGGACACCAACTTCTTCGGCACCCTCTCGGTGGTCAGGGCCTTCGCACCCCAGATCGCGGCGGGCGGCGGCGGTGCCGTCCTGAACATCCTGTCCGCCCTGTCCTGGTTCAGCTTCCCGGACGTCGGCGCCTACTGCGCCGCCAAGTCCGCACAGTGGTCGCTCACCAACGCCCTGCGCCTCCAGCTCGCCGACCAGGGCATCCGCGTGACCGGACTGCACGTCGCCTACATGGACACCGACATGACCAGCACGGTCACCGCGCCCAAGGCCGCCCCCTCCGACGTCGCCCGCCTCGCCGCCGACGGCCTCGCCGAGGGCGCCTACGAGATCGTCGTGGACGACATCAGCCGCCAGGTGCAGGCCGGGCTGGCCGGAGGCGTCACCGCTCTGTACCCGCAGCTGCCCTGACGAGCGGTCGACCGGCACGCCGGTGAGTGAGACCACCGCAGGTGCGGGCGCCGCAAGGAGAGCTCATGAAGCTCGGCAGGCAACGAGGCCACCCGTTCCTGCCGGGTGTCGCCGACCGCGTGCCCGCAGAACCCCTTCGTAGCCCACTCGCACTCCTGCAGCGGGGCTTGTGCAAAACGTTTTGGATCCTTAGCGTCCGGTTCGGACGGAAGGATCCGCATGATGCGCCGACTGATCGTGACGTCCTGCTCGGTGCTTCTGGTGCCCGAGCAGGGCTCCTGCCGAGTGGAGACCGACCAGGACATCCTGGTCGAGGACGGTGTGATCGCCTGGCTGGGCCCGGCGGGCTCAGGGCCGGAGGCGGCCGGGGCCGAGACCGTGGACGGCACGGGACTGGTCGCCGTGCCCGGGCTGGTGAACGCCCACACGCACGGGCCGATGACGCTGATGCGCGGCGCCGCCGAGGACGTGAGTGTCGAGGCCTGGTTCAACGAGCGGGTGTGGCCCATGGAGGTCAACCTCACCCCCGCCGACATCGGCCTCGGCGCGGAGCTCGCCTGTGCGGAGATGCTGCTCAGCGGGGTGACCACGTTCGCCGACCACTACTTCCACGCCGAGCGGATCGCCGATGCCGTCGTACGGACCGGAATCCGGGCCGACATCGCGCCGACCTGCTTCAGCAGCCAGGGCCGCGCGGCCCTGGAGGAGAGCGCCGGGACCGCCGCCGCCCTGCACGGCACGGGCGACGGACGGGTCACCGCGTCGCTGGGCCCGCACGCGCCGTACACCGTCGAGGACGCGGACCTCGTCCGGGTCGCGGAGTTGGCCCGGGACCTGGGCCTACGGATCCACCTCCACGCCGCCGAGCACCTGGAGCAGACGGAGTCGAGCCTGGCGAGGCGTGGCATCACACCGATCACGGTGCTGGAGCGGACCGGTGTGCTGGACGCGGGCGCGCTGATCGCGCACGGGTGCGGCATCGTCCCGGACGACCTGCCGACGCTGGCGGCGCACGCGGATCGTACGGGGGTGGCCTGCTGCCCGAAGGTGTATCTGAAGCACGCCCTGCATCCGCTCACACCGGTGCGGAGCCTGCTGGACGCCGGTGTCGCCGTCGGGGCCGGGACGGACGGGGCGGCCGGCCACAACACACTGGACGTGTGGGAGGCGATGCGGCTGGTCGCGCTGACCCAGAAGCAGGCCGAGCGGGACGCCACCTGGATGACGGTCTCCGACACGGTCCGGCTGGCCACACGCGGCGGGGCCCGGGCGCTCGGCCTCGGTGACCGCATCGGCGCGCTGGAGCCGGGCCGGGCCGCGGACATCGTGCTGGTCGACCTGAGCGGAGCACACTGCCGACCGGTGCACGACCCGGTGGCGGCCCTGGTCTACAGCGTGCGGGCGAGCGATGTGCGCACGGTCGTGGTCGACGGACGGGTCGTCGTGCGCGACGGCCGGCTGCTGACAGTGGACCTGCCGGGGCTGCTGGCCGAGATCGAGGCACGCGTGCCCGCCCTCCTCGACACCTCGCACGGCAGGGCGGTGCAGCACTATGACCCCTGAGCAGGACAAGGACGCGGGACGCCGCCGACTGCACCCCGTACCCCCACCCAAGCCACTGCCTGCCCAAGATCGACGCACCCCTGCCCCCGCCCCTCGACACCTCGCACGGCAAGGCGGTGCAGCACTATGACGCGTGAGCAGGACGAGGACGGGGAGCGTCGCCGATTGCGGCGGCCCGCGTCGATCAAGGACGTGGCCGCCGCGGCTCGGGTGAGCCCGACCACGGTGTCGCATGTGCTGAGCGGCAACAGGCCGGTCGCGGAGGAGACGGCCGACCGGGTCCGCGCGGTCGTGAGCCGGCTCGGCTACGTACCGGCCTCGACGGCCCGCAACCTCCAGGCCGGTTCGACCAACGTCATAGGTCTGCTGGTGCCCGACATCACCAACCAGTTCTTCGCCGAGCTCGCCAAGGGCGTCGAGGACGCCGCCCACGACCTGGGCTACGGCGTCATCCTGTGCAACACCGAGTTCGACCCCGACCGCGAGGACCGCTATCTGGAACTGCTGCGCGGCCGGTTCATCGACGGCATGGTGTACGCCTCGGGATCGCCGCCCTCCCAGGGCCGACTGGCGTCGCTGCTCGGGCGGTTCCCCATCGCCCTGGCCGACGAGGTCGTCCCCGGTCTGCTGGAGCAGACCATCCTGGTCACCGCCGACCACCGCGCGGGAGGCCGACTGATCGGACAGCACCTGAGGGAGCTGGGCCACCGCCGGGTCCTGGCGATCAGCGGCCCGACGGACCTGGTCAGCAGCCTGGAACGGATCGCCGGTTTCCGGGAGGCGTTCGGCGACGCGGGGGTCACCGAGGTCGAGGGCGCCTTCGTCGAGCGGTCCGGCTACCACCTGGTCGCCGCGGCCCTGGAGGACGGCGGCCCGCGCCGCTTCACCGCGGTGTTCGCCGCCAACGACCTGATGGCGCTCGGCGCGATCGCCGCCCTCGAGGACGCGGGCCTGCGCGTCCCCGACGACGTCTCGGTGGCCGGCTTCGACGACATCATGATCGCCTCCCGTGTCCACCCCCGCCTCACCACCGTCCACCAGCCCGCCTACGACGTCGGCCGCACGGCCGGCGCCCAGCTGCTGAGCTACGTCCACCGGGACGAGGTGCCCCCCGCCTCCCGCCACATCCTGCCGGTCCGGCTGAAGGTCCGCGCCAGTACGGCGCCCGTACGCCCGCCCCGCTGAACAGGGCACCGCCGCCCCACCACCACGCACCACACACCACCTGAAAGGTCGTTCCGCGATGCCCCATGTCCTCGTCGTGGGTGAGTCCTGGTTCATCCACTCCGTCCATCAGAAGGGGTTCGACTCCTTCTTCACCTCCGAGTACGTCGAGGGCGCCCAGGTCTTCCTCGACGCGCTGCGCGACCGCGGCCACACGGTGACGTACGTCCCGGCGCACGAGATACCGAGCAGGCTGCCCGCCACGGCCGAGGGTCTGGAGCCCTACGACGTCGTCGTGATCAGCGACGTCGGGGCCAACAGTTTCCAGCTCACGCCGGAGACCTTCGCCCGCTCGGTGCCCACGCCGGACCGGACGGAACTACTGCGGGCCTACGTCGAGCGCGGCGGGGGCCTGCTGATGGTGGGCGGCTATCTCACCTTCACCGGCATCGACGCCAAGGCCCGTTGGGGGCGCACGCCGCTGGCGGCCGCGCTGCCGGTCGGTCTGCTCGACCGGGACGACCGGGTGGAGCTCCCCGCCGGGGCCCCACCACGGGTCGTCGCCCGGCACCGGGTGGTCGACGGGCTGGACGGGACCTGGCCGGATCTGCTCGGGCTCAACGAGGTGACGATACGGGACGGGTCGGAGCTCCTCGTCGAGTGCGCGGGCCATCCGTTGCTGGCCGTGGGCGGCTACGGCGCGGGAAGGTCGGCGGCCTTCACGTCCGACCTGGCGCCGCACTGGGCCCCGCCCGCGTTCCTGGACTGGAAGGGCTACCCCGAGCTGTGGGACCGGCTGGTCCGCTGGCTGGCGCAGGCCCCGGTGGGGGAGGTCGACTGATGGTCACCCCTCATATATCGGCCGCCCCCGGCGACTTCGCGCCGGGAGTGCTCATGCCCGGCGACCCGCGCCGGGCACGCCGTATCGCCGAAACGATCCTCCAGGACGCCCGGCTGGTCACCGACGTGCGCGGTATCGAGGGATACACCGGGACCTACCGAGGCGTGCCCCTGTCCGTCCTGGCCTCCGGCATGGGGATGCCGTCCGTCACGATCTACGCCACCGAGCTCTTCCGGTTCTACGGCGTGCGCGGCATCGTGCGGGTGGGCACCGCGGGCGGCATACCCGCCTCGGTGGGGCTGCGGGACGTGGTCGTCGCCACCGCCGCTCATACCGACTCCGCGATGGGCAGCCGCCGTATCGACGGGGTGCACCTGAGCCACGCCGCCTCCTTCCGGCTGGCCACGGCCGCCGCGCAGGCCGCCGGGACCGGACGGCACATCCATGTCGGGCCCGTGTTCACCACCGACCACTTCTACCTGGAGCGCCCGGCGCTGTTCGAGCAGTTGGAGGCCCACGGCACCCTGGCCGTGGAGATGGAGGCCGCGGGCCTCTACGCGACCGCCGCCGCCGAGGGCGGCCACGCGCTCGCCGTGCTGACGGTCAGCGACCATGTGCGCCACGCGGAGGCGCTCACCCCCGCCGAACGCGAGACGGACTTCGACCGCGCCGTCACCATCGCGGCCACCGCACTCCTCGCGGAAACAATTTCCTAACAGGACGGCCATAGCCAAAACGTTTTGCATTGCATAGCTTTCGGCCAATGGCAAACATCGGTCCCCACAGAGAAAGAAAATCCAGACGATGAACAAGATCAGAATTCTGGGGGCCGTCGCGGCGCTCTCCCTCACCCTCGCCGGATGCAGCGCCTCGACCGCCACGGACTCCGCCTCGTCCGGGAAATCCGGAAAGCTGAGAATCAAGTTCGTCATCAACGGAAACCTCGGTGACCGTTCCTTCTTCGACTCGGCGTACGCAGGGCTGAAGAAGACGGAGAAGGACCTCGGCTACAGCCTGAAGGTCGTGGAGTTGGGCAGCGACCGCACCAAGTGGTCCTCCGGCTTCGAGGACGCCGCCGCCGGCGACGACTACGACGTGCTCGCCGCGGGCACCGTCGACACCGTCGACTTCGTCTCCAAACTGGCTCCGGAGTACCCGGACAAGAAGTTCTGGCTTTTCGACGGATCCGTCGACTACACAGGCAAGAACGGCTGTTCCAACAAGTGTGCGAACGTCTACTCCGTCACCTTCAAGCAGAACGAGGCCGCCTATCTGGCGGGATTCCTCGCCGACAAGCTCGTCGCCGCCAAGGCCCTTCCCGGTAGCGGCGGAAACGGCAAGGTGGGCGTGATCGGCGGAGTGAAGATCCCGGTCATCGAGGACTTCGTCGTCGGCTTCAAGGCGGGCTTCAAGGCGGCGGGCGGAAATCCCTCCTCCGGTGTCCTCGTGCAGTACGTCGGCGGCGACAATCCGTTCGGCGACCCGGCGAAGGGCAAGCAGATCGCCTCGGCGATGTACGGCCAGGGAGCCGAACTGGTGTGGCCCGTCGCCGGGTCCTCGGGCCTCGGTGCCTTCGAGTCGGCCGTCGCCGCCAAGCGGTACGCCTTCGGGGTCGACTCCGACCAGTACAAGACGCTGACCGACGCGGCGCAGCGGCAGACCGTCGTCACCTCCATCCTCAAGAACGCCGGCAACGCCCTCTATCTGGCGGCCAAGGCGAACAAGGCCGGCACCCTCGCCTACGGGAAGCCCGACGCCGTGGGCCTGGCCGAGGACGGCGTGGGTTACGTGGACAACGCCAACTTCGACAAGCTCGTCCCGGCCGCCGTGCGCGCCGAACTCGAAGCGCAGGCCGCGAAGGTCAAGTCCGGTGCCGTCAAGGTCCCTTCGGCCTTCTGACCTCCGAGGAACGCTGGTGGAACCCATGGAGAAAACCGACGAGACCGTGGACGGAACGCTCGACAGAGCCCCTGTCGCCCTGGAGGCCACCGGCCTCGGCAAGACCTACCCCAACGGCACCCGCGCCGTCCGCGATGTCGACCTGGTGGTACCCGGCGGCGAGATCAGGGCGATCGTCGGCCAGAACGGCGCCGGCAAGTCCACCCTGATGAAGCTGCTCTACGGACTTGAGCAGCCGTCGGCCGGGCACCTCAGTGTCCACGGACGGCGTGTCAGGTTCGCCGGACCGCAGGACGCCATCGCGCTGGGCGTGGGCATGGTCCACCAGAACCTCATGCTGGTCCCGTCGTTCACCATCGCCGAGAACGTCGTCCTCGGCGTCGAGCCGGGCCGGGCCGGCCGCGTCGACCGGGCGGCCGCCGCCGAACGTACGGCCGCGCTGGCCGAGGAGGCGGGGCTCGCCGTCGACCCGGAGGCCAGGGTCGACGCGGTGTCCGTGGGGATGCGCCAGCGCGCCGAGATCCTCAAAGCACTCCACCGCGGCGCCCGCATCCTGATCCTCGACGAGCCCACCGCCGTGCTCACCCCCCAGGAGACGACCGACCTCTTCACGGCGGTCCGCCGGCTGCGTGACTCGGGCATGACCGTGCTGTTCATCTCGCACAAGCTCAAGGAGGTACGGGAGATCAGTGACCGGGTCACCGTCATGCGCGCCGGGTCGGTGATCGGCACCGTACCCACCGAGGAGGCGACGTCCGCGCAGCTGGCGACCATGATGGTCGGCCGGGAGATGTCCCTCGACGTGCCGAAGCCCCCGGCACGGCCAGGGCAACGCGTGCTGCGCGTGCGCGGGCTCGCGGGCCCGGCGGTGCACGGGGTGTCCCTCGACATCGCGGCCGGTGAGATCGTCGGCCTCGCGGGCGTCGAGGGCAACGGCCAGACCGAACTCGTCGAACTCCTCGCCGGACTGCGCCGCCCCACCGCGGGCTCGGTCACCGTGGACGACACCGACGTCACCCACCTCGACGCGGCGGGCCGGCGCCGGGCCGGCGTCGCCCACGTGCCCGAGGACCGGCTGACCAACGGGGCGGCCCTGGACCGCTCCCTCGCCGACAACCTGATCGTCGACCGTCACGACCGGCCCCCCGTCGCCCGCCGCGGCATCCTGCGCACCCGCCGCATCCACGAGCTCGCCGAGGACCTGATCAGCCGTTACGAGATCCGCGCCCCGCATCCCGACGCGGCGGCCGGAGCGCTGTCCGGCGGCAACCTCCAGAAGGTCGTCGTCGCCCGCGAACTGTCCGCCCGGCCACGCCTGTTGCTGGCCGCGCAGCTCACCCGGGGCGTCGACATCGGCGCCATGCACTTCATGTACGAGCGGCTCCTCGAAGCCCGTGACGCGGGTGCGGCGGTGCTGCTGGTCTCCGCCGACCTCGGTGAACTCCTCGCGCTCTCCGACCGGTTGCTGGTGATCAAGGACGGTCGTCTCGTCGCCCGTTTCGACGACCCGGCCGGACTCACCGAGGAGGCGACCGGCCTGTACATGCTCGGTGTCGAGCGGCACCCGGACGAGCGGATCACGGCGGGTGTCCGATGACCTCGACCCTGGAACCGGCCGCGCAGGAGCAGCGGCGGCCCGAGACGCAGGGCCGCCGGGAGTTTCTGGCCACCCGGCGCCGTACGGTGGTCGTCGAGCTGACGATGACGGTGCTGACCGTCGCCGTGGCCGTCCTCATCGCCTTCCTGGTCGTGCTGGCCACCGGCAAGGACGCCACCGGCGCGCTGAACGCCCTGCTCACCGGCCCGCTGGAGCGCACGCCCCGGATCGGCCGCTGGCTCGCCGACGCGACCACCCTGGCACTGCTCGGCCTGTCCGTCGCGATTCCCTTCCGGGCCCGCCAGATCAGCCTCGGCGCGGAGGGCCAGGTCTACGCCGGTGCCCTGGCGAGCGCGCTGGTGGCGATCAACCTCCACCTGCCGCCGGTCGCCGCCGTGCTGGTGCCGCTGGGCGCCGCCGCCCTCGCCGGGGCCTCGCTGGGCGCGGTACCGGGGGTGATGAAGGCCCGCCTCGGAGCCAACGAGATCGTGGCCACGCTGATGCTGAACGCCGTCGTCGTACGGGTCTTCGACTATCTCCTCACCGATCATCTCAAGGCACCCGGCAGCAGCGCCGTGCAGTCCGCCCCGGTGCGCCCCGACTCGGCGCTGCCGCTCCTCTCCGACTTCTTCGGCGTTCCCCTGGACCAGGCCAACGTCGGCCTGTTCGGCATGCTCGCGGTGGCCGCGGCCGTGTGGTTCCTGCTCGCCAGGACACCGCTCGGCTACCGCATCCGGATCACCGGCTCCAACCCGGACTTCGCCCGGTACGGCGGCCTCGACGTCCCGCGCACCATCGAGTGGAGCTTCGTCATCGGCGGCGCGCTGGCCGGACTGGCCGGAGCGCACCTCGCGCTCGGGGTCTACGGCGGGCTCCAGCCCGACATGGCCGGCGGCCTGGCCTTCGAGGGCATCGTCGTCGCCCTGTTGGGCCGCAACAACCCGGTCGGGGTGGTCGCCGCCGCGCTCCTCTACTCGTATCTGCGGGTCGGCGGCGATGTGATGGAGCAGCAGACCGACGTCGGCTCCGAGGCCGTGACCATCATCCAGGCGGTCATCGTGCTGCTCGTGACCGCCCGGGCGCTGCCCGAACTCGTCAAGCGGTACCTCGCCCGAAGGGAGGCCCGCTGATGGGTCCCGTCCTCGACGTAGTGCTCAGCACCGGCTTCCTCGCGGCGATCCTCGGGGTGTCGACGCCGTACGTCCTCGCCGCCCTCGGCGGGCTCCTGGCCGAGCGGGCCGGAGTGCCCAACATCGCCCTGGAGGGCTCGATGCTGTCGGCCGCGTGCACCGGTGCGCTGGTCGCCGGGTACAGCGGCTCGGTGTGGGCCGGAGCCGTCTGCGGGATCGCCGCCGGCGCGCTGCTCGCGCTGCTGCTCGGCGTACTGCATCTGTACCTGGGCGCGGACGCCATCATCGCGGGCATCGGCCTCAACCTCCTGGCGGCGGGCGCGACCGCGTACACCGTGTACGCGCTCCTAGGCGACAAGGGCGGGACCAGCCGGCTCCACAGCGGCGCGCTGCCCTCGGTCCGGCTGCCGCTGATCGAGGACGTCCCCGGCCTCGGCGCGGTACTGAGCGGGCAGAACGTGCTGACCTGGGCCGCCCTCGCCGCCACCCCGGCGGTCGCCTGGCTGCTGTACCGGGCCCGGTTCGGCTTCCACCTGCGCGCGGTCGGCGAGCACCCCGAGGCGGCACGCTCGGTCGGCATCCACGTCCACCGGGTCCAGTTCCGCGCACTCGCGCTCAGCGGCGCGCTGGCCGGTGCGGCCGGGGTGTTCCTGAGCATGGGAGCCGTGTCCTTCTTCGTCACCGGCATGACCGCCGGCCGCGGCTACATCGCCCTGGCCGCCGTCTTCCTCGGCGCCCTGCGCCCCTGGGGCGTGTTCCTCGCCGCCCTCGGCTTCGGCACCGCCGAGGCCCTCTCCGTCCAGCTCGGCAACCTCGACATCCCCTCCCAGCTGGTCTCCGCGATCCCGTACGTCTTCACCCTGCTGGCCCTCGCGTACTTCGCCTGGCGCCGCCGACGCGCGTCCCGCACCGCGGCTGCTCCTGTGTCACCGCCCGCCTTGGAAACCACGTAAGCATCCGCGCCGCCCACGACTTCACCACCGCCCAGGCCCTCGTCGGCCGGCCCGGCAACGTCAACATCCCGTCGCCGCCCACCCGCGGCCACGCCGCACGCACCGCCACCGTTCCCACGGCACCGCCCGGCCTGCCCACCTTGGAGACCCCATGAGCATCCGCGCCGCCCGCGCCCGGATCATCGCCTCCGCAGTCGTCCTCGCCTCCCTCCCCGCCCTCGTCGGCACCCCGGCCGCCGCTCACGACAGCGCCGTACGCCTGGACTTCCTCGGCGAGCGGGAACTGCCCAACGCCATGGCCTTCCAGGGCACCACCGTCGGCGGGTTGTCCGCGATCAGCTACGACGTCAAGTCCGGCACGTACTACGTGATCAGCGACGACCGCTCGCAGACCGGCCCCGCCCGCTTCTACACCGCCCACGTCGACTTCGCCGACGGCACCCTCAAGGGCGTCGAACTCACCGGCACCCACCCGTGGCTGCGCCCGGACGGCACCACCTTCCCGCCCACCTCGACCGCCACCGCCACCGTGGCGCCCGACCCGGAGGGCATCGCCGTCGACCCGCGCGACGGCACCCTGGCCTGGACGAGCGAGGGCGAGCGCATCGTTGCGTCCGACGGACCGGCTCTCCTGGGCGACCCCTGGATCCGCCGCGCCACCACGACCGGCGCTTACACCGGACAGCTCCCGCTGCCCCCGCAACTGCACATGAACTCACAGGAGTTCGGCCCCCGCAAGAACCAGACCCTCGAAGGAGTCACCTTCACCCCGGACGGACGGCGGATCGTCACCGCCATGGAGGACCCCCTCTACCAGGACGGCGACGACCCCACCCCGGAGCACGGCGAACTCACCCGCATCACGGTCCACGACGCACGCACCGGGCAACCCCTGGCCCAGTACGCCTACCCCCTGGAACCGCTGTTCGCCACGCCGCCCGCGGGCAGCACCGACACCAACGGCGTCAGCGACATAGTGGCCCTCGACCACGACCGCTTCCTGGTCCTGGAGCGCGCCTCGATCTACACCGACAACAACTGGAAGGCCCGCATCTACCTGGTCGACCTCCACGGCGCCACCGACGTACTGGGCCGCGATTCCCTCACCGACCCGTCCGCACGGCCCGTCCAGCCGGTCCGCAAAACGCTCGTGACCGACCTGTCCGACGTCCCCGGACTGACCCGAGTCGACAACGTCGAGGGCATCACCCTCGGCCCCCGCCTCCCCGACGGCCGCCGCACCGTCGTCCTGGTCTCCGACGACAACTTCGCCGCACGCCAGGCGACCCAGTTCATCGCCTTCGCAGCCCACGGGATCTGAGAGGTCACTCCCTGGCCGGTGGGGCCGAACGTGACTGTGGTGTCCAGGCCGGTCCAGCGGCCTTCGGGCCTGCGAAGCGCCCGGATCAGTGGCGGACGCAGGTCTCATGGCCGAGGTCGGCCATGACCTTCAGCTTGCCGTTCAGGCGCTCGGCCACGTGCTGAGTGCCTGGTCGGCAACGCGGTGCATGTCTTCTCGGCTCGCGCCGCCGGCGGCCTGTACGGCGAGGCCCTGCCCGACGGTGTGCACATAGCGGGCGAGGGTTTCCGGGTCGGCGGTGAGTGGCAGGTCGCCCTCGACCTGGGCTTGTTCGAACCGTTTCCGCAGGGCCCCTACTCCGGCCTCCCGGCGTTCGGCCAGGTCGAGACGGACCGGTTCGCCGTCCGGGCCGGCGGCCAGCGCGGACTGCACCAGCAGGCAGCCGCGCGGGCAGCCCGGCGCGGTGTGGGCGTCCACGGCCCCGTGCAGCATCGCCTCGGCCACCTGCCGGGCGGTGGGCAGCTCAAGAGCCGGGGCCACGAAGGCTCCCGGGCCCTGCACATAGCGGTCGGCGGCCTTACGGAACAGCTCCTCCTTGTTACCGAACGCGGCATAGATGCTGCGCCGGTTGATCCCCATGGCCTCGGTCAGCGCGGCGAGCGAGGCGCCCTCGTAGCCCTCGGCCCAGAACAGCCGCATCGCCGCGTCCAGCGCCTCGTCGGTGTCGAAGGACCGGGGCCGTCCCGTGCTGGGCATCGAAGCCTCCTTGAGAAAAGTTCGCCGCCACGGAAGGAATCCCGCGCTTGCTCAGGTTAGTGTCATCGTGGATATAGTAACCGAGCGGTTCGGTTCGTAAGTGAAGTGCTGAAGAAATCGGAGATCCCATGGGCACCCAGCTCGCCCCCGGCGCCACCCAGTCCGGCGTACGGCCCCTCGAAGGCAAGTCCGCCCTGGTCACGGGCGGGTCCCGGGGCATCGGTGCGGCGATCGTGCGCCGTCTGACCGTCGACGGCGCCCAAGTCGCCTTCACCTACGCCAGCGCCAAGGAACAAGCCGACGCCGTGGCCGAGGCGACGGGCGCCCTGGCCATACAGGCGGACAACTCCGACCATGAAGCCGTCCGGACCGCGGTCGGCCGCACCACGGAGCATTTCGGCGGACTGGACATCCTCGTCAACAACGCCGGCGTCTTCCACGGCGCGCCGATCGAGGACTTCCCGCTGGAGGAGTTCGACCGGATGATCGCGGTCAACGTCCGGGGCGTGTTCAGCGCCGTCCAGGCCGCCGCTCCCCACCTCGGCCAGGGCGGTCGCATCATCACCATCGGCAGCGTCATCGTCGACCGCGTCCCCTTCCCCGGCGCCGGCGTCTACGCCCTGACCAAGGCCGCCGTCGCCGGTCTCACCCGCGGCCTGGCCCGCGAACTCGGTCCGCGCGGCATCACCGTCAACAACGTGCAGCCCGGCCCCACCGCTACGGACATGACCCCTGTCTCCGGGCCGTACGCGGAGTCCCTGAAGCAGCTCATGCCGCTCGACCACTTCGCCGAGCCCGCCGACATCGCCAGTGCCGTCGCCTATCTCGCCGGCCCCGAAGCCCACTTCGTCACCGGCACCAGCTGGAACGTCGACGGCGGCATCGCTGTCTGACCGCCCACCCGGGCGGCCGCACTCCCCTGAACACCCCGACGCTCACGCTCGGCCGAGACACCCACGGCAAAGGACGTACCACCATGAACGCTTCCACCACAGCCTCCACGGCCGCCGCACCCGTCGAGTCGGAGGAGCCGCTCAGCCCCGGCTACGACGCGGCGACCAAGGACGACGCCGAGTTCAACGAGCACTTCCGGCACGGCTTCACCACCATCGACGACGTACAGATGCACTACGTCATCGGTGGCGAAGGCCCGCAGGTCATGGTGCTGCTGCACGGCTGGCCGCAGAGCTGGTACGAGTACCGCCCGATCATGCCCTCGCTGCTGCCCGGCCGCACCGTCATCGCCATCGACCTGCCGGGCCTGGGCGACTCGACCGGGAACCCGCCCTCCAGGGCCAAGACGGTCCTGGCCACCTACGTCCACAAGCTGCTCGTCCACCTCGGTCACCGCGAGAACGTGCAGGTCGTTGCCCACGACTTCGGCGTCAGCGTCGCCTATCCGCTGGCCGCCCAGTACCGCGAGCAGGTGTCGGGGCTGTTCCTCATGGACTACGGCCTGACCGGCAAGAACCTGAAGTTCGCCGCCATCGAGTCGATGTTCTGGCACTTCTCCTTCAACAAGCAGCGTCCCCTCGCGGAGGAACTGGTCACCGGCCGGGTCGAGACCTTCCTCACGCACTTCTTCCAGGGGATGAGGACCGGCGTCGGCGAGAACATCTCCGACGACGAACTGGCCGAGTTCGTCCGGCTGTTCTCCCGCCCCCAGGTCCTGCACGCCGGCTTCGAGCTCTACCGGACCGAGACCCAGGACGAGGCCGACAACACCAAACTCCAGGAGACCCCGCTGACCATCCCGGTCCGCATGCTCACCCAGGCAGGTCTCGCCGAGATGGTCCTGCCGCCCCTCCAGGACGCCGCCCCCGACGCCACCTCCGCCGACGTCCCCGGCGCCGGACACTTCCTCCTCCACGAAGCTCCCGACCGCGTCCTGGCCGAAATCAACGCCTTCTACCCCCACCCCACCCCCTGACCAACTGCGAAAGCCGGCACACCGAGGTGAGAGGAAAACCCCTGATGAACAGCCAACCCCCTTCCGCCCGCGATGTCCCTACCCGCGTGTTCGCCGCCTTCGACGCGGGCGATATCGCTGCACTGGACACCCTGGTCTCGCCCGATCTCATCGACCACAACCTGCCCCCAGGGGCTCCCTCGGCGATCGAGGGGATGAAGGGGATGGTCGCTGCCATGCGCGAAGGGTTCACCAACGCTCACCACGAGATCGTCTACCAGGCCGAGACGGACGACGGCTGGGTGGTCTCCCAGTGGGTGATCACAGCGACCCACACCGGCCCTTGGTTCGGACTGCCCGCGACCGGCCGTGAGGTGACCTGCTCCGGCATCGATCTCGCGCGGGTGGTCGACGGCCGGATCGTCGAGATCCGGCACGTCGAGGAGCTGCTGCAACTTCAGATGCAGATCACCGGCGACGTGCGCTGAGCGTCGGTGAGCATCCCCCTTCCTCAAGGGCCGTTGTCAGTGCCTCCTCATAAAATGAAGACATCATTCGGGGAGCCTCGGAGGGGGAGCACAAACGTGTCCGCAAACAAGATCCAGCACAAGGTGAATCACGTCGCGCTGGTAGTGGACTGTTCGGGTTCGATGCGTCCGCACCAGAGCCAACTCATTCAGGTGGTGGACGAGTTCGTGGCGGGGCTGAAGGCCGAGTCGGACAGCCTCGGCCACGAGACACGGATCAGCCTCTATTCCTTCGATCACAGGGTGGATAACCTGGTCTGGGACATGGACGTGAAGCATCTGCCGTCCATGCGGGGGCTGTACCAGGTCAACAATGGCGCTACCGCCCTCATCGAGGCTTCTCTGAAGTCCCTGGACGACCTGGGCCATATCTGGGAGGAATACGGCGAGCACAGCTTCCTCCAGATCGTCGTCACGGACGGTGAGGAGAACGCCTCCGGCGGCGACAGGCGGCACGACGGAGACATGGCCATCCTCGGCCCCTGGCTCGACAAGATCACGGCGAAGATGCGGGGGCTTCCGGGCCACTGGACCTCCGCGATCCTCGTGCCGAACTCCCTGGCCAAGCGCACCGCCCAGAACTACGGGTTCCCGGCCGGCAACATCGCCATCTGGGATGCGGACTCCCAGAAGGGCGTCGAGGAGGCGATCGGCACCGTGCGCGCCGCCGCCACCAGCTTCCTCCGCGGGCGAGAGCAGGGTGTGCGCGGCACGAAGAACCTGTTCGCCGTCGGCCAGGACATATCGGTCGACGACGTGCGGGCGAACCTCGAACCGATTCCGGCCGACAAATACCGGCTCCTGAAAGTCGACAAGGAGGTCGAGATTCGCCCCTTCGTCAACTCGCATCCGGGCGTGACGTACGAACGTGGCTCCTGTTACTACCAGCTGGGCGCCCGGGCTCAAGTTCAGCAGAACAAGGAAGTCATCGTGGTCGAGAAGGACACCGACCGCGCCTATACCGGCGACGCGGCACGCAGCCTTTTGTTCGGTACGGATGTACAGGGGACCGTCTCCGTGAAGGCGGGGAACAACCCCAAGTTGGAGGTCTACGTACAAAGCCGTTCGGTGAACAGGAAACTCAAGCCGAAGACGCGCCTGCTCATCATGCTCTAACAGCGGCCAACACAATGAGCTGGTTCGGTCCTGCCGGCCGTGTCCATGGGGGAACGCAAACGGACTGCCCGTCCTCCTCGGCGTCTCGGCCGGCAACACCCACGACAGCGAAGGGCTCAAGCCCATGATCGAGGGTCACCGAACGAGACACGACCCCCACCGCGGCGACTAACCCAAGCCCCGGCGCCTCCACGCGGACAAGGCCATCGAGCGCACGACGTCCTGACTGTCCGGCTACCGATGTCCGAGCCCCCGCCACGAGCGCGATCCCCGCAACATAGGCAGCGCGCACCCGCCACCCGGCCGCACGCCGGGCAGGCCTTGTCCAACAATCCTTTGTTGACCGCTCTCAACAGTTCCGCACGGGCACTGACGCCCTATTCGTCGAGGAATTGATATTCCTGGCCCGCGGCCTGGAACACCACCGTGCTGTCGCGGACCTGCCACTCGCTCATGCCGTCGACTTCATGGCTGACGAAGAACAGGCCGGTGATCAGGTCACCGTCGTCGTCCGAGGCAGGAATCCGGGCCACGCGCCGCAGTCGCTCAAGAAACCAGTCGACGGACTGAGCGCGCATCTCGGCCCCGAAGAAGACCCAGTTGGTGAAGTTGTACTGCCTCGGCGGAAAGGCCCAGCCACCGCTGTACGTTCGGTCGGCATCGTCCGCTTCTACGATCTCTCTGACCTGGGCGAGCTGCTGGTCATCGCACTCCAGCCAGCCTCTGATCCGGACGAGGACACCCACGACGATCGCTCTCCCTTACATTTCAGGCGGCATTCTCTCACTGACCGGACAGTGGACCGATATCAATCACCGCCTGCATTCCATATCGCGAATCGTACCGCCTGATCGCGTTCAGTACATCCCTGGAGGGTTCACTGTCGAACTGGAAGTACGGCGTTCTACCCGAGGCCGCAGATACCTCGTACATTCGTTTCGCCTGATCTCGGAAAGCCTTACCGATCTTGAAGTTTCCGGGTTTCGCGGAGGCGACATACTCGTCACTGACCGCATCAAATTCGTAATCCTTGAGTTGCAGGAACTCGGCTTGGGCGCGACCGCCGAGTTTGTTCGCCAGCAATTGCGCGTTCGGATCGAACTGCTTGGTCGAATCGACCAGCATGCCCAGTCCGCCGTTCCCCGACAGCAGGCCCGGCTCCGGCGCGGTCCTCGCCGGAGGCGCTTCCTCCTCCGCGGCACCGGCCCCGAGCAGGACGAGCGGCAGCATGTCGCAGAGCGAGCCCGCGGCGCAGGGGTTCTCGGGGATGTCATCGACATCCGCCCAGGTGTGGTAGAAGTGCGAGAGTTCCAGGCACCCGCCCTGGGTCATGTCCTGACTGCACCTCCCGCGGAAGTAGAGCTCGACGTTGACCGCGTAGGTGTACAGCGGGTTGTAGTCCCCCTGGTTCGCCATCTGCGCCACGCTCGGATATTTCCGCTGGAACATCTGGACGGTTTTCAGGGGTGGGACCGGAACAGGGGCCGCGCCGGTCCCATGGCATCCGTCGCAATAGTGGCCGCTGCCGCTGCCGCTGGAGCAGGAGTGCGAGTCGCAGTAGTGGCTGGAGCCCTGGTAGTTGCCTGATTCCGGGTCGTTCTCGGAGTGGTAGTCGCCGTACGTACCGTTGCTGCCGGAGCAGTAGGCGGACGGATAGCACGACTCGAGTCCGGTGGGGTCGCTGCCGGCGATGGGGTTGTCGGCAGCGTAGGCGTATCCGCCGAGTTCCTGGGGGCTGGCGGCTTCGAAGACCGGGTCAAGGCTGATGAAGCTGCCGAGGGTCGGGTCGTACTTGCGGGCACCGACGTCGGTGTAACCGGTGGAGGTGTCCTGGGGCTTGCCCAGGTAGGAGTGGGTGGGGTCGGGCCAGGCGGTGGTGTTGGTGCTGGAGCGGGGCTGGCCGTACGGGGTGTACTGCTGACGGGCGACCTGTTGGGTGGTGGTGTCCATCGCCAGGGAAGCGGTGCCCTGCGGATCGTTGAAGAGGTACTTCACGCCCCCGCCCGGGAGGCTGGAGCGGACCGCCACGGGGGCGCCCGAGCCGCCGTGGGCGTAGGTGCGCACGGCGCCGAGCAGGACGTTGGGAGTGACACCGGTATTGACGACGATCTCGGTGTCGCCGGCGAAGAGGGTGGTCTGGCCGGGGTCGCGGCGGATGAGCTGGCTGCCGTCGGCGTCGTAGAGGTACTTGGTGCTGGTGGGGTTGGCGCCGCCGGTGTCGACCTCGGTCAGGTGGCCCTCGTCGTCCCAGTTCAGGGTCTGGGCCGATCCAGTGGTGGGGGTGCGGGTGTGCAGGTTGCCGACTTCGTCGTAGCCGAACCTGGTCGGGTTGGTGCCACCGGTGGTGGCGGTCAGGGTGTGCGGCTGGGCGCCGGTGGAGTTGCAGCCGGTGGTGCAGCCGTCGGCGTAGGTCGTGGTGCTCGTGGGGCCCGATCCGCCGACGGCGTGTTCGACGCTCTGCTTGCGGTCGCCGACCGCGTCGTAGCTGAAGGACTGCCAGTACGAGCCGGCGGCGGTGGACAGGGTGCTGCTCGTGGGCGGGTTGGCCACGCAGTTGTCCTTGGCGGTCCAGGCGTCGGTCAGCCGGTCGAGAGTGTCGTAGCTGTAGCACTGCTGGTCGGTGACCGTGTTGCCGGACTCCGACTGATGGTCGGTACTGGAGGTGGGGTTGCCGGCGGTGTCGTAGGTGTAGGAGGTGTCGTCGACCGCCGGGCCGGGGGCCTGGGTCCGCTCGACGAGGCGGTCGGTCACCCGCCGGGTCTGGTCGTCGTAGGAGTAGGTGGCCCACGCCGGGTTGGTGGACGCACCGAACGTCAGCCGCGACGGCTCACCGTAGTTGGTGTAGACCGACGCGTCGACGTAGTCGCCGGCGCTGCTCTTCGTCGTGGCCGGGTGTCCCAGCGCGTCGCGGCCGTACGTGATGGTCTCGCTGTTCAGGCCCTGGGTGCGCGGATCCGTCTGGGTTGCCGGCAGCTGGTCGCGGATGGTGTAGGTGTAGGTCGTGGTGTACGTCGACGGCAGCGGCGCCTCCGACGCCGGCAGCGTGATCTTGGTGCCGGTCGGCTTGCCCAGGCTGGTGTAGCCGGTGGTGGCCACCGTGTACCCGCCGGTCGTGCCCTGGACGTAGCGGGTCGACGAGGTCGGCAGGCCGATCCGGAGGGTGTCGTAGGTCCAGGAGGCGAATTCGAAGTCCGACCTGGACTTGTCGGTGGCCGTGAGCTTGCGCCCCAACAGGTCGTAGGTGTAGTCGAGTTCGACCTTCTTGGCATCCGTGGTGGACGTCAGGTTGCCCGCGTCGTCGTAGCCGTAGCTGCTGCTGCCGGCGTCCGGGTCGGTCTGGGACTTCTTGTGGCCCAGGAGGTCGTAGCCGAAGGTCCACACCGCCTTGTCGGGACCGGTGACCCGGGTTTGCTGTCCGGCGTCGTTGTAGCCGTAGGTGGTGGGTGACGGGGTGCCGCCGGTGGCGGTGAAGCCCGCCGCCGCGGACCCGCTCAGTGTGGGTGCGGTGGTGTACTGGTCGAGTTCGGTGGTCTGACCGCGTGCGTTCACGACCGTGGAGGTGGCGACCGCGCCCTTGGGCGGCAGCACGACGGTCTTGTCGCCGGTGTAGGCGGTGGTCGTCGTCCAGGCCTTGGCCCCGTCGTGTTCCTCGGTGACCAGGTCTGCCCGACCCTGTCCGTCGTAGTCCGTGACGGTGGTGTCGGGGATGGAGACCTGTGAGACCGATATCAGGCTGTGCCCGGGGCTGCCGGCCACGTTGTAGGCGTTGTTGTTGACGACCGTCCAGCCGTGCGAGTCGTAGGCGGTGTCGGAGACCGTGGTGGTGGAGTTCTCCGCGGTCGCCTGTAGCTGGAGCGGACGCAGCATCGCGTCGTACAGCGTCTCGCCGGTGCTGTAACTGCCGCTGTCCAGCAATGTGTTGGAGGAGACGACCGAGGGAGACGACTGTGACAGGGCGTAGGCGTAGGTCGAGTTCGCCGGGGCGCCGTTGGCCTTGCTCTCGTTGGGCAGCCACACGGCGGTCAGGCGGCCGAGTGCGTCGTAAGTGAGCGAGGTGAGCAGACCGGCCGCGTCCGTCTTGGCCGTGAGCAGGCCCCGTGCCGGGTCCAGAGTGCTGCTCGTGAGCCGGCAGTCCTTGGACGACGCGGTCGCCGCGGAGCAGTCCACACCGGGCGTGGCCTGGGTGATGGTCGTGTTGCTTGTGGGGAGCGCGCCGGTGGCGGGGGTGTAGGAGGTGAAGACGGACTGGTCGAGGCTCTTGCCGTCGGGGGAGGCCGAGTGGGGAGTGCGGATGGCCTTGATCGTGCGGCCGTACGAGTCGTAGCTGGTGGCGGTCTGGTCCACGAACGCGGTGGCTGTGGCACCGCCGGCGGCTGAGGCCTGTTGGTCCAGCGTGGCGTCGCCGACCTTGGGGAGTGCTGGGTTCTGCTGGCCGTCGCCGTCGTAGGCAAAGGCATTGTGGTCGTAAGAGGTACGGACATCGGAGAGCAGGGCACCGCTGGCGGTGGCACCGGCGCCGGAGCAGTCCTGGGAGGTGGAGATGACCTCGGCGGGCAGCACCAGGGTGCTCGGGGTACCGGTGAGGTAGCGGGTGTAGGTGCACTTGGAGACGTTGGCGCTGTCGGTGGGCTCACCCCGGTCGTCGACCTGCACCGGCATACCGGTGGTCGACTTGCCCAGAGTCCGGTTGTAGAAGGTGTCGGTCTCGGTCTTGCGCCAGCCGTACGACACGGCGTGACGGGTCAGCGTCTTGGCGGGGCGCAGCATCTGGGCCGTCAGGTCCGGCAGGGCGCCGCGGTTGCGGCTGGCAGTGGGCCCGATGATCGTGGGCACGTTGACCACGGCATTGTCCAGAGTGCCAGTGACACTGGTGTACGTGTCGGTCTCGAACGTCTGACCCGCCAGGGCATCGTCGTCGGCGACCGAGGTGGCACCGTCCTGGCTGGTCAGGTCCGGCACCGAACGGGTCTTGCCGCCGGGGAGCGTGTCGCCGTTCATGCCCAGGAAGTAGTACGTCTTCGCGAGCGTCTTCTGGTCGTGGACCTTGACGCCGTCGGTGTAGTGGAAGACGTTCGGGTCTCCGGTGGTGACATCCACCTCCGGGTAACCGCGGAACTGGCCCCAGGTACGGTTCTTGGCCTTGACGACCTCGTTGTCGTCGTAGTGCCAGCCGGGGTTGCCCTTGTAGGCGTAGTCCGTCTCCAGCTCCGGCTGGGTGCCGTCCTGGTAGGAGTTGTGCGGATCGGTCGTGACGACCGAGGTCACCTTGTACTTGTAGAACCAGTCCAGCCACGGCGCGGGCTGTCCGTCCGGGGTCCAGTACACCGGGAAGCAGGACAGGGTGTTGGTGGAGGCGAAGGTCTTCGCTGCCGCGTCGGTCGGGTCGTCGGGGTCGCCGGCCGGGGCGCTGGAGCAGTTCGGGCGGTCGTAGGTGACCGTCGTCTCGGCGCCCGTCTCGGTGGTGACAGTCTGGATCCGGTCGTGGTACATCAGCGGCATCTGCGGGATGGTGCCGACCCGGTTGGGCAGCTGAAGCGGCGGGTCGAAACTCACCGCCGGCGTCGAAGCGCTGCCCGACGCGCCGCCCAAGGTGTCAAGGCCGGTGTGCTGGACCGAATCCAGCCAGAGCGTGGGGGCGTGGTCGCCGCCGTCGGGGAAGGACTGGATGAAGCTGTACTTGTCGACCTGCTTGGTGGCCCCGCCGGTCTGGATCTGCGTGGTGATTGAGGTCAGGCGCTTACGGGACCAGAAGCTGGGACTGTGGTTGGTGCAGCTGGAGCCCGAAGTGCAGTTCAGATCCACGGGTACGTCGGGCCAGTATGCGGCGTTGGCGGGGGTGAACTGCGTGTCCGCGCAGGTGTTCCCGGACGGGGTGCCGGGGATGCAGCGCTCGCCGGTGTCGAAGAGGACCTGCTCGGGGGCGGTGCCGGAGTAGATCGTCGAGGACGTCATGCCGTAATCGATCCGTGACAGGCTGCCGCCGCGCGTGTAGGCGACGGCGGTGTCTTTCGTGTCCGCGCCGTAGTAGCCGGTCTCCGGGCTGTAGTACCAGGCGGTGGCGTTGCCGTGCGCGTCCACCACGTAGTCCAGGTTGAACCGGTATCCGAGCGAACAGGCCGTGGCGGCGAAGGTCGTGCTGTCCGGGCACGCCGACACCCCGCTGTGCGCGTGGTAAACGGGCTGATTCCACACGGACTTGGTCTCGTCCTTGCCGCTGGACCAGCCCGGCAGCCTGTTCAGGCCGAAGAAGTACTGCGACCCGCCCTCGGTGACCTTGAAGTACTCCTTGTTGTCCGTGCCGTTCGTGGCACCGGTCAGGTCCTCGATCTTGGTGGAGGAGTCGTCGTCGGCGGGGCGGAAGGTCTTCGTGGCGTCGTCGTAGACGATGTCGGTGGACTTGCCGTTGAGCGAGAGGGTGAGGATCTGTCCCGCCCAGCACTGGTCACCGTCGTTGTCCGGAGCTCCGGAGGAGGAGTCGTCCTTGCAGGACTTGTAGGTGCGCTCGATGTAGTTCTCGGTGGAGCTCCAGCCGTCTCCCAGCCAGGAGGACTGGTTGTTGGTGCCTTCGGTGCGCGCGTCCTGGGTGGAGGAGCTGTAGGACAGGCCGACGTTCGGTGCCGCGCCACCGATCGCCGGAGGCACCGCGATGGGGTAGCTGTAGGTGAAGGCGCCGGTGTTCCCCGAGGTCGACCAGGAACCCCCGGGGGACAGGCTGGTCGCCGAGTAGTCGCCGGAGGAGCCCGACGTGCCGGAGGTCGCCGCCATGACCACCGTGCCGGTGGACGACGCCGTCGCCGAACGGGCGGCGAAGCCGGAATCCGCAGTGGCGGCTGTCGGCGCGGGTACGGCGACCCGCGCCGACAGCCGCGGGCCGGGGGCGGTGCGCACACTGGTCTGGGTCTGACACTTGGCCAGCTTCGGCGTGGTCAGCGCGCACTGGGGCAGTTGAACCAGGTGCAGGCGGGAGGCGAAGTCTCCGCCGAAGGCGTAGCGGAACGACGAGTCGTCCACGCGCAGGGCGATCTGTCCGGTGCCCGGGCTGGTGCGCCGCAGGGTGAAGAGCACACCGTGGACGCCGGCCGCGCGTGCGGTTTTCTGGTCCAGAACGGTGACCCGCACACGCTGGGACCCGGTGGCGGAACCGGCCTGCCGGCGCTCAGCGGTGACGGGAGCGAACAGAAGGGGGGTACGGCCCGCGCGTACTTCGGACGCCCTGCCGGCCAGGTGGGTCATGGTGACCGCGCCGGGCAGGGTGACGACGGCGCTGCCCTGCTGTGGAAGCCGGGCGTGGGTGGTGGGATCGAAGTGCCGGAAGCCCATGTGTCCAGCAACGTGACGGGGAGTGGCGCGAGCAAAGGGGATGCGCTTGTCGTGGGGCGCGGCCGGAGGGGACACATGACGGCTCGCCGGTGAGGCAGCCGTGGCGGTACTGGCGGGCAACAGACCGGCCACCAGCAGGGCGCCGATCGCAACGTATGCCGTACGGCGCAGACCCCGTTGGCGTATCGCCCGCCGCGCGCGTCCCCACCTCGTTCTCCGCACCATGGTGCGCGACCCCCTCCCCGTACGGTGCGCCAGAAGTCGCCCTGGTACACGGGCGATCGAGCGCACGCCAAAGGGAGGCACAGTCGATCAAGCCCCCCGTGACGCTTCACGCTAGAGCCTGAACCGAACACGACAAGCAAAGGACCTTCACATGTAAGGCAAAGGGATCACACAGAACGGAACCCAAGCTGACCTCTATCCACCAAAAACGGGCCTCGTACGGACCCCGGACGATCGATCGACGATGGACCGGGCTCGCATCAGCCCCACAGAATGCACTCCGGCGCGGGGCCCACGGGGGGAACCGCCTGAAAGCGGAGGGCCCGAACCTTCATGTCCGTCCATCCCAGACGCCTGCGCATGTCCGGACGCCGGCTGTTGCGACCGATCGCCACCGCCGTCGTCACCGCGTTGACGGCCGCTTCGCTGGCCGGCGCGACATCCGCGCACGCCGTGGCAAAAACGTCGAGCACCTCGCACCGGCCCACGTCGCACAGCAAGAACTCTTCGTCCGCCACCCGGCACCTCAACCCCACGGAGGCGGCGTCCGCACAGGCGAAGAGGACCGGCGAGCCGGTGACGATCGATCAACTCACCGACACCGCAACGCTGGTGGTGGCCAACCCGAACGGCACCTTCACCCGCACCGACTCCTCGATGCCGCAGCGCACCCGTCTGCACGGGAAGTGGGTGCCGATCGACACGAAACTCGTGCGACGGGCCGACGGCACCTGGGCCCCCAGGGCCGCGGTCACCGACGTGGCATTCTCCGGAGGCGGTTCGGACGCGCTGGTCACGATGCGCAACGGCAGTGACCGGCTGGGCTTCTCCTGGCCGGAAAAGCTGCCCGAGCCGGTGGTCTCCGGCGCCACCGCCACATACCCCGACGTGTTGCCGCAGGTGGACCTGCAGTTGACCGCGGACGCCTCCGGCTACTCCTCGATTCTCGTGGTCAAGTCCCGCAAGGCGGCGGCCGATCCACGGCTGCGGACTCTCTCGCTCGCCACCGCCTCGGATCATCTGAAGCTGGCGTCCACGCGCGACGGTGGCACCGAGGCCAGGGACCCGCGCACCGGCGAGACGGTGTTCCACAGCGACACCGCGCTGATGTGGGACAGCGCCGTCCAGAAGAACGGCGGTGCGGCACTCGCCTCGCCGCGTGCCGAGCACACGGCAGCGGCCAAGGTCGGCAGACATCGCGCCCAGGTCCGGCTGAGCTTGAAGCACGGGAAGCAACTGCTGGGCCTGGACCAGAAGTTGCTGACCGCCAAGAGCACCACCTACCCGGTCTACGTCGACCCCGAATGGAGCGGCAGGCCCTCCCAGCTGGACTGGGCCCGCATCTCCGACAACGGGTGGAACGTCTACAACTCGACGTCCACCTCGGGTGCGACCAACGCGCGTGAGGGGTGGGACAACAACACCCCCGGAAACGGTGAGCGGGCCCGCACCTACTACCAGATGAACACCAGCGGCATCAAGGGTGCCGTGGTCAGCCATGCCTCTCTGTACGTGAAGCAGCTGTCCGCCGCCTCCTGCTCCGACACCCCGGCCGCCGTCTACGGCACCGACCGTCCCGCCGGCTGGAGTTCATCCTCGCTGTACTGGGGCCACGAGCCCGGCGGCCGCACCGGCTCGCTGGGCACCAACCCCAAGAGCCACGAGGCTGGTACCTGTCCGGTCACCGACGGCGCCCACTCCTGGGTCAGCCCGCCGTCGCTGGAGTTCGACGTGACCTCCCGGGCCCAGAGCGCGGCGGCCGGCGGCTGGAAGAGCATGACGCTGATGGTGCAGTCGCCCGACATGAACGACGCGACGCAGTGGAAGCAGCTCGCCTACGGCGGCGGCGCGACCATGTCGGTCACCTACAGCTACCGGCCCAAGCTGAAGAACGGCACCGGCACCCCGGCCGTCAAGCCGTCCACCGTGAGCATGGGCAAGACGATGACCACGACCCACACGCCCACGCTCTCGGCGCGCGCCGTCGACCCCGACCTGGCCGGCGGCAGTGAGCTGCTGCGCATCGACTACAACGTCTTCAACTCCTCGGGCACCCTGATCCACCAGGGCTTCGGACCCAGTACGGACTCCAAGAAGCGCGCCCGCTACAACACCAACGGCAGTGACTGGACCACGCCGAGCCTGCCAGACGGCACCTACACCTGGAAGGCCACCGCGCAGAACGCGGCCGGCTACTGGGCCGGGCCCGGCGCGGGCATCTGGACCAAGACGCAGACCTTCACCGTGGACACCAGCGCGCCCCCGGCCCCGACGGTGACCTCGAGTCAGTTCCCGGCCAAGCAGATCGGTGCCGCCTTCGGCGACAAAGGCACCTTCACGCTCGGCAACAACCACACCAACAACATCACCGGCTATCTGTTCGCCCTGGACGCCACGCTCGGCAACACCGTCTACAGCAGCAGCGTCACGCACTGGACCACCAGCACGACGATCACGCCGGGCAAGGTCTACTACGTCACCTCCGACAACGGCCCCGGCACCGGTACCTCGGTCATCAACGGCAGCGCCTCTCCCGTCTTCGCCCCTGCCAAGGCGGGCCCGCACACGCTGTACGCCAAGGCCGTGGACCAGGCCGGCTCGACCTCCATCACCCAGACGGCCTACGCCTTCTACGCCGGCACCAGCACCCCGACGTACGCATACGGTGACAAGATGATCACTGGCTGGACGGCGACCAACACCGACGGCACCACCACGGCGGTACCCAAGGCGACCACCACCTCCAAGGGCGGCCAGCTGATCAGCCAACCCGCCTACAGCGGCTACGAGTTCGCCGACGGCTACCAGGCCATGCTGGCCAACAAGAGCACCACCTCGAAGGTCAGCAGCGGCGACAGTGCGACCTTCAGTTTCGACATCCCCAAGGACGGCCCCTGGAGCTTCGGAGCCAACCTGACCAGGGGCAAGGACTACGGCATCTACAACCTGGTCCTGGACGCGGGCAAACCCACCCAGGCCACCCTGATCAGCGGCCTGGACGCCTACAACGCCTACACCACCACCCGGTTCCTCAACCTCGGCATCCCCAAGGACACCAACGGCCAGCTGCTCACCCTCAAGCAGGGCGTGCACACCCTGACCCTCAGCCTCACCGGCAAGAACCCCGGCTCCGCCGGCTACCAGGCCGGCCTCGACGTGCTGCGCCTCGCACCCGCGCTGACCTGCGCGATCAACACCACGAGCAGCTGCCTGAACAACACCGCGACCAGCACCTTCACCACCACGACCAGTACGGCCGACGCCGACGGCTCCGGCAACAGCATCAACTCCGCTGACCTGACCGGCACTTCGGGCTGGCAGAGCGGCAAGTCGGTGAGCGTGGACGGCGCGAACATCACGCTGCCGAAGTTCGGCACCGGCACCTACGACAACATGCTGGCCTCCGGCCAGACGGTCACCGTGCCGGGCAGCGGGGTGGTGAACACCGGTGACGCCCTGGTGTTCCTGGCCTTCGCCACCGGCGGCGCGGCCAAGAACGCCACCGGCACCATCACCTACGCCAAGAACAACTGCATCGACCCCGACGGCAACCCCGCCGACCAGCCCTACACACTGGACACGGTGCCCGACTGGCTGGCCGGTCCGGCCTCCGCCGCCTCGCTGACCCTGGTCCACGAGAACCATGCCAACAACACCCAGACCAGCCCGAGTCCGGGGCCGAAGGTCTACGCCGTCAGCGTCCCGCTGACCTGCCCCGGGTCGGTCGTCAGCAGCATCTCCCTGCCGCTGTTCACCAACGGCGTCCAGGCCGGCCAGCCCAGCCTGCACGTCCTCGGCATCGGCCTACGGCCGCTGACCGTCACCGGCAACGGCACCCAGCACTGGGCCGGCACCTGGTCCTCCGTCGAGGACACCGCCAAGGTGACGCAGTCCGGCGGCAGCGCGGCCACCGTCAACGGGCAGACGCTGCGCATCCCGGCCCACATCAGCATCGGCACCGACGACGGAAACGGCGTCCGCATCCACCTGTCCAACGCCCTGGGCAGCAGCCCGGTGACCTTCGACGCGGCCTCCGTCGCCCTCCAGGACACCACCGCGGGCGGTGCCACGGCAGCCGCGGCACCGGTGCCGCTGGCCTTCGGCGGCACCTCCACGGTCACCATCCCGGCGGGCGGCGACATCACCAGCGACCCGGTGACCCTGCACCTCGGCCAGCAGGCGACGGTTCTGGTCAGCCTGCAGGTGCATGGCTCGGTGTCCGCCCTGCCCGGCCACGGCGCGGCCCAGACCCCCGTGTGGGTCAGCGACGCGGCCAACCGCACCGGCGACACCGCGGCCGGCAAGTTCACCCAGACCACGTACGGCGGTCTGCCCTACCTGGCCGGCATCGACGTCACCACCCCCGTCTCCACCCCCACCGGCTCCCTGGTCCTCTACGGCGACCAGAGCGTCAACGGCGACACGGCGAGCGGCGACGGCAAGCACCACCTCAGCGACGCCATCACCAACGCCATCGTGGGCGACCCCAACGGGGACTCCTCGGTGGACTACGGCGTGCTCAACGCGGGCACCAACAGCTACGGCCTGAACGGCAACCTGCTGCCCCAAGGCACGTACAGCGGCAGCCCGACCAACGCGCTCAACCCGCTGGACCGCAATGTCCTGGCGCAGGGCAACGTGCGGACCGTGCTCGTCTCCACCGGCGCCGCCGACCTGCTCAACTGCACCGGCACCGCCGACGCCTGCGCCACCGGTGTCGAGAACGGACTGGCCGTGCTCAACAGCGAGTTGAGCTCGTACTGCACCGATGACGGACAGACCTTCGTCAACAACCAGCCGATCACGCAGAACTCCAACATCACCGTCTACCTC
This sequence comes from Streptomyces doebereineriae, assembly GCF_031845645.1. Taxonomy (NCBI): domain Bacteria; kingdom Bacillati; phylum Actinomycetota; class Actinomycetes; order Kitasatosporales; family Streptomycetaceae; genus Streptomyces; species Streptomyces doebereineriae. Next base: position 129,153 of record NZ_JAVREZ010000009.1, read on the forward strand.
GCGACCATCCCGCCGTTCACCGCCATCCACCCGGGCACTGCGACCCAGGAGTCCGCACGTGAGCAGGTGAACCAGTACCTGCTCGACACCTTCTCCTCCCAGGTCATCGACTTCGCCGCTGCGGTCTCCACGGACGGCACGGCCACCTCGTCGACCGTCAAGGCGGCGGACCTCTGGGACGGCAACCCGGCGGACGCGTACTACGACGACCTCGCCGGCCTGTACCTGGACGCCACCAACACCGGTACGGTCAGCATCGCGCCGAACCTGATCGTCCCGCAGTCCACCGGCAGCGACACCCCCGACAACGAGTGGGAGCTGGCCACTGACGGCACCGACGCCCGCGGGGACAACCCCTTCACTGCGGTCGGCGGAGCGACCTTCGGCACCAGCGGGCCCGACGCCGTCAACGCCCCGGCCACCGCGTCCTCCTTCGACGGCAGCACCGGGTTCCTGGAGAGCGACCACACCGCGGTCAACACCCTCGCCGACTACACCCTCTCCGCGTGGGTGAAGCTCGACTCGGCGGACAATCCGGCCACCGCCGTCTGCGAGGGGACCAGCCAGCACCAGGCCTTCTACCTCGGCTACGACCGGAGCAACAAGGGCTGGATGTTCCAGACCACGACCACCAACGACGACAGCGCCGACTTCCCCACGGCGGAAGGAGACACGGGCACCGGGGCCCTGGGCACTTGGACCCACCTCCTGGTCACCTACACCGCACCGGTGGACGGTGACGACAGCACCGGCATGATGTCGATTTACCAGAACGGCACCCTGATGGGCACCGCCACCAACCTCACGCCCCAGTACGACTCTTCGATGCCCCTCACCATCGGCGGCTGCATCAACAGCCCGGACCAGACCTCGCCGTACAACGCCTTCCCCGGCTCCGTCTCCGACGTACAGGTCTACCCCTACGCGATGCCGCCGAGCCAGGCCGGCGCGAGCAGCGTGATCGGGCCGTCCGGCTGGGACAAGGGCATGCCCGAGGACGAGTGGAAGCTCGGCACCGACGGCACCGACACCGCCTCCCTCAACCCGTTCACCTCCACCGGCAGCGCCACCTTCGGCACCGACGCACCCAGCGGACTGTCCGGCAGCGTGGCCTTCGACGGCAGCACCGGCTTCCTCAAGGGCAAGCAGAGCGCGGTCGACACCCTCGGCGACTACACCGTCTCCGCCTGGGTGAAGATCAACTCGGCACTGGGAACGGCCGCCATCTGCCAGGGAACCACATCTCACCAGGCGTTCTACATCGCCTACGACAAGAGCAACCAGGGCTGGATGTTCCAGACCACCACCAGCAACGCCCCCGACTCCGACTTCCCCACCGCCGAGGGCGACACGGGCACCGGCGTCGTCGGCGCCTGGACCCACCTCGTCGCCACCTACCGCGCCCCGGTCGCCGGCGACCCGAACACCGGCACCATGTCCCTCTACCAGAACGGCACTCTGATGGGCACGGCCACCAACCTCAGCCCCCAGTACGACTCCAGTCTTCCCCTGACCATCGGCGGCTGCGCCAACAGCGCCTCCGCGACGACCCCGTACCTCGCCTTCCCCGGCTCCGTCGCCGACGTCCACGTCTACCCGCGGACCCTCTCGGGGACCGAGGTCAGCGCCCTGCACTGAGTCACGACGCAATTCGAGGGGCGTTGCAACACTGCTGGTCAGCTGGCTAGGTCCAGTAGTTCAGCGAGGCGCTCGGCTGGGGTTTCCCAGTCGAGCGCGCAAAAAGCACGCGCTCGCGTCAGTCAATGTTCAGGAGTTCTGAAGGCAATGAGCCAAGTGTGCTGAACCAGGGAACGGGCCCATCCGGTCGTACATCGGATGGGCCCGCGTCGGCGTGACCGCGTACCGGGTTCAGTCCGCCGAGTCGACGTCGGCCTTCCGCCAGCGGGCGCGCAGGCTGAACGCCGCGCTCTTCGGCCGGCGTTCTCGGGTGAACACTCCCTTCTTGTTGCCGTCGACGCGGAAGACACCGGGCGCCGTGGCGAAGTCGGCGAAGTTCCAGACCTGCTCGCCGACGACCGCGTCGACACGGTCGAACACCCGGTGATACACGTCGAGCAGTTCGGTCTGGTACTCCTCGGTCCACGGGCTGGGCACGACGCTGCGCAGTCCCGGGTAGGCGTCCGATCCGTACTCGGTGATGACGATGGGCTTGTCGTGCGCGGCCCACTGCCGCAGTTCCGCCTCCAACTCCGTCTCGGCCGTGGCCAGGTCGTCGGGGCCGAAGTACCAGCCGTAGTAGCGGTTGAGGAGCACGACGTCGAACAGGTCGGTGACCACGCACTGGTCCGGTTTGCCCATGAGCGCGTTGACGTAGGCGACGGGACGTGAGGGATCCAGTCGGCGTGCCTCGGCCGCCAGTGGCGCGAAGTAGTCGCGCGCCTCCGGTTGGACGTTGTCCGGCTCGTTGGCGATGGACCACAGCACGACACTCGGATGGTTCTTGTCGCGCTCCACGAGCTCCCTCACCGCCTGCAGGTGCGTGCGTTGTGTGCTCTCCCCCACGGTGTCGGGCGAGAACGTCGACGCCTTCCGGCCGGAGCCGAAAACACCTCCCGCGATGTTCAGGTTCAGGCCGACGGCCGCCGTCTCGTCGATGACCACCACCCCCTGTCGGTCGGCGTAGTCCAGCACCTCCTCGGCATAGGGGTAGTGGGAGGTGCGGAACGAGTTCGCGCCGGTCCACTCCAGCAGGGCGAAGTCATGCACCATCAGGGTGTCGTCGTGGGCCCTGCCGCGTACGGCGGCGTCCTCGTGTTTGCCGAAACCCTTGAAGTAGAACGGGGTTCCGTTGATCAGGAATTCCGTGCCCCGTACCTCCACGGTGCGCACGCCCACGGACTGCCGGTAACTGTCGACGAGGTCGCCGGAGGTGCTCCACAGCGTGGCCTCGAGTTCGTAGAGGTAGCCGTCTCCGGGCGCCCAGGGGTGCACGTCTTCGATCCTGAGGGTCCCCTCCGCGCCGGTGGAGGCATGGACCTCGACCCCCGAGGCATCGCGCAGCGAGACACGTACCTCGTGCTCTTCGGCTTGTGCGGTGCTGTCCACGCGGTAGGCGACGAGGCCGGTCGCGTCCTGCAGGCCGGTGGTCACGGTGATGTCGGTGATGTGGACGGGGGGCGTGGTGTACAGCCACACGGGCCGGTGCAGGCCCGCGTAGTTGAAGAAGTCCTGGAAGTAGTGCTGCACCCGGCGGCCGTCCGCTCGTTCCTCCACCCGGCCGGGCGGTATCGACTCCCAGGTCAGTTCGTTGTTGACCACGACGGTGACACGGTTCTCGGCACCCGGCCGCAAGTGCGCCGTGACGTCGGCCTCGAAGGGGGTGTAACCGCCTTCGTGCCGGGCGACCTCGACATCGTTGACCCAGGCGACGGCGCGATGCGTCGCGGCGTCGAAGCGGAGTACCGTCCGTTCCCCCGCCCACCGGTCAGGAACCCATACCTGCGTCTGATACCAGACGTCCCCGACATGGTCACGGACGTTCTTGTCCGGGAAGATGTCGTTGTAGCTGGCCGGCACCGGGATGTCCACGGCGCTCGCGAGCTGCGAGCGCCACCAGCCCTCGGCACGGCCGGCACCCTCCGCGTCCAGGCGGAAGCTCCACAGGCCGCCGAGAGAGCGGCGTTCGCGAGTGGGGCCGTCCTGGGGACGAAGCATGGTTGGTTCTCCTGTTCTGTGTGCGTCTGTCGACGCGACGGTCTACTTGATGCCGGTGTTGGCGATGCCCTGGATGAAGTGCCGTTGCAGGGCGAGGAAGAGCAGGATGATCGGTGTGACGACCGTGACCGCCCCGGCCAGCAGCAGGCCGTAGTTGGTGCCGTTGGCTCCCGTGGAGAACAGGGCGAGGGCGACGGGCAGCGTGTAGTGGTCCTCGGTCTGCGCGATGACGAGCGGCCACAGGAAGTTGTTCCACTGCGCGAGGAAGGTGAGGATCGCCAGCGTCGCCAGCGCCGGCCGTGTCAACGGCAGGATCACCCTGAGGAAGATCCGGGATTCGCCCGCACCGTCGAGGCGCGCCGCCTCGACGAGGGCGTCCGGGATGTCCCGGATGAACTGCCGCATGATGAACACGCCGAACGGTGTCACGAGGAAGGGCAGGATGAGCCCGAGGTAGGAGTTGCCCAGGCCCATGTTGCTGACGAGCACGAACAGGGGGACGAAGGTGGTGACGCCGGGGATGATCAGCATGGTGAGGACGAGTCCGAACAGCAGACGCTTCCCCGCGAACTCGATCTTCGCGAAGGCGTATCCGGCCATCGAGCAGAACAGCAGGTTTCCCAGCACACAAGCCACCGCGACGAGTGTGCTGTTCAGGAAGTACAGTCCGAAGTTCTGCTTCGACAGCAGCTGTTCGAAGTTGACGAAGGTCGGGGACCGGGGAAGCCAGGCACTCGGATGGGCGACGATCTCGCCGGTCGGTTTCACCGAGCCGAGGAACATCCAGGCAAAAGGTGCCAGCGTCGCGAGGAGTCCGAGCACGAGGGCGCCGTAGAGAACGAGACGAGCGGTGGGGACCCGCCGGGGCGGGCGCCGGTCCCGGAAGGCGGGTCCTGTCGTTGTCGTGGTGGCGGTCATGTCAGGCCCTCGCTCGGAAGATGCGGAACTGAAGAAGGCTCAGTAGGGCGATCGCGGTGACCAGCACATAGGACGCGGCCGATGCCAGTCCGTAGTTCCCGAAGCCGAATTGCTGGTAGGCGTAGTAGCTGATCGAGGTCGTGCTGTCCAAGGGGCCGCCGCTCGTCATGACGAACGGTTCCTCGAAGAACTGGAGGTAGCTGATGCTGAGCAGGATGGCGACCACCAGCGTGGTGGGCCGGAGCAGCGGCAGGGTCACGCTGCGGAAGGCCCGCCAGCGGGACGCGCCGTCCACCACGGCCGCCTCGTGCAGTTCGGGCGGGATCGACTGCAGTCCCGCCAGGAAGATCACCATGGGGATGCCGAAGTGCCGCCAGACCGCCATCACTATGAGGGCGGGCATGGACCAGTGGGGATCGTTCAGCCAGTCCGGCCCCGAGATTCCCACCACGGACAGAACCGAGTTGATCATCCCGTCGGGCTTGTAGAGGTACCTCCACACGACCGCCACCGCCACGATGCTCGTCACGACCGGGGCGAAGTAGGCGACCCGGAAGAAGCCCTTCGCACGCTGGATCCCGGAGTTGAGTGCGACGGCGACGGCGAGGGAGAGCACCATCGTCAGCGGTATGCCGACGGCGACGAAGTAGAGCGTGTTCAATGCGGCGCGTACGAAGGTGGGATCGTCGAAGAGCGCGGTGTAGTTCTCCAGGCCGACGAAGTTGACGCTGAAGGGCGTCTGCACGTCCCTGCTGGTGATGTCCGTGACGCTCATCGACAGTGACGAGAAGACCGGCCAGATGCCGAACGTGGCGAACAGCAGGACGAAGGGTGAGCAGAAGGCCCAGGCGACCACGGTGCGCCGCAGGCGTCCGGAACCCCGCCTCGACCGCTGAGTCGGCTGCCCGGTGGAAGACATCTCGCGTGCGGGTTTCAGGGAGGTGGCCGTGGTCATCGGGGCTGCCCCGTTCCGATCGCGGACGCTTTCGCCTCGATCCGTTCCAGGGCCGCCTTCGGTGACGAGACCCCCTTGGCCACCTTCTCGATCTCGGCATCGAGGACCGCTGAGATCTGCTTCCACGTGGTGACGGTCGGGCCGGGCAGCGCGGTCTGGAGCTGGGACCGGAAGACGGCCAGCGTCGGGTCCGACTTGAGCTTCCCCTCATCCCAGGCCGCCTGGACGGCGGGAAGGTCTCCGGACTGTTCGTACCAGTCCTGCTGGACGTCGGGCCGGGAGAGCCACCGGATGAACTTCCAGGCACCGTCGCGGTTCTTCGCGTCCTTGAACACCGCCCAGTGCCCTCCCCCGATGAAGCTGGCGTTGGACGTCGACCCCTTCGGGAGCGTGGCGACCCCCACCTTGTCCTTGACGAAGTCCGCTCCGCCCGCCCCCTTCAGCAGTGCCGTTTCCCAGGGGCCCGAGACGAGTGCGGCGGTGGAACCGGCGACGAACTGCGGCTCGATCTCCCCCAGACTCACCGCCCCGTTGCGGGTGGCGGTCTTCGACGTGAAGAACGACTGGTAGTACTCCAGCCCCTTGAGCGCCTCGGGTGTGTCGAAGGTGAACTCGGTGCTGTTCTCGTTCATGAGATGCGCGCCGGCCTGCCACATGAAGGGCAGGACGCCCTGCCAGCTCGCCGCCACGCCGGTGGGCAGCGCCAGGCCCCACTTCGCGCCCTGCTTCTGGAGGGCCTTGAGGAACGGGCCGTACTCCTTCCAGGTCTTCGGCGCGGAGACTCCGGCAGCCTGGGCCAGGTCCTTGCGGTAGAACAGGACGCGGGTGTCCACATACCAGGGGACGCCGTACGTGCCCCCGTCGTAAGTGGTGCTCTGAGCGGCGCCTCGGTAGAAGGACGAGGTGTCGACGAGACCGGCCGGCACCTGCTCGAGTCCGCCCGTCGAGGCGAAGTTCGTCAGGTCGGCGGATCCGACGAGCGTGGCGTCCGGCGTGTCCTGGGAGGCGATCGCCGTTTCGACCTTCTTGGCGTAGTCCTGCCACGGGATGGCCGTGACCTTCACCTTCGCGTCCGGGTTGGCCTTCCGGAAGCGCGCGGCCAACTCGGGCAGGCGCTCGCCCTCGGTGCCCATGGCCCAGACGTTGATCTCGCCCTTGGCAGGTGAGTCGCTGATGGGAGCGCCCTTGGCGCCCCCGCCGCCTTGTGTGTCGGACCGGCCGCAACCGGCCAGAACCAGTGTGGCGGCCAGACCGCCGATGATCGCTTTCGACAAATGCGAGGTGGACATCCTTGTCCGTCTCCTCTCCACCCGGTGGATGCGTGAGCGGCCCTACCGCACGTCGTGGTGTGGGTCAGCGAGACCGTACAGCGAAAACCGAACAGGTGCCACACTTTCGGCGAGGGTGATGTTGGCGGATTATCGGCCGGACACCGCCCCGCACCGCCCGCTTAGGGTTGGGGGTATGACCGAGAAGACGGCGGCCCGTCCGGCCACTCGCCGAGGCCCGTATGCCAAGAGCGCACAGCGCAGGGCCGAGATCGTCGCCTCGGCGACCGCCGTGTTCGCGGCTCGCGGTTACCGTGGAGGGTCCCTGAGGGAGATCGCCAAGCAGCTCGACCTCAGCCTTACCAGCGTGGTGCATCACTTTCCGAGCAAGAGCGCGCTCCTCGTGGCCGTCCTCGAGAACGCGGACTCCGCGAGCATCGAGTCCTTCGAGGCGGACAGCCGGGGAAAGGGTGTGGCCTACGCGGTCCTGCGGTACGTCCGCCGCAACCTGGAAAGGCAGGAGATGCTGCGGCTCCTCGCCTTGATGGCCGCGGAGGCCTCGGCTCCCGATCACCCGGCGCACGAGTGGTTCCGTGACAGGTACGAGCGGGTCGTCACCGCTTTCACGACCGCGGTAGGCAGGGACCAGGACCTGGGACGTATCTCGAACCGCAGGCACCCCGAGCTGATCGCGGCGGCCCTTGTCGCGATGTGGGACGGCCTCCAACTCCAGTGGCTCATCGACCCGCGGCGTGATCTCCTGGCCGGGATGTCGGCCGGCTTGGAGGATCTGCTGGGCGATCCTGCCGTCGGCGACCGGCACCCGTAGAGCAACACCTTCTACTCCTCGAGACCAGATGGCCGCGCCCGCCCGTCCCGGTGCGTTGTGGGGGTCCGGTTCGGCGTCAGGCGTCAGGCGCCTCAGGTGGGACCGGCGCCCGACTTCACGCGGTCGACGGCCGTATCACGCCGACTCGGCCGACTCTTCGAACTCCAGCGGGAGGTCGGGCCGGCCGAGACTCCCGACCTCGGGCAGGTCTGGTTCGTCGACGCCCTCTGCCGCGACCGCTCCGAGGTCGAAGGCCACGTCAATGCGATCAGGCGGGTCGGCCTCGACGGCTGATCCGGGCTTCTCCCCTCACCCGAGGTGCCCAACGCTCCGGCAGCGCATACGAAGGCCCCTGCACCGACTCGGCCGGACAAACCGAGGGAGGAGCGACTCGACGAAGTGCCGTGTCGGGCCCTTGGTCAGGACCGCTGACGACGCATGAGGGCTCGAACGTAGGTCAGCAGGACCGCCAGGTAGAGGGCGGTCACTCCGATCACCCAGGCCGTGGGGAGCTTGCTGCCGAGGATCAGGGACGCTTCCAGGACCGCGACGAACAGGAGGAGTCCCCCGTCACGTATTTCGCTTCGAGTCATGTGCGAATGTCACTTCCGGGTCGGACGGACGATCGGGTGACATCTGAACTGGCTTGCCCTGTGGGGCGGGTGGGAAGGATGTCGCTGTGCCCGAGCGTATCCCGAAGAATTCCGCGAGGATGCCGTACGGATTGCAGGAGCCGCGGCCCGGGCGTGACGGTCGAGCAGGTGGCCGCCGGCTTCGGAGCGCACTACGGAAAGTGCGTCGGCGGATCAAGCTGCTGGAGCAGGAGAATGAGGTCCTGCGTCGGCCGCGGCTACCTGTCGCAAGCTCATCTGCCGGGAAAAGGAGCTACCCGCTCGTGAAAGAGCCGGCCACGGGCGGAATTCCCGTCACGGCCACGTGCAGGGTCCTGAAACCTGCCCGCCAGCCCTACTACTGCCGGCCTGAACGGCCAGTGAACGATGGCCAGTTCGAGCAGGCCACACGAGCGAACGCGTGGTTCGACCCTCGCCGCAAGAAGCGCGGCAGAAACAAGAAGGCCGTGGCTCACCGATATCACCGACCACCCTCGACCACGGAATCCTTCTTCAGCCCGCTGTAGAAGAACGTCCTCGACCGCCGGACCTGAGCCACCCGTGAGAACTGCGGATCGCGTTCGCGGCCTGGATCGAGAGGACCTACCACCGGCGCCGCAGACAAGCCGCACTCGGCCGACCGACACCCGCCGAATTCGAAACCGTCATGACCACTCCGGCCGGCGCCCTGCGGCACGCTACGGGCAGCAAACCCGACCACGCGCTACTACCGCATATACGAGTCGGCGGGTTCACTATCTGCAGATCTCAGCCGGCGAGCTTGTTGGTCTTGCGGATCTGTCCGTCGAAGACCCCGGCGGGAAGGATACGGTGCGCCGCGCTGACGAGCCGGGCTTGCCGGCCGGCGGTGTACCGCACCTTCGGCTTGGGGTCGGTGGCGGCCGCGACGATCGCCTTCGCGACGACATCGGGGTCGTCGCCCTCCTCGTTGACCGCCAACGCCAGCTTGTCGGCGATGCGCCGCTGCTCCGCGTAGATTTCCATGGGCATGTCGGGCTCGACGGTGTTCGCCTCGAACGAGGATTTGGTACCGCCCGGCTGGACGATGAGGGCCCGGACCCCGTACTCGCGGATCTCGTGGTCCAGGGACTCGGTGTACCCCTCGAGCGCGTGCTTGGACGCCGAGTAGGTGGCCATGTACGGCGCGGGGAGGAAACCGAGGACGGACGAGATGTTGATGATGCGCCCGCCTCCCTGGGCGCGCATGTGCGGGAGAACGGCCTTGGCCATGCGCATCACACCGAAGACGTTGATGTTGAAGAGGCGCTGGGCCTGCTCGAGAGAGTTTTCCTCGGCGGCGCCCGAGGAGCCGATGCCCGCGTTGTTGACCAGGACGTCGATCCGCCCGAACCGCTCGATCACCTGATTGACCGCGGCAGCGACCGAATCGTCGCTGCCCACGTCGAGGGCGAGGAACGTCACGCCGTCGCGACGGTCGGCGCCCGACGTCTTCCGGCTCGTTCCCACCGTCTCGAAACCCGCTGCGGCGAGCGCGAGGGCGGCTGCCTTTCCGATACCGGTGGACGCGCCTGTCACGAGTGCCACCGGTCGGCTTGTTGTAGTCATTGTGGCCTCCAGAGCCATTGTCGTATGACCGTAATACTAAACATGGGGGCGGACGGTTGGCAAGTGGTCTTGCCGGGTGCTGCTTCAACAGGTGCAGCACTGCCGCTGGCGGATCTGCATGCTCATGGCATCACCGGGGGCGTGACCGACGGACCTTCGGCCGGGCCGGTCACGCAGGCCGTGGCGGCGCTCCACATTTCGTACGGCTTCGCTGTCGTCGCCGCCTCGACACGCGTCTCGAGGCGATGAACCGCCGATCAGGATGAGGTCACCACATCGGCCCGATCTACTCGGTGGTGCTGCCTGGGAGCCCCCCGGCGGCGAGTGCTCGCGCGTATGCCTCACGATTCATCAGAGGGAGCTCGCCAGTGGCGTCCGTGGTGGCGATGTACGCAAGCATCCGCCCCTGACCTTCCTTCGATTGATCTCTGACCAGGAACTCGCCGTGCTCGAACTGCAAGCCGTCCTCGATCGGCAGGGTGCTGCCGAAGTAGATGGATCGCTTGATGGCTCCGAGGGACTTCTTCGAGCGTAGGCTCAGATACTCTGCGCGCTCGATCGACCGTGCGAGGACCTGTTCCTGTGGCACCACTTCGTCGACCACACCGAGCGAGAGAGCCTCTGCAGGCGTGAACGGCCTGCCTTCGAGAATGGGGATCAACGCCTGCTGAGTACCGATCAGACGAGGCAGTCGCTGAGAGCCGCCGCCACCCGGTGTCAGTGCGAGCAGGACTTCTGTCAGGCCGATGACATGCTCCCCGTCTGCCATGATGCGCAGATCACAGGCAAGTGCCATCTCCATGCCGACGGCAAGTGCCGAACCGTTGAGCGCCGCGACGAAGATGGTGCCGCTTGCCTGCATCTTCAGGAAGGTGGCATGGAAGCCGTCGAGTTGCAGAAGTGTCTTGAGCCGAGTCATCCCCACGAGCGTTCTGACAACCGGCACTCGGTTGATGAGTCGCGCCGTGCGCGTTGCGAGCCTGGCCAGGCGCGTGTTGATCGGCGGGAATCCAGTGCCACCTCCTTGTAGCCAGCGCACATCAGAATGACTCAAGAAGCGGTCAGGATGCTTACTGGTGAAGACGACCGCGCGGATGTCCGGATCGCGGTCTGCACGATCGACCAGCTCTTTCAGCTGCTTGGACATCTCGATATCGAACAACGCATGCGGGCCTCCGTCGAGACGAGCGACAAGCACCCCTGCGTGGCCCTCGACGTCAATGTGTCCTGCGGGCTGCGAGCTACTTCGCGACGTGTCCATGTGGTCCTCCGGTGAGTCGGCTGTGGTCGACGGTCTCCGGCGCTCGCGCGGGTCACGCTCCCCTGAGACGGCGACGCATTCCGTGTGCACGGGGCGTGCCGACGCGGTGGTCCGGTCCTTGCTTCCGGTTTCGATGATCGCGGTCGCCATGCCGTCTCCCGCGGTGCGCGCGAGTGCGCTGACCAGGCCCGACGCTACGGACAGCGAGCTGTGAGCGAATCGGTCATCGTATCGGTCACCGAGATGGCGAAGTGTGGAACGCAGGTGGCACGAGCACTCCGGCGGCAGCCGCCATGAAGCTTTCAAGCAGGGGAGCTTTACCGACGGCGCCAGGAGCAGGCCGCCGGATTGATGCCTCCCTGGAGCACTCCACCGCCGCCATGGTCACCATGCTGTTCGACCAGGCCGAGAAGCGCGACCCGACGCCCGGCCGCGCCGGATCGTGCTGGTCGACGGTGCCAACCACCAGCTGGAATACCGGGAAAGAGACGGCGCCGGACGCGGCGTGGACATCGACATCATCGTCGGTAGCGGCTGCAGCCCTCAACCCTGCGCAGCCCTACCTGAACCCCCGAGGACCTGCGCCCAGCCGACCCAGGGTGAGCGCGATGCGGCAGGCCTTCCACAGGACAACAGCCTCGGCCCCCCTTCCAGGACTATATAAAGGATCTTGTATCTTGATACACTTCAATTGATACATGAGCGAGGAGGGCGCATCGTGAGCCGTACTGTCATCGATCTCGACGACGAGGCACTGGAAGAAGCGGCCAAGGAACTGGGCACCACCACCAAGCGCGACACGATCAACACCGCCCTCCGAGAGGTCACGGCCCGCTTCCGGCGTCTGCGCTCCCTCGAAGAGGCCCGCGAACTCGTGGCCGACGGGGCCCTCGATATGGACCTGCTGCTGAACAAGCACTCGTACCGCCCCACGAGTGCCGGTGACGTCCACGGCACTGGAGCGGAGAAGTGAGCGTCGCCGACTACCTCATCGACACCTCCGCTCTCGCTCGCGTCCTGCTCCGCCAGAACACGGCCGAATGGGACGACAGGATCGCCGCCGGCCTCGTCGCGATCTGCGACCTCACCGAACTGGAAGTCCTGTACTCGGCCCGTTCAGCCACAGACCGCGCCCGCTTGAAGGCTGCACTCGACACCCACTACACCTGGTGCCCCATGCCCGAGGGCGTCTACCGCCGTTCCCGCATCATCCAGGAAGAACTGACCGCCAAAGGGGAGCACCGCAGCGCGGGCCCGGTCGACCTCCTGGTGGCGGCCGCCGCGGAAGAAGCAGAACTCACCCTGCTCCACTACGACCGCGACTTCGAGACCATCGCCCGCACGACAGGGCAGCCGGTCCGCATGATCGACCTCAGGCGGTAAGGCCTGCACGGCCGCACGGACTGCGGGCAAGCCTCTCACCGACCGCCCTCGCAGAGGCAGCACGCCACCGACGACGGCCCGCACCCCTGATAGACCACCGCGTGCACGGCGCCTGCCACCCCCAGCAGGGCGTGGACGCGGAGATCACCAGGCGGCACAGCCCTTCGCTCGAACCACCTGCAGAGCCCTACCCCTGCGCCGAGCGAACACGTCAGCACAGGTCAGAACGACTACCCTGGCGCGCCGCTCGTCGGCAGCCCCGACCACCTCCCCGACGGTTCAGACCGTGAACTCCCGGATCACCACGTTCCGGAACACCGCCTGCCCGTCGATCGTGAACAGCGCCAGAGCCGTGTCGGACGGGTCGGGGAAGGCCTCGGTCGAGTGCACGTACCGGCCGTCGTCGACGAACATCTCGACGGACGTGCGGTCGACGAGGATCCGCAGGCGGACCGTGCCGGCGGACAGGTCGAACGGCGTGCGGCTCTCCTGCCAGCGGCCGGAGGTGTCGGGGCTCACGGTGTAACCGCGGTTGACGAAGGCGTAGTCGCCGTAGACGCCCGCGTCGATGTGCCGCCCACCGTCCGACGACCGCCGCAACTGGAGGCCGGCGCCCACCAGTTGGTCCCAGGTGATCTCACAGGTCAGCTCGTACGCGGTACCCGTGTAGTCGAGCGGTCGTGTGCCGTCGACCGCGATGTCGCCGAGGTCCACCGTGCGCGACACATGGTCGTCCAGGGCCGCCACCGGCTGGGACGCCAGGTAATACGTACCCGACGCGTGGTTCAGCCGTACCTCGCGGACGATCGAGTCGGTGCCGTTGAAGCCGTCGCACTCGATGGTGGGCGTGGTGTTCGCGTAGTCCCAGTGGTTCATCCAGCCGATCGCATACCGCGCGTCAGGGTCCTGGACCCCGCTCGCGTCACGTTTGTCGAAGGTGACCGCCGCGTACCAGTCCCAGCCATGGTCCAGCCACTGGGGATCGGACGCGTCGGCGGTGAAGGTCGTACCGTCGAAGGAACCCGTCCAGTACGCGAACGTGCTCGGCAGCCCGGAGCCCTTGCCGTTGGCGCTGACGCCCAGCACCCACTTCCAGGTCCCGTCGTCCGCCCTGATCCGGAACAGGTCGGGGCACTCCAGGACGCCGATGCCGCCCTTGATGAAGCCGCCGACGTACGTCCACGCCTTGAGGTCGGCGGAGTGGTAGAAGCCGACCTTGTCGTTCTCGGCGAGCAGCATCACCCACCGCCCGCGCTCCTCGTCGCGGATCACCTTGGGGTCGCGGAAGTCCCGTACGCCGGGGTTGGCGAGGACCGGGGCGGTGCCGTGGTTCGTGAAGGTGCGGCCGCCGTCCGTCGAGTAGTACAGGTACTGGGCCTGGGTGACATCGTCGGCCGCCATGGTGGCGAGGACGATCACCGCGCCGGCGCCGAAGCCCGCCGTGTCGTCCGTGTCGACCACCGCCGAGCCGGACCAGACATCGCCGTTGGGCGTCGTGTCCTTCGGCACGGCGACGCCCCGGTCGGTGAAGGAGACGAGGTCGGTGCTGGTGGCCAGGCGCCAGGCGGTGCCGGCCGTCGTGCCGCCCGTCGAGTAGTCGGGGTTGTAGAGGTAGTAGTAGTGGTACTCGCCGTCGATCCAGATCGGGCGCTGCGGGTCGTTCATCCACTGGTCGGGGACCGTGAAGTGGTACTCGGCGCGATAGCTGCCCGGGCACGCGGCCGTCGCCGCGCGGGGCACCGCCACCGCCGGTCTCACGAGGTCCGGCAGCAGAACACCGGCGGCGCCGACGGCCGAGGCCGTCAGCAGCGACCGCCTGGACAGTGCCTCTCCCAGGCCGAGCGAACTCCTCTTCATGCCACGCATCGTGCGGCTCCCTTCCCCGACGTCGTCGTCGGGACGCGGCTCTTGTGGACCGGAACCGTATACCTAACTCGTTAAAGGTCAAGCCCTCGCGCACCGGCCGATTCGGTAACTTCCCATCTGCGCGCATCCCTTGACAGAGCCGCGGCGGGGTTCTCATCATCATGGAATCCAACTTCGGCTAACACGAGTTAGGCTCGCCGATGACCGACTCGCTCCTCTCCCGACGGGCCCTGATGCGCTACGGCGCGTACGGCGCCGGAGCCGCCGCTCTCGCCGGTGTCGCGGCCGGCTGGGATCGCCTCACCGGCGCCGACATCCCCGGCCGCGACGACGGCTCGCTCGTCATCGCGACCCTGGGCTCCGCCTTCAACCCCGAGGCACAACGCGCCCTGCGCGACGGATTCCGCGAGGTCCACCCCGACATCAGGATCCGCATCAACCCCGTACAGGCCTATGACTGGTCGGACTTCTTCTCCAAGATCCTCACCCAGATCGCCGCGGGCACGGCACCCGACCTCGTGTACGTCGCCACCGAGGGCGTGCAGCTCTTCGCCCAGCGGCTCGGCGTACCGCTGGACAGGTGGGCGAAGCGGGACGCGGCCGAGCTGCGCACGTACTTCGCCGACGTCCATCCCTCGCTGGTCGAGTCGATGATGTACGAGGGGAGCCTCCACCAGCTGCCGGTCGAGTTCAACGCGGCCGACATGTACCTCAACAGCCGGGTCCTCGCACGCGCGGGTGCCGACCTCCCCGACGACGACTGGACCCGCGACGACTTCACCACGCTGCTGCGCGCGATGAAACGCAGCAACGGCGACCGGTTCACCCCGTACTTCTGGACCAACCGGCTGTGGGGCGGAGTGGTCCCCTGGCTCTTCGCCAACGACACCAACCTCCTCACCGAGTCCAAGGCCCCCGGCGGCGACTGGCTCTGGAACTCCTTCTATCCCGAGGCACAGCGGCGCGGCCGGGGCGGCGGCTACCGGTGGACGACACCCCTGGCCGACTCCGACCGCGTCGCGGAGGTCTACGACTACCTCTCCTCCCTCGTCCAGGAGGACCTGTGCACCCGGCCGGAGGGCGGCGACGGCCGCAACCTCGTCGGCGTCTTCTCCACCGGCCGCGTCGGTGTCACGCCCGCGGGCGGCTTCTGGGCGGGCGGCCTGCAGCAGGCGGGCATGAAACCGGCCGACTACGACGTGCGGTACTTCCCGCGTTGGCGTACCCGCCGTCACCAGTTCGGCGCCGCCGGGTACGCGATGCTGCGCACGTCGAAGATGCGGGACGAGGCCTGGGAGTTCATCAAGTACACCGCCCGCAAGGACGTGATGACCCAGCTCTTCGCGGCCAACCAGACCACTCCGGCCCGCCGCTCCATGGTCGACGAGGCCCGCTACCGGGAGACAGGACCGGCCCACTGGCAGGTCTTCTACGACACCCTCGACAAGATCCCCACCACCGGCCCGATCCCGGCCCCGCCGCAGGTCAACGAGGTCGAGCAGCTGCTGATCAAGCACACCGGAACCGCCCTTGCGAGCCCCGGCGCGGTGCGTCCCGCGCTGCGCCGGCTGCAGGGGGACCTGGAGAAGGCCATGGAGCGTGAAGTGTGACGAACACCGAGATCAGGCCCGTGGGGCCGGAGCCCGCCCGCACCCGCAGGAACCGCAGGAACCGCAGGAACCGCGGGACCGGTCAGACCCGTAGGGCATCCGGGTCCACGGCCGCCACCACCATCCGCACCCGGGGCACCCGCCTCCTCGCCGTACTGTTCCTCGCGCCCACCGTCGTCGGCATCGTCGTCTTCACGGTCGTACCGATCGTCGGCTCGGTCGTCCTCAGCCTCTTCCAGTGGGACGTGATCGACGACCCGCGGTGGGCCGGAGGGGCCAACTACCGTGAGATCCTGACCGATTCGACGGTCCTCATCTCCTTCCGCAACACGCTCGTCTTCATGGTGCTCGCGGTCGCACTCCAGTTGCTGATCGCACTCGTGCTGGCGATCGCGGTGAACGGCCGGATGCCCAAGTGGCTGCGGTCCGTGTTCCGTTCGGCGTTCTTCTTCCCGCTGGTGCTGTCCGCCGCGTCCATCTCTGTGGTGATGAAGTACCTGTTCAACCAGGACTTCGGCCCCGTGAACTGGCTCCTCGGCACGGTCGGTATCCCCTCGGTCCCCTGGCTGACCTCGGAAAACGGGGCGATGGCGGCCGTGGTCCTGGCGTACGTCTGGCAGCAGTTCGGCTTCTCCTTCCTGCTGTTCGTCGGCGGCCTGAACAACATCCCGAAAGAGGTGCACGAGGCGGCTTCGCTGGACGGCGCGAGCGGGGTGCGCAAACACCTCGCCATCACCCTGCCGCTGCTGTCGCCCACGCTGCTGGTGGCGTCCGTGGTCGGCATCATCAACGCCCTCCAGGTCTTCGAGCAGCCGTACGTCCTCACGGCGGGCGGTCCCGGCGACTCGACGCGCACGGTCGTGATGGTCATCTACGAGACGGCCTTCGAGCAGCTCCGCTTCGGTGAGGCGTCCGCCGTGGGCGTCCTGCTCTTCGCCCTGATCATGGCGGTCACCGCACTCCAGTTCCGGCTCAGCCGGCGTTACGTCCACTACCAGTGAGCCGGGTGAGTCAGATGAGTACGAGTTCCCTCTCGGGTTCGGTATCGGGTTCGGCAGCGGGTTCGATGCCGGGTCCCCGCACGAGCCCCACCGCGTCACGCGTACGGCACGGCCTGGCGCCCTGGGGCCGGATCGCAGGCCTGGCGCTGTGCGCCCTGTTGACGCTCGGCCCGGTCATCTGGACGGTGTCGACGTCACTCCGCACGCCGGCGGAGTCCTTCGACCTGCCGCCGAAGATCATCCCCACGGACCCCACCGTCGACGCCTACCGCGGGGTCTTCGACCAGATCGACGTCTGGCTGTACGCCCTGAACTCCACCCTGGTGACCGCGCTGATCGCGGCCGGCCAGATGATCACCGCGGGCCTGGCCGGCTATGCCTTCGCCCGTCTCGAATTCCGCTTCAAGAAGTCGCTGTTCGCGCTGGTCCTGGCCACGATGATGGTGCCGTTGCAGGTCACGATGGTCCCGGTCTTCCTGGAACTGAAGACGATGGGTCTGACCGACACCCTGCTCGGCCTCATCGTCCCGGCCTTCCCGACGGCCTTCGGCACCTTCCTGATGCGCCAGTACTTCCTGGGCATGCCGAAGGACCTGGGCGAGGCGGCGATGATCGACGGCGCGGGTCCGTGGCGCGTCTTCCGGTCGGTGTACGCCCCCTTGGCGGCCCCCGGTCTCGCCATCGTCGGCGTGCTGGCCTTCAACTACCACTGGAACGAGTTCTTCCGGCCGCTGATCCTCGAAACCTCCACCGAGAACCTCACGCTGCCCCTGGGCCTGGTCTCCCTCCAGGGCAACCTCGGCACCGGCTCGATCTCCGTCGTCCTCGCCGGAGTCGTCCTCTCCATGATCCCCGCCGTCGCCGTGTTCGTCGTCGGCCAGCGCCCTCTGCGCGAGGGCATCACATCCGCAGGAGTCAATCGTTGAGTTCCGTGAGCCGGTCGACCGACGCCGACAGCCCGCGTTTCAGGGTCCGCCCGCCGGCCAACTGGATGAACGACCCGAACGGCCCGTTCCGCTGGGGCGATCGATACCACCTCTTCTACCAGCACAACCCCGACGCCCCCGTGCACACGAACGTTCACTGGGGCCACGCCTCCAGCCCCGACCTCGCCCACTGGGACGACCACGGGATCGCCCTGCGCCCCACGCCCGACGGCCCGGACGAGGCGGGCTGCTGGTCCGGCTGCGTGGTGGACGACGGTGGTGTACCGACAGCGGTGTACTCCGGGATCGACCACGACCACCAGGGCCTGAGCGCGATCTGTCTCGCCGTGGCCGAGGACGACGGCCTCCAGAAGTGGAAGCAACTGCCGGTGCCGGTGGTCGCCGGCCCACCACCCGGCCTGGACGTGACGATGTTCCGGGACCCTTTCGTCTTCCGCTTCGCCGGACGCCGCTGGGCGCTGATGGGCGCCGGCCACGCCGACGGCACGCCGTCCGTCCTGGTGTACGACTGTGAGGACCTGTACGACTGGCGGTTCGCCGGGGTCCTGCTGGACGGCCGGGACCCGGCGGCGGCCCGCGCCTTCGGCAAGCGGGCGATCGGCTGGGAGTGCCCGCAGTTGTGGGCGACCCCCGGGGGCGACTGGGTGCTGGCGGTGGCCCTGTGGGACGGCGACCCGCTGAGCACCGCGTACGCCACGGGCCGTCTGGTGGAGCAGGCGGACGGTGGACCGAGGTTCGCGGCGGGTACGGGCGGCGGCCCGCTGGACCTCGGCCGTGACTTCTACGCCCCCTCCGTCCTCCAGGACACGGAGTCCGGCCGCGCCCTGCTCTGGGGCTGGTCCTGGGAGTCCCGCCCGCCCGAGGAGGTGGACCGCGCGGGCTGGTCCGGCGTCCTCACGGCACCCCGGGTGATGGACACCCACGAGGACGGCACGCTACGGGTCGTACCGGCTCCGGAGCTCGAACTACTGCGAGCGGCCGTCCCGTTCACGGCCGCACCAGGAACGCACCGGCCACTCCCCCTCGCGTACGACCTGCTGGTGACTGCCCGTTCAGCGACGACCGTGAGTCTGCTGCGGGCCGCGTCCGGGGCCGAACTGACCGTGCGACTCGACCCGGCGTCCGGCTCGGTGACCCTGGACCGCACGGCCTGGCCACGCTCCCGCCCGGACGGCACGGCCCCGCTGGTCCTGCCGACCCCGCCGGGCGAGACCCTCACCGTACGGATCCTCGTGGACGGCTCCCTGCTGGAACTGTTCGCGGGTGACCGGGCGACGGCGACGGAACGGGTGTACCGACGGGACGACGACATCGCGGAGCTGACCGTGCCGGGGACGGACGTCGAGGTCACGGGCTGGGAGCTGGTCCCACCGAACCCCGCGTGACGACGGGGCACTCCAGCCGCCGGGTGGTGACCGGCGGCGCGGTCCCGCTGTCGATGGCGTCCAGGAGCAGGCGGACGGCCGTCTCTCCCATCGCGCGATGGGGCAGAGCGACCGTGGTGAGGGGCGGGGTGAGGAAAGCCGCCATGTGTTCCTGGTCGTCATAGCCGACGACGGACAGCTCGGCGGGCACGTCGAGGCCCAGGCGCGCGGCGGCGTGGAGGACGCCCGCGGCGACCCGGTCGTTGTAACAGACGATCCCCGTGGGCCGCCGGTGGGCGGGAACACCGTCCAGCAGCCGCAGCGCGCCCTGGTACCCGGCGGCGATCTCCCCTCCTGTCCGCAGGATCCAGTCCTTCTCGGCGGTCAGCCCCACCGTCCGCAGCACGTCCCGGAAGCCGCGCAGCCGCTCCGCGGTCGCGATGTCGTCCAGACCGCCCACCAGGGCGACACGGCGGTGGCCCGCGTCGATCAGGACGCGCGCGGCGCTGCGGCCACCGGCCCGCTCGGCGGGGATGACGGCCGGGAGGGAGCCGTCCTCGGGGAGACAGTTGGCGAGCACGGCGAACGTGCGGTGCAGCCCTTCCGGGACTCGGGCGCGGCGCAACGACAGCGCCGCGTAGATGATCCCGTCGACCCTCCGGTCGAGCAGTTCGGCGACAGCCGCGTCCTCGGCGACCGGGTCCTGACCGGAGTCGACGGTGAGCACCAGGTGCTCACTGCTCCACGCCATGTCCATGGCCCCGCGCAGCAGCCGCCCGGCGAACGGTGAGGTGGCGATCTCGTCCGTGACCAGACCGATCACGGCGGTACGGCTCCGGCGCAGGCCACGGGCGACCGCGTTCGGCCGGTAGCCGAGCTGTTCGGCCGCCTTGCGGATCTTCTCCTGCGTCTCGGCGGAGAGGTTGCCCTGGGCACGGCCGTTGAAGACGAAGGACACGGCCGTGTGCGACACCCCGGCAAGCCGGGCGACATCCCTCGAGGTCGCCCGCTCGGCCCCGCCACCCCGCGTCTTCTCGACCCCGCCCATGCCTCGTCCCCGCCGCCTGTGCCTGATCAGGCACAGCCTACCCGCGGGAGATGTCGCGGAGCCCGCCGCCGCAGACCTCGGCACGCCGGGGTGCAGGTCGCCGTGCGCCCGTGGACGTCCGACCGCCGTCCCTCGCGGCTGCCGGCACACATGGACGTGCTGATCGGTCGGTAGCCGACGTCAGTCGGCCGACGGCCCGGCCAGGGCGTCGACGAGGCTGAGGAGCCCTCCCAATGCCGGTGCGGCGTTCGCCGACCGGTGGGCCAGGGCGAGGTCCACGGTGGGCATGGGTGCGGTCACGTGTTTGAGCCGCACCCCTGGAATGCGCAGCGCACGAGCACGTCCCTCGGGCACCGGGGCGATGCCGGTGCCCGCGGCGACGCTGAGGAGGAGTTGCTCGTCGTCGGGTTCTTCCCGCACGATGCGCGGCCCGCCGTCGGGCCACAGCTGCCGGGAGATCAGGTCGTGCATTCCGGGGGCGTTCTCGCGCGGCCAGAGAATCACGGGTTCGGCGGCGATGCGCCCGCGGGTGAGCCTGCGTTCGCGGGCGAGCGGATGACCCGCGGGGACGGCCACCAGGAGTTCCTCGCGGGCGATGTGCCGGAACTCCAGGCCCGCATCGTCCAGCGGGGGCCGTACGAAGGCGGCATCCAGCCTCCCGGCCAGCAGCTCGGTGATGTTGTGCGCCGTCCACCCTGTCCGTATGACGAGATCCACGTCCGGATGGAGGGCACGGAACGCGGCGATGAGGGCGTCGACGTGCCCGCCGCGGGCGGACCGGGTGAGGGCCAGGCGCAGCTGCCCCTGCCGCCCGCCGACGGCCGCACGGATCCGTTCCTGCGCCGCGGCCGCGTGGGCCAGCAGTTCGCCGGCTTCGCGGGCCACGACCTCCCCGACGACGGTCAGCCGGCAGCCCCGGCTGTTGCGTTCGAGTAGCTGGGCGCCGATGTCCCTTTCCAGCGCTCTGATCTGCTGGCTCAGGGCAGGCTGGGCGATGTGCAGCCGGTGCGCGGCCCGCGTGAAGTTCAACTCCTCGGCCAGCACGAGGAAATACCGCAGCCGCCGCAAGTCCATCCTCAACTATAAGCAGTTCTTATGGCATTGCGCATGACTGGTCTTGGACAGGTCGTCAACTCCGCGCCGACAGTGGGAAACACGCGGTTCGGCGATCAAGGGGGGGGAAGCATGAGCGACAGGTTCGACGCGGTCGTTGTCGGCGCCGGGATCATCGGGCTCACCACCGCACTTCGCCTGCAGCAGACCGGTGCCCGCGTCGCCGTGGTCGCGGCCGAGCCGTCGATCGTGACGACGTCCTCCGTCGCGGCGGCCGTCTGGTATCCGACCCGTACACGGTTCGAGGCGCGCGTCCTGGGGTGGGCCACTGACACCTACGACGAGTTCGCCCGCCAGGCAGCGAACGGGGTGCCCGGCGTGGTCATGCGCCCCACCCGGATGCTGCTGCGTGACCCGGCCCATGACGTCCCCTGGTGGGCCGCGGCCCTTCCCGGCCTCCGGGCCCTGCGGAGGGACGAAGTCCAGGCCCCCTTCACCGGAGGCTGGGCGTTCACCGTTCCGTCCGTGGAGATGTCCCGCTATCTGCCCTGGCTCCAGCAGAGCCTGTGCTCGGCAGGCGGCACGCTGATCCATCGCCGTATCGACGCCCTGGAACAGGCGGGCGTATGGGCTCCCACGGTGGTGAACGCCTCCGGCCTGGGCGCCCGCGCCCTGTGCGGTGACACCGAAGTGCAGCCGGTGCGAGGGCAGTTGGTCCTCGTCGCCAACCCCGGTCTGCACACGTCCGTGCGCGACGAGGACAACGCCGACGGCTACACCTACGTCCACCCTCGCAGCACGGACATCGTCCTCGGCGGCACCTTCGAGATCGGCGAGTGGGACACCACGCCGTCCCCGGCCACCGCCGCCGCCATCCTGCGCCGCTGCACCGAACTGCTGCCGGAACTGGCCGGCGTACCGGTCCTCGGTCACCGGGTGGGCCTGCGGCCGTATCGAGAGGGCGGCGTCCGCCTGGAGGCCGACCCGGACCCTCACGGCCAGGTACGGCGGCTGGTGCACAACTACGGCCATGGAGGCGCCGGAGTCACCCTTGCGTGGGGCTGCGCGGACGCCGCAACCGCCCTTGTCTGCGCGGCCGTTCGGCCGGGATGAGCCCTGCCGCTCGCAGCTGCCCTTCGTGCGGGCCCACACGTACCCCCGGTACCGCGGCCCGTCAGACCCCCTCGGTCACCGTCATCCAGCGCCACTGGGTGAACTGCTCCAGATTGGCGGTGCCGCCGATGCGGGAGCCGTTGCCCGATGCTCCCATCCCGCCGAAGGGGGCGTTCGCGGCGTCCTTGGCGGAGACGTCGTTGAGGTGCACCATGCCGGTGCGCAACCGCTCGGCGATGACCGCGGCCCGCGGCACCGAGCGGGAGTGCACGGCCGCCGTCAGGCCGTATGCGGTGTCGTTGGCGATCTCGACGGCCTCCGTGTCGGTACGGAAGGCGACGACAGGGGCGACCGGCCCGAAGATCTCCTCGGTGAAGGCGGGCATGGTCCGCTCGACGTGGTCCAGGACGGTGGGCGGGTAGAACAGCCCGTCGCGGCGTCCGCCGGCCAGCACCCGTGCCCCGGCGGCCACGCTCGCGTCCACGATGCGTTCGATGTTCGCGGCCTGGCGCTCGCTGATCACAGGACCGAGGGCCACACCCTCCTCGCGGGGGTCGCCGACCCGCAGCGCGTTGGCCTGACCGATCAGTGCCTCGGTGTACGGCTCCACGATGTCGGCGTGCACCAGATGACGTCCGGCGGCGACGCAGGCCTGCCCCTGATAGCCGAAGGAACTCATCGCCCCGGCCGCCGCGGCGGCGTCGATGTCCGCGTCGTCGAGCACGACGATCGAGTTCTTGCCGCCCAGTTCCAGGGCCACCCGCTTGAGCCCGTCGCCCGCGGCGCGGGCGACCGCCCGTCCCGCCTCGGTGGAGCCGGTGAACACGACCATGGCGACGTGGGGATCGGCCACGACCGCCGCACCGGTGCCGGGTCCTCCGGGCAGGACGTGGAGCAGCCCTTCGGGCAGTCCGGCTTCCTCGAACAGCCGCGCCACGACGACGCCGCCGGACACCGGTGTGTGGGGATCGGGTTTGAGCAGGACGGCGTTGCCCAGCGCGAGGGCGGGCGCGAGGGCCCGCATGGCGAACAGCAGGGGGGCGTTCCAGGGGTTGATGACACCGACCACGCCCAGCGGCACCCGCCACGCGTAACTGGCCGGGCCGGGTGTCGGCGGGCTCAGGATCTCGCCGCGAGGCAGCGAGGCGAGCCCGGCGGCCTGCGCCAGCTGGCTGAGTCCGGCCGCGATCTCGTAGTCGCCCTTCGCCGGGACGCCCCCGGACTCCCTGACGATCCACTCGCGGACGGCCCCGCTGTGGTCACGCAGTGCCCGAGCGGCGCGGAGCAGGACCTCGGCGCGCTCCTGGGGTGCCGTCTCGGCCCAGGCCCGCTGAGCCCGGGCGGCCAGGGCCCCGGCCCGGTCGACATCCGCGGGCGCCGCCACACCCACCTCCGCCAGCCGCTCTCCCGTGGCGGGTTCGTTCACCGGCTGAGTCCCGCCCCCGGACTGCCGCCAGCCGCCGCTGTAGATCTTCCCGGTCCAATCGGCCGCGTCCGGCCACGTCCCCTCGCTGGTGGCAGTCATGGCAGGACCCCCATCATCGATGCATTGGTAGCCTTTTGGGACTTATGACCTCGTTAAGCTTATATGTTCAACCACTTCCCCGTCGGTTGCTCGCGGCCGGTCCGGGACGCACGGTGGAAAGACCGAGGTGAGGGCCGATGAACGTGATGACGGGTTCTGAAGCCGCCGACGACGACCGGGTGGCGCGGCAGCCGGAGGACCCCGTCGACGAGTCGGCCACGGCCAGAGCCACGGTGGATCCGAACGGCATCGTGACCGGGTGGAGCGAGGGCGCACGGCGGCTGCTCGGATACCGGTCCGCGGAGGTCATCGGCCGGCCCGCGGCGCCGTTGCTCGCCGGGGAGCCGCCCTCCGAGGCGCTGCGCTCCCTGCACACGCTGCCGAGGTGGAACGGGGCGGCGACTCTCCTGCACTCGGACGGCCACCACCTCACGGTGAACCTGCTGGCCCACCGCCGGGAACCCCACTCCGAAGACGACGGGGGCGGCGAGTGGCTCCTGGTCTCCCCCCTGGCCCGGCCGTCGCCGCCCCTCCAGGACGACGCGCTGCTGAGGTGGGCGTTCACCCAGTCCCCGGCCACGTCGGCGCTCTACGACACCGGCCTGCGGCTGCGCCGGGCGAACGCGGACATGGAGCGGGTGATCGGCCTGCCCGAAGCGGCGATGCAGGGGCTTCGGGTGTCGGAGATCGTGGTCGACTCGGAGGGCGACCGGACGGAACAGTGCATGCGGCGGGCGCTGGAGACCGGAGAACAGCAGCATCTTCAGCAGGTCCTGCGCCTGGCGGGCCACGCGAGCGAGAGCATCTGGTCGACGTCGCTCACCCCCGTGAAGGACGCCGGCGGAACGGTACGGGGCGTGCTCCTTTCCGCCTACGACGTGACCGAGGAGCACCTGGCCCGACGGCGTCTGGCCCTGCTCAACGAGGCCAGTATCCGCATCGGCAGCACCCTGGACCTGGCCCGGACCGCGCAGGAACTGGCCGACGTCGCCATCCCGCACCTCGCGGACTTCGTCACCGTCGACCTGCTTCCCGCCATCGAGGGCGGCGACGACCCAATCGCCAGCTCGCCGCCCAGCCCGGTCATGCTGCGCCGTGTCGCCTACCAGTCGGTCCTGGAGGGCTGCCCCGAGGTCGTGGTGGAGCGCGGAACAGTGGCCGCCTACCCGGACGAGTCGACCGCGGCCAGGTGCCTGAGCACCGGCCGACCGCTGATCGAGGACGTGACCGCTTCCGCTATGGACCGGGTGGCGAGCCAGACCCCGGACCGAGCCGAGCGGATGCGGCGCTACGGCTTCCACTCGGTGCTGGCCGTGCCGATGCGCGCCCGCGGCATCACCCTCGGCGTGGCGACGTTCTCCCGCCACCGGCGCCCGGAACCCTTCGAGCGGGACGACCTGCTCCTCGGCGAAGAGATCACCGCCAGGGCCGCCGTCTGCATCGACAACGCCCGCCGCTACGACCGTGAGCGCCGCACCTCCCTCACCCTGCAGAGCAGTCTCCTGCCGCAACGGCTGCCCCCGCAGGCCGCCGTCGACGTCGCCTCCCGCTACCTGCCCACCAGTGCGCAGGCCGGCGTCGGCGGCGACTGGTTCGACGTGATCCCGTTGTCCGGCGCCCGGGTCGCGCTCGTCGTCGGCGACGTCGTCGGCCACGGCATCCAGGCCTCGGCCACCATGGGACGGCTGCGCACCGCCGTACGCACCCTCGCCGATGTCGACCTCCCGCCCGACGAGCTGCTGACCCACCTGGACGACCTGGTCATCCATCTGTCCGCCGAGGCCGAAAGCACAGCCGGCACCGTCGGCGACATCGGCGCGACCTGTCTGTACGCCGTCTACGACCCGGTCTCCCGGCGCTGCACCCTGGCTCGCGCGGGCCACCCCGTACCCGCGGTGGCGACCCCGGACGGCGCCGTGGAGTTTCCCGACATCCCCGCGGGTCCGCCGCTGGGGCTCGGCGGCCTGCCCTTCGAAGCCACCGAGATCGAACTGCCCGAAGGCAGCCTCCTCGCGCTGTACACCGACGGTCTCGTCGAGGACCGTGGCCGCGACATCGACGAAGGCCTCGACGCGCTGCGCGAGGTGCTGGCCCGGCCGGCCGCGTCCTTGGAGACCACCTGCGACACCGTGATCCAGACGCTTCTCCCCGACCGCCCCGCCGACGATGTGGCGCTGCTGATAGCCCGCACCCGCGCCCTGGACGCGGCACATGTCGCCACCTGGGACGTGCCGGCCGATCCCGCAGCGGTCGCCGACACCCGTAAGAACACCCGTCGGCAGCTGGCCGCCTGGGGCCTGGACGAGGCCGCCTTCGTCACCGAACTGGTCGTCAGCGAACTCGTCACCAACGCCATCCGCTACGGCGGCGCCCCCATCCAGCTCCGGCTCATCCGGGACCGCAACCTCATCTGCGAAGTCTCCGACGCCAGCAGCACCACCCCCCACCTGCGCCGTGCCCGCACCTTCGACGAAGGCGGCCGCGGCCTGCTCCTCGTCGCCCAGCTCACCCAGGGCTGGGGCACCCGCCAGACGTACGACGGCAAGACGATCTGGGCCGAACAGGCCCTCCCCACGGCCTGAAAGCACCGTGCAATCTTCTGTTGAATTCTGTCCGGAACATTGCCCGACCGCGTGGGCGCCTGTAGCACGGTGTGCGGAGTTGTTCCCTCCGCCACCCCTGTAACACCGGGAGCACGTATGTCCCAGTCCACACGGAGCCGTGCACCCAGACTGGGCGCCGTGGTCCTCACCGCACTTGCGCTCCTGCTGTCCCCCACGGCGAAGGCCGGGGCCGCCGACACGGCCACCACCGCCACCACCACCGTCACGGTGGACGACGCCGTCCAGGGAAGCGGCCGGGACCAGTTCGACTACCACGGCTCCGGCTGGGGGCATGCGAGCGGAGAGGGCGCACCCGCCAATCCCTACGAGGGCACCAACAGTTGGACCGAAACCACCGGCGAGTCGGTCGACTTCGCCTTCACCGGCACCCAGCTCACCTTCCGCGCGATCACCGACCCCGGCCATGGCATCGGCGCCGTCTCCGTCGACGGCGGCACCCCCGTCGACGTCGACCTCTACAGCGCCACCCGCACCGGTGACGTCCCCGTGTGGACCAGCCCCACGCTGCCCGACGGCCCGCACACCTTCACGCTCACGTCGACCGGCCGGAAGAACGCCGCTTCCAGCGGCACCGCGTTGGCCGTCGACCGGATCGACTTCGTCGGTGAGGCACCCGTTCCGGGCAAGACCGACGTCGCCGTGGACGGTGCCGGCACAGGCCGCACCTTCGACGGCATCGGCGCCATCAGCGGCGGCGGAGGCAACTCACGGCTGCTCATCAACTACCCCGAGCCGCAGCGCAGCCGGATCCTGGACTACCTCTTCAAGCCCGGCTACGGCGCCGCCCTGCAGATGCTCAAGGTGGAGATCGGCGGCGACACCAACTCCACCGACGGGTCCGAGCCCAGCATCGAGCACACGAAGGGAACCGTGCACTGCGACAGCGGTTACGAGTGGTGGCTGATGGAGCAGGCCAAGAAGCGCAACCCGCACATCAAGCTGTACGGCCTCGCCTGGGGCGCCCCCGGCTGGATCGGCAACACGGACAACTCCCCCGGCGGCGGCGACTTCTGGTCCCAGGACATGATCGACTACCTGACCAGCTGGCTGGGCTGCGCCCGCCAGCACGGCCTGGACATCGACTACCTGGGCGGCTGGAACGAGCGCGGCTACGACATCGGCTGGTACGAGAAGCTGCACGCGACGCTCGCCGCCAAGCACCTCCCGATACAGATCGTCGGGGCCGACTCGGGCCTGGACGTCGCGGACGACATCGCCTCCAACCCGGACTTCGCCAAGTCCGTCGACGTCGTCGGCGTCCACTACCCCTGCGAGGGCGGCGACGGCGGCAGCGCCAACACCTGCCCCAGCTCGGCCACCGCCCAGGCGACCGGCAAGCCCCTGTGGGCCAGCGAGAACGGCTCCCTGGACGAGAACACCGGCGCCGGCGCCCTGATCCGCTCCATCACCCGCGGCTACCTCGACGGCAAGTTCACCGCGTACCTCAACTGGCCGCTGCTGGCCGCGATCTACCCCAACCTGCCCTACGACACGGTCGGCCTCGCGGTGGCGAACCAGCCCTGGTCCGGGGCGTACGACATCGGCACCAGCCTCTGGACGACGGCCCAGGTCACCCAAGTCACCCAGCCCGGCTGGAAGTTCGTCGACAAGGCGAGCGGCTACCTCGGCGGGGACCGCGTCAACGGCAGCTACGTCACCCTGAAGGCGCCGGACAACTCGGCGTACAGCACCATCCTGGAGACCTCCACCGCGAGCGCCTCCCAGACCGCCGACTTCACGGTCAGCGGCGGACTGCCGACCGGCAAGGTGCACATCTGGGCCACCGACCTCAAGTCCGCCGGCACCTCCGGCGCTTTCGTGCACACCGGTGACGTGACCCCCAAGGACGGGCACTTCAGCGTCACCCTCAAGCCCGGTTACGTCTACTCCCTGACCACCACCACCGGCCAGGGCAAGGGCAGCGCCGTCAGCCCGAAGCAGGGCCACCTCGCGCTCCCCTACAGCGACTCGTTCGAGCAGAAGACCCCCGGGCGGGAGGCGAAGTACCTGTCCGACATGCAGGGTTCCTTCGAGATCGCGCCGTGCAAGGGCGGACGCTCCGGCCAGTGTGTCCGGCAGATGGCCGCGCAGCAGCCCATCGAGTGGCAGGACGACAGCGACGCGTTCGCCCTCCTCGGCGACGTCGACTGGAAGAACTACACGGTCAGTTCGGACGTCTACCTGGAGCAGTCCGGCACGGTCGAACTCATGGGCCGGGCGGGCGACCAGCAGCGGCCGCAGTCCCACCAGGCGGGCTACTTCCTGCGAGTCGCCGACACCGGTAAGTGGTCGGTGGTCAAGAGCGACACCAGCGGCCGGCTGGCCACACTCGCCGACGGCACCACCCGGGCACTGGGCACCCGCAGCTGGCACAAACTGGCCCTGAGCTTCAGCGGCACCACGATCACCGCGAGCGTCGACGGCAAGCAGGTCGGCGCGGTGGACGACTCCGCGTACGCCTCCGGGCAGGTCGGCATCGGCGTGGTCGGCTACCAGACCGACGAGTTCGACAACCTCAGCATCACCCCCGTGAAGCAGGCCGCCGAAGCCCCGGCCACACTCGCCGCCGACCTCCCGGCGACCATCCACCGGGGCGAGTCGGCAACCCTCAAGACCACCTTCACCGTCCCGGCCTCGGGCGACGCCGCCACCGGCCTCACCCTGCGGCCCGGTGCCCCGGACGGCTGGACGGTCGCCGCCACCACACCGACGACCTTCGCGAAGGTCACCCCGGGCCACTCGGTCACCGCGAGCTGGACCGTCACCGCCCCCACGGCCGCCGCCACCCCTGTCTCGGTCACCTTCTCGCCGCTCGCCACCTACGTCCGCGGCGGCGTGCAGCACTGGACGTACGGCACCGCGAAGACCGAGGTGCCGATCCCGCCGCCCACCGGCAGCCCCTACCTGAGCGACCTGTCGTTCGTCTCCAGCAGCAACGGCTGGGGCCCGGTGGAACGCGACTCCTCCAATGGCGAGCAGGCGGCAGGCGACGGACTGCCGATCACGATCCGCGGCACCGTCCACGCCAAGGGGCTGGGCACCCACACCGACAGCGACGTGGCGTTCTTCCTCGGCGGCAACTGCAGCCGGTTCACCGCCACCGTCGGCATCGACGACGAGGTCGCCCCGTACGGCTCGGCCACCTTCTCCGTGACCGCGGACGGCCGGACGCTGACCACGACCCCCGTGCTCACCGGCACCTCACAGCCCCTGCCCCTGGACCTCGACGTCACCGGTGCCCAGCAACTGCACCTCGTGATCGCGGACGGCGGCGACGGCAACGCCCACGATCACGCGGACTGGGCCGACGCCCGGCTCGACTGCGCGGGGTAGAGCGGGGCAGCACGGTGTCCTCGTACGGGACCCCGTCCGTCTGCCTGCTCTTGTCGATCGCTTGCCGAGTATGCAGATACTCGGCAAGCGATCCGACGTATCTGTCCGTCGGTTCCATGCTCGGCACTCCTTGTCGGTTGGTTCCTGTCCTTGCGGTCCCTGCGTGGTCCCTGCCACCCCCTGAATCCCCGCGCGCAGCGTTTGCTTTACCGGCCGTGCGAGGCTCCGCCTCTTCACGGAAGCGTTGGAACCACTGCGGGCCCTATGTCCGCTTGTCCCGGTCCGGGCGTACCAGCAGCCCGCGTTCCAGGGCCACGACCACCGCGTGCGTACGGTCGCTGACGTCGAGCTTGGCGAAGACGCGCAGGAGGTGGGTCTTCACCGTGGCCTCCCCGATGACCAGGCGCTTGCCGATGTCGGCGTTGGACAGGCCGTCGGCGACCGCGTTCAGGACGTCCAGTTCCCGGCCGGTCAGGGACACGGGGGCGGGCCGCCGTATGCGTGCGACGAGGCGTTCGGCGACCTTGGGGGCCAGCACCGTCTCGCCCCGGGCGGCGGACCTGATCGCGTCGACGAGTTGCTCGCGCGTGGTGTCCTTGAGGAGGTAGCCGATGGCGCCGGCCTCGACGGCGCGCTCGATCTCCACATCCGTGTCGTACGTGGTGAGGATGAGCACCCGGGTCGGCGCCTTGCCGGCCACGATCTCCGCGGTCGCGGCGACGCCGTCGAGGACGGGCATCCGCAGGTCGATGAGCGCCAGGTCGGGAGCCAGAGCCTCGACGAGTTCGACGGCCTCCCTGCCGTTGCCCGCCTCGCCGACGATGGCGACGGTGGGCTCGTCGGCCAGGAGGGCGACGACTCCCGCGCGCATCACCGTGTGGTCGTCCACCACGATCACACGGATTCTGTCCTGCTCCGCCGCGGTCGTCTCATCGGCTGCGGCCTGGTCGGTCAGCTCGGCCATGTCAGTCCTGACTGTTCGTGGGGATCATCGCGAGGACGCGGGTTCCGTCGCCGACGGAGCTGGTGACGGCCAGGTCACCGTCGAGCTCGGCCAGCCGTTTGCGCATTCCGACGAGGCCGAAGCCTTTGGCTTCGTCGACCACGAAGCCCCGGCCGTCGTCGGTTATTTCGAGTTCGACGCCGTGCGGGTGGCGGGTCAGGACGACCCCCACCGTGGTGGCGGCCGCGTGCTTGCGCACATTGGCGAGGGATTCCTGGGTGCAGCGCAACAGCGCGATGCGCGTCGTCTGGTCGCAGTCGACGTCCGCCAGTTCAGTGGTGACGGAGAGCCCGGTGTCCTGGGCGAACCGGTCCACGGTCCTGCGCAACGTCGTGGCCACCGAGCCCGCGGCGACACCGCTCTGCGGGGCCGATCCGACGAGCACCCGCGCCTCGGCGAAGTTCTCGCGTGCGGTCTGCGCGATCGAAAGCAGCTGCTGGTCACACTTCTCGGCGTCCGTGGCGATGGCGGAACGGGCCGCTTCCGCGAGGACGATGATGGAAGCGAATCCCTGGGCGAGTGTGTCGTGGATCTCGCGGGCGATGCGTTCGCGTTCGGCCGCCGCCCCCTGCCGCTGGTGGGCCTCCGCCAACTCCCGCTGCGCGTTGTCCAGTTCGGCGGCCAGCTGCTCGGTGCGTGCGTTGTGCTGTGCGATGAAGCGGTGCAGCCAGAGGCCGAGGGCAACGCCCGCCGCATAGGCGACGACCGTGAACACGTTGTTCCCGGTGAGGAATTGAGGGCTCCAGCCCTGTCGCAGGGTGCCGCCGAACACGGTGGTCGCCGCACCGAGGCCGCTGAGGACGATCGAGGGACGCGGGCCGCGTACGAAGATCCAGAAGTGCGGAAGGGAGACGACGTAGAAGGCGGCGGCACCTCCCAGCAGGTAGGAGATGCCTCCCATGACGAGCGAGAGCAGTACGAGGAACATATTGGGGCGCAGCACGGGGTTGCGCGGCAGGGCGAGGACGATCGCGTAGCAAAGGGCGATCAGGACCAGCAGGCCCAACGACCAGTACTTCTTCGCCTCCTGCGCGTCCAGTACGGCGACGGCCGTGGGCAGCAGGCCGAGAAGGACCCAGGAGATGGTGTTCCAGAGGTGCAACGTGCCTGACGGGTAAGGGTCGTTGGGCGGCCGCTCGGTCATTGGCTCAGCTTACTTTTTGCAGGGCGGAGGAGGCCGGGATCGGGCTCTGGGCCTTGCGGATTCCGCGTGACGGCCACCAGTTGGCCTCACCGAGCAGCAGCATGAGCGCCGGAAGGATCAGCATCCGGATGACGAAGGCGTCGAGCAGTACGGCGATCGTCAGGCTGAAGCCGATCTGCTTCATCTCGATCAGGTGCAGGGCGGCGAAACTGGCGAACACGGTCACCATCACGACCGCCGCGCTGGTGACCACGCCGGCCGAACTGCCGATGCCGTCGATCACGGCCTTGCGGGTGGGCACCCCGTTCAGGGCGGCCTCCCGCACCCGGCTGATCACGAACACCTGGTAGTCCATGGACAGGCCGAAGAGGATGACGAACAGGAACAGCGGGACGCGGGAGCCGATCGAACCGGTGGAGTCGAAGTCGAGCAGCCCCTCGGCCCACGTGTGCTGGAAGACCAGGACCAGCACACCGAGGGAGGCGGCGGCCGAGAGCAGGTTGAGCAGGATGCCGACCACACCGAGGACCAGCGAGCGGAACGCCCACACCGTCATGACGAAGGTGACGAGCAGCAGAGCACCGATGATCAGCGGCAGCTTCTGCTCCTGGTGCGTGGGGTAGTCGGTGTACCGGGCGACGTCTCCGGTCACCGCGGTCTCGGCGCCGGCCACCTTGCCGACGGTCTTCGGTACGAAGGTGTCGCGGATGTCCCTGAGGGACGACTGGGCCTGGTCGGTGCTCACGTAGTACGGCACCTGAAGCTGGAGCATGCTGATCCGCCGGTCCGGCGAGGTGGACAGCTTGGAGGTTCCGCTCAGCCGCGGGTCGTTCTTCACGTCCGCCGCGAGTTCGCGCAGGGCGGCGGTCACCTCGGGCGAGCGGTCGGTGTCCGCGCGTACGACGATCTGGTGCATGGACTTCAGCTCGGGAAATGCCGCGTTGAGACGGTCGTAGGTCTGCATGGCGACAATGGAGCGCGAGTGTGTCTCACGACCCATGTCGGTCAGCTTCAAGCCGAGCACCGGGGCCGCCAGGGCGAGCATGGCGAGGACGGTGACGGTCAGGACGGCGGCGGGGTGCTTGCGGACGGGGCGCAGTACCGCGGAGGTGAGGCGGCCGGGGCCGGTCTTGGGCTGCTTCGTGGGCCGTACGGCCTGACCGCGCTTCGCCGCCCGGGCCTCCTTGCGCACCGCCCGGCGCTCCGCTCGCCGGCCGAGCGTGGCGAGCAGGGCGGGTAGTACGGTCAGCGAGCTGAGCACGGCGACCAGGGTGACGACGATCGCGCCGGTGGCGATCGAGGAGAAGATCACGTCGTCCGCGAGGAACAGAGTGGCGCTGGAGACGGCGACGGCGAGGCCGGAGAGCACCACCGCGCGTCCCGAGGTGGCTGCGGCCAGCTCCACGACGGCCTGCGGGCTGAGGCGGCCGCCCGACCTGGCCCGCTCCTCCCGTTCCCGCTTGAGGTAGAAGAGGGTGTAGTCGACGCCGACGGCCAGACCGATCAGCAGGATCACGTTGGTGCCGATGCCCGCGTCCGGGAAGACGTGTGACGCCAGCATCGACAGGCCGATGGCCGCCGCGATCGAGGAGAGCGCGAGCAGCAGCGGTACGAGCGCCATCACGACGGAGCTGAAGACCAGCAGCAGGGTGATCAGCGTGACCGGCAGCGCGATCACCTCCGTACGGGACAGGTCGTCGCCGCGCAGCTTGTCGACGCCCTTGCTGATCGAGGGGGACCCGGTCTCCTCCACCCGCAGCCCGGGGTTGGCCTTCTGGACCTCGGCGGTCTGGGCGAGCAGCGCGTCGACGTGCTTCTTGCCCTCCAGCTCCGGGCCTTTCATGGTGACGTCGACCCGTACGGCGGTTGTGTTCGCCGCACGCACCGGGGCGGCCACCGAACGCACCTCAGGAAGCCCCCGCATCCGCTCGGCGACGTCCTTGGCGGCGGCGTCGGCCGCGGTCAGGTCGAGCGGGCCGGTCCCGGGGCGCGCGGTGATCAGGACGCGTTCGACGGGACGCTGCTGCAGTCCGCCCTCGGCGGCCATCGCCTCCGCCCGGCCCGCCTCACCGATGCGGAAGTCCTCCGTGGTGGCCGGGTTGCCTCCGACCGTGATGCCCACGCCCAGGCAGAGAACCACGAACAGAAGCCAGCAGACGATCGCGCGCCACGGGTGTCCGGCGCTCCAACGAGCCATGCGTACAGGGAGATTCCTCATGTCGTCCATGCTGGTCGGCGGCGGGTTCGCGCCGACAGCCTCGACAGGTTGAACCTCGGGTCCACCGACTGGTGGACCCGGCCGGACCGGGCCGCCCGAACGGCTGTCCTCCGCGCTGGCCGAAGGGTCCTTGATCGACGGGTCCGGAACTTCCGAGCGGCTGGACGTACGCGCGGTTCCAACAACGCGCGCAGCGGATTTTCTCCATCGAGCCGGAGTTGACGCTCCGGCACCCCTCGTTCCTCTTTGTCGGTCTGTTCCTATCCTTGTGTTCCGAACGCGTCCCGAACGCGTCCAAGATGGACGGCCTCAAGCAACGTGGGGGCCGTTCCCGCCAGCTCGCAAAAGGGTCTTGGACTCACCCGCAACGGATTCTCCTTCCGACACACAGCGGCACGTAGGCAACGACGCCTCCCCGGCAGCCGCCTGGAGAAAGGTGCCGAGAGGCGAGGATGCACGCGGGGAAGGCGAGGAGCAGTCAGGCCGCCCACCAGAAAGCCCAGGGCGCAGGTTGACTGAATGGTTGGTTCGACTCTGCGCGTGCGGCTGGGCGAGGGTGATGTGCCGCGTCAGGCCGCTTCGCCGACGAGGAGGCCCAGCAGGACGATGTCGAGCGCGCCGGCGAGTCGCTGGTGGAGGTCGAAGGAGGCTGGTTCCTCTCGGATCCAGCGCAGGATTGTCGTGAAGTAGCAGGCAGCCAGCAGTTGTCCGGCCTGGT
Organism: Streptomyces doebereineriae; assembly: GCF_031845645.1. NCBI lineage: Bacteria > Bacillati > Actinomycetota > Actinomycetes > Kitasatosporales > Streptomycetaceae > Streptomyces > Streptomyces doebereineriae. The sequence goes on from NZ_JAVREZ010000009.1 coordinate 164,207, forward strand.
CGCAGTCGACGTCCGCCCTGATCTCCCTGCGCTGCTGACCCTGTTCGACGATCCTGGCGAGTTCGATCTCCAGAGACGGGTCCTGGAGGAGGCGGCCGTACCGCGCGGAGGCGTCCATCAGGACGGTGGTCTCGGCGCGGGAGGCGACGTTGAGGTCGGCCATCTCCTTCAGGTAGCGGCGCAGTCCGTCGCCGACCGGCAGGTCCTCGGCGTGCTGGGAGCCGAGGATCTCGTTGACGCGGGCGCGGCGGCGGGCTCCCCATTCCTCGAGGAATCCGACCTTCTGTGAGAAGTGGTTGAAGACGGTGGCCCGGGCGACGTCGGCGGTTTCGGCGATCTGGTCCATGGTCGTCGCCTCGTACCCCTGGGTGACGAACAAGTGCAGTGCCGCGGCGTAGAGGTGGTCGCGCACCTGCTGTCGCTTGCGTTCCCGGCGTCCGGCGGGCGGTGCTGCGGGCGTGGACACCACTTCGCCTCCTGCCTCCGGGATCTTCATGGTCGTCAGTACAGCACATGGCCGCACGGGTATTGACGCCGCCCCACCACCTTCTTAGATTAGCGGCCATCGATGGACTCGAGTCCATCAATGTACTTAAGTCTCGCTATCTGACACGGGACAAGAACAGGAGGCAACGTGGCTTCCGTGATATTCCGGACAGGCTGTGTCGAGCTCGGACACGGCTGTTACGCCTGGATCGCGGGCGAGTCCGGATGGGGCATGAGCAACGCCGGGCTGATCACCGGCCGGGGCGAGTCACTGCTCGTCGACACCCTCTACGATCTGCGGCTGACCATGACCATGCTCGACGCGCTGACGCCGCTGACCGCCACCGCGCCGATCGCCACCGTGGTCAACACCCATGGCAACGGCGACCACTGGTTCGGCAACCAGCTCGTGGCTCACGCCGAGATCATCGCGGCCCGCGGGTCCGTGGCGGACATGCGTCAGGTGGGTCCGGCCGAGATGCTGGCGCTGACCAGCATGGAGAGCCCTGCCGGACGCTTCGCCCACCGGATCTTCGGCCGCTTCGACTACGCCGGCGTCGAACCCGCCCTCCCGAACCGGATCTTCGACGGTGAGACGACCCTGGACATCGGCGGCACCGAGGTCCGCCTCATCGACGTGGGCCCCGCACACAGCGCCGGAGACACGATCGTGCACGTGCCGCAGGCCCGGACGGTCTACACCGGCGACATCGTCTTCGCCGGAGCGGCGCCGATCGTCTGGCACGGCCCCTTCACCCGTTGGCTCGCCGCCTGCGACCTGCTGCTCGGCCTCGACGCCGACATCGTCGTTCCCGGCCACGGCCCTGTCACCACCAAACAGGCCGTCCGCGAGATCCGCGACTACCTCGAACACGTCCATGAGCAGGCCACCGCCCGCTTCACCGCCGGAATGCCGGCCATGGACGCGGCCCGCGACATCCGCCTGGGCCGCTTCGCAGACCTGCACGAGAGCGAACGCCTCGCCGTCAACGTGCACACCGTCTACCGGGAGCTCGACCCCACCCTGCCCCCACTCGACGGCCCCGGGCTGTTCGGCTGCATGGCCGAGCTCTGCCCACGCGTCTGACGACGCCCCCGCCTGCCCTGACGAGGCCCCACCCTCCGCGACCGGCGCACCGCCCCTCCCGATGCGCCCAACTCCCCGCCGTCCCCTCGGGCCGTACGTCCCGCCAACCCTGCCAAGGAGGAGACATGGTCTCCATCCCCGCCTACGACCCACCCGCCGCCCCGTCGTCCGATACCCCACCGGCCGCTACGGCACGCCACACCGGCACGATCATCGCCGCCTGTCTGGCCGTCTGCCTGGCCCAGATCGGACTGGTCCTGCCCGCCGCGATCAACGGCGTCATGCAGCGCACCCTCCACGCGTCCGGCGGAGAACTGACCTGGATCAGTGACGCCTTCCTGGTGCCCGCCGCCGTCCTCGCGCTGACCTTCGGCGTCGTGGGCGACCTGTACGGCCGTAAGAAACTGGTGGTGGGCGCGACGCTGCTGTCCGCCGTCGGCTACCTGGTGTCCGCCACCTCGCACTCGGCAGCCCAGTTGATCACCGGTCAGGCGATCTCCGGCATCGGAGCCGCCGCGCTCTTCCCCGCCTCCTTGTCCATGATCACCGCGATCACGACCACCTCGGCCGCGCGAGCCAAGGGGCTGGCCTCCTGGACCACGGCCCTGTCGCTCGGCGCCTTCCTCGCCCCGCTGATGTCCGGCGGGATCGTCGAGCACGCCTCCTTCCAGTGGGCGTTCGGCGTGACCGGCGTGCTCGCCGTGATCACCGCGGTGGGTGCCTGGCTGCTGGCCGCCGAGTCCAGTGCCCCCGAGGGCCGCTCGCTCGACTGGCCGGGCCAGATCGCCATCGCCGTGGCCATGCTCGCCCTCCTGTACGGCATCATCCAAGGCCCGTCGGACGGCTGGAGCTCGGCACCCGTCGTCGCGTCCTTCGTCGCCTTCGCCGTGTTCATCGTCGCGTTCGTGCTGGTGGAGCGCTGCAGCGCGGCCCCGATGTTGCGCCTGGAGCTGTTCCGCATCCCGGCCTTCGCCGCGTCGGCCGCCATGGCGGTGATCGGCATGTTCGGCTTCCTCGGCGGCGCGTACGACCTGAGCATCCGCCTCGGCGTCATCCAGCACCAGAACCCCTTCCCGGCCGCGGTGCCCTTCCTGGTCATCCAGGGCGTCACCCCGCTCATCTGGCCGCTGCTGGTCCGGCTGCTGCACCGGGTGGGCCCCGGCCCCATGCTCGTCACCGGGTTCGTCTCGCTGGCCGGCGCGCAACTGTGGCTGCGTGCGGTGCCGATCCACGAAAGCGGCCTGATCCCCCTGCTCGGGCCGCTCGTGCTCAACGGTGTCGGCTTCGGTCTGGTCGTCGCCGCCCTCACCGCCGCTGCCGTCAACGTCGTACCGCCCAAGCTGACCGGCATGGCGGGAGCCACCACCAGCCTGGTCCGCGACCTCGGCCAGACCCTCGGCCCGGCGGTCGTCGGCGCCGTCGCCCTCGGCATGGCCGCGCGTCAGCTCACCGGCAGCCTCGCCGACGCAGGCCTGACCCCCAAGGAGCACGGCATCGCGTCCGCCGTCCTGCACGAGGGCGGCCCGCTCGCCCTGCACAGCGCCGACCTCGGCCCGCTCAGCGCCAAGCTCGCCCCGTACACCACGGACGCCCTGGCCCACGGCTACAACAACGGACTGATCCTCACCGCCGTCGCCTGTGCGGCCGCCGCTGTGATCGCCGCCGTCTTCGTCGGCTTCGGGCCCAGCGGCACGCGGCCGGCCGAGGCGGAAGGGAGCGCGGCATGAGGTTCGCGACCTTCGTCCACGACGGGAAACCGCACCCGGGAGCCGTCACCGGCGACCATGTCCACCCGTTCGAACACCCCGTCGAACTGCTGGATCTGGTCATGGAGGGCGAGCGGTTCCTGCGCGGGGCGGGCGAACGCGCCCTGACCCGCTCCCTGCCGCTGCCCCTGGCCGACGTACGGCTGCTGCCGCCGCTGCAACCGCCGACCGTACGTGACTACATGACCTTCGAGAGCCATGTCTCGGGCATCGCCCAGGGATACGGCGACACCGTCCCCGATGAGTGGTACAAAGCCCCCGCGTTCTACTTCACCAACCCGTACGCGGTGATCGGCGCCCACGACGACGTGCCGGTACCGCCGGGTTGCGCACGCTTCGACTTCGAACTCGAAGTAGCCGCCGTCATCGGCAAGGCCGGCCGGGACCTGACCCCCGAGAAGGCACGCGACCACATCCTCGGCTACACGATCCTCAACGACTGGTCCGCCCGCGACCTGCAAGGCCGCGAGATGAAGGTCAAACTCGGCCCGGCCAAGGGCAAGGACACCGCAACCACCCTCGGCCCCTGGCTCGTCACCGCCGACGAACTCGAAGCCCACCGCAACCCGGAAGGCTTCCTCGACCTCGCACTGACCGTCCAGGTCAACGGCGAGACCGTCGGCCAGGACCGACTGGCCAACATGGCCTGGACGTTCGAGGAGATGGCGGCGTACGCCTCCCGCGGCACCTGGATCCGCCCCGGCGATGTCCTGGGCTCGGGCACCTGCGGCAACGGCGGCTGCCTGGCCGAACTCTGGGGCCGCAACGGCACCTTCGAACCCCCGCCGCTGGCCCCCGGCGACATCGTCACCATGACGGTCGAGGGCATCGGCACCATCAGCAACACCGTCGTCGAGGGCGTCGCCCCAATCCGTCTGCCATCTGCCCGCCGCAGGGGATGACCACCCGTACTCGTGGGGGCGGGCCGGAGTGACGGCTCTCCCCCGCCTGATGCCTCCACCCCCTGCGGTGTGCCGGAATTTGCGGGTGTTCGACGGGGTCCGGTTGTCATGCGCTGTTCTGGCGCTGCAGCACGTCACAGAGGGTAAGGAAGACCAACAGGTTGGGGAAGCCGACCGCGGGCAGAGCCATCCAAGGTCTCGCGTCGCCACGCCGATGGATGTGCAAGCTGCCGTTCTTCAGGTCGATCCGCTCGACCTCGCGCCATCCGAGCCGCCGACTACCCTTCCCGAGGCCTCCCGTGTTGATGTCGATGATGCCACCGAAGTCCACGCGCTCACCCGCATTGAGCCGACCCGCGTCCTTCTTCACCCGCGAGCGGCTGAATGTGTCGGTCAGCCCCTCGGTGAATGGGAGGACGCCGCCGTACGTGTTGTCCACGACGATCTGGCCACCGGCCTCCGGTACCACCAGCAGCCGGTATTTCATATAGCTGCCGAACTGCTTGACCACCTGTACGTCCTGCCTGGCGACCTGGTCGATCTCGTCCCAGCCCCACGCCTCCGGCTCATCGTCGGCAGTTTGACGCAGGACGCCGTGCTCGTACCAGGCGACCCATGTCTTCGGCGGCCTGCGACGCAGCAGGAACCAGCAGGCCAGCCCCAGCGCAAACGCCGCCATCGCCAGCATGGGCAGTCCGTTGTACCAGGTGCCGTCCTGGCGCTCGCCTTCGGCAGCGATCGCGATGCCGAAGGCGAACGCGCCCAGACCGACGAGCGACAGGGGAACGATCGCGGCCCATTCAGGACGCTTGGGGTTGTTCTCCACCAAACTTCCGAAAGCGCCGAGTCCCAGTTCCTGTGCAGCTACCGCCATGGCTCTCGGTCCCATGAAACGTCCCCTTGCCGTAATGGCTCAACGGGTCCAAATTATGGGCCACAGGCGGTATTTCAGCCACTGCCCCGGATCGCGCGGGCTGTCCGCAAGGGGCGGAGTGTACGGCCTGTCGAGGGGCGTTCGGGGAGGCTCTGTGCGGGAACGTGACAAGGCGATGACGATGGGGACGGTCGCAGGCTACGGCCGGTACGTGACGTTCGCATGCCCCGCCTACACCAACGCGGTCTTCGCCCTCGTGCCGATGGGCGTCCTCATGGGAGCGTTCTCGGCGGTCGGAGTCAAGCGCCTCCTTTCCGGCGGTCACGCATCGCCCGGCATGCTGCCCGTCATCGACCTGCTCGTGCTCACCGCGCTGTGCTTCGGCGGCGCAGCGGTGCTTCCCTTTCGTCGGCGGCCGGGTGGTCCCGTGCCTCGTCTGTACTGTTTCGAGGATGGCGTGGTGGTGGCCCACCGCGGTGTCCTGCGGTCCTTTCGCTGGTCCGAGGTCTCCATCACCAGCAGGAGCTGGCAGTCCGGAAGCGGGGAGTACCTCCGCAACGGAACGCAGGACATCGTGAAGGCACCGGACGGCAGCGTGCTCGTCACCTTCTCCGGGGAGGAAGCTGATCGCGCCCACGCCGACGAGATGGAGCGGCTGCACCACGAGGCGCTCAGGCGTGGTTCCGGGAATTCGTCCCGGGACAACGACACCTGACGGAGCGTCCAAGACCGCCCCCGTGGGCCTGCGAGCGAGAGAGGGGGGGTTGTGCAAGCGGAGAACAACGGCACGGAGGCGATCTCTGCCTTGGCCGAGCTGTGGCTGGAATCGCTTTTCGACGACCCGGCGACCCACGGCGGGCGTGATGTGATCTGCTCGCCTGCCGCTCTGTGGCTGGCACTGACAGCCTTGGAGGCCTGCGCGGACGGGGCTACTCGCGACGAACTGCGTGGAGTCGTCGGTCCGGTCGGTGCGCAGGGCACAGCGGTCCGCGAACTCGGTCGGAACGATGTGTTCGTCACCGCGACGAGGATGCTGAGCCAGGTTCGGCCACGGCCGGAATTTCACACGCGCTCGTACGGCATCACGGTCGGGCAGCCCGGCCTTGACGGCCCGAGTGGGCTGCACCGGTGGGCGCCCGGCACGAACGCCCCGCTCAGCTGGGCGCCGCAGCGTGCTGATCCCGCGCGCTGTGCCCTGCTCGTCAGCACGGTCGCGCTGGAGGCCGAGTGGGAGCGGCCCTTCGATCCGTGCTTCACGCGTGAGCTCCTGTTCACCGATGTGAGGGGAGTGGCTCACCCCGTGCCCGCCATGGTCGCGGAAGTGCCGGTCGAGGACGCCTGGACCCTCGTGCGGCCGCGCGGCCGGGTCACGGTGATCGAACTGCGGGCCCGTGCGGCGGGCGGGAGAGCGGTGCCCGCCGCGGGACCCGTCAGGGTCCGGTTCGCACTGGGTGAGAACCGGCAGGTCCCGCCCGCGGAGGTGCTGGCGGCAGCATGGGCCCCGGCCGCTCACGGGAAGGTACTCCGTGGGAGTCGGGCTACGGGACGCCCCGAGGCGGTGCTTCTGGAACTGCCGCGTCTCTGGCTGTCCGGCGACATCGATGCGTCGCCCCATCTGACCGCGCTGGGCGTGGACCGCGTCTTCTCGGCATCCGAACTTCCCGGGATGTTCTCCGAGCCCGTCCACTGCGAACGCGTCGTCCAGAGCTGCGTCGTACGGTTCGGCGAGGAGGGCATGTCCTCCAGGACCGCGGCCTGCCCGGCGGAGGACCGGTCCGGGGCGAACCGGAACTATCTAGACGGCCCCGGACAGCTGCTGCGGACGGTCCCGGTGCGCCTCGACCGGCCGTTCGCCGTCGCAGTGCTGGACGAGAGCGGCGTGATCCCCCTGCTCGGCGGTTACCAGGCCGGCCGTCCCGGGGCCCCGGTCCCCGGCCCACCACTCGAATGACTTTGAAGGGCCGGGGCCCTACAACCCTCGCCTGTGACGTCGGCGTACAGAGGTGCGCCTGGGGAAGAGGGGACGCACATGGTGAAGAAACGCGCACGCTCGGGCAGTTGGAGATCCGCCGCCGTCCTGCTCGCGGGGCTGCTGGGCGCGACGCTCGTGCCGGCCGCCCCGGCCGCCGCCGTCCCGGGCCGCAGCCGAGCCCAACAGCCGGCGTCGCCCTACCCCTGCCTGCGCACCAGACGTACCGGCATCTGCGCCCCCTCCGCTGCCCGCTCGGTACTCGACTGGCCGCGCCGTGGATGGCACCCCCATGCCCAAACAACAAACAAATGGGACAACGAACCGGCCCGGGGACACCGTCGGCGTGGACACGTCGGCGTCGCCCCGGCCCCTGCCTGGCCCCTGGATCTCGGTATCGAGCCTCAGGGCAGCCACCCCAGAGGCCGGCGACAACCTTGATCACCCACTCCGCCGCAGGTCAGAGAGGTTGAAGCTCCCCCGAGCGGCTCCGGACTCCAAAGTCGTGAGCAGCGGATTCAGTCCGTTGGGCGAAAGTTGACGCTCCAACACCTCACAAGGAACGTTTCCGCAGGTCAGAAGCCTACGCAGGTGGGGCGGGTGGGACTCGAACCCACGGCCGACGGATTATGAGTCCGCTGCTCTAACCGGCTGAGCTACCGCCCCATAGCGGCGTGTCGCGTACATGCGTGCGCGCCGTCTGCCGCAGCATAGCCGCTCATACGATCTCCTGCCTCGCAGGGGCGACTTCGCATGCCCTTGAGGACTACGCCGTGACCTGCACGGTTGCGGCGGACATGAAAAAGGACCCCATCGGGGTCCTCCTTCTTCCTGCTCTCCCGACTGGACTCGAACCAGTAACCTGCCGGTTAACAGCCGGCTGCTCTGCCAATTGAGCTACGGAAGATCGAAGCTCCCCCGACTGGACTCGAACCAGTAACCTGCCGGTTAACAGCCGGCTGCTCTGCCAATTGAGCTACGGAGGATTGCCTCGTCTGCATCGAACGTACCTCCCTGGGTATTCGCCAGGGGGCGGGCGCTCGCTGCGACACATACATTAGCGCAAGCAGGGGGGTGCTCCGCCAATCGGTTCCCCCGACACCGACATCGCACCGGAGACCTACACAAGGGAAGGGTGGCCGCCATGCGCTACAAGCTCACGTTCGTGGTCGGACTGACTCTGGGTTACGTGCTGGGCACCCGTGCCGGGCGCGAGCGCTACGAACAGCTGAAGAAGTCCGCCCGCCAGGTTTCCCAGAACCCCGCCGTCCGCAACACCGCGGAGACGGCGGCGCAGCAGGGCCGCCAGTTCGCCGGCAAGGCCTACCACGCGGTCAGCGACAAGGTCGGCGACCGGGTGCCGGAGTCCGTGACCCAGCGGGTGCGCTCGCTCCGGGACCGCAACCCGAACAGTGCGCCGGAGGACGACTGGGGCACCAGCAGCACTTGAAGCCGACAGTGACGCACACCACCCAGAGCCGCGGGGCTGTGCCGCCCCGCGGCTCCTCCGCGGGGTGCGACCGGTCACTGCGGTCCCGCGCCCGCGAATCCGTGCGCGCCCCTACGACGCTACGCCCATAGAATTTGCGCCATGGGGATAGTCGCCGGGTTGGACAGCTCACCCGATTTCACTCGCATCGTCGTCTGCGACGCAGACACCGGTGCCGTGCTCAAGCAGGGCTATGCCCCGCACCCGGTGGAAGGCGGCGGCCGCGCATCCGACGTCGATCCCCAGGCATGGCTCCTCTCCCTCGGTGAAGCCGCCGGCGGCGGTCTCCTCGAGGGCGTGCAGGCCATCGGCGTGTCGTCGCAGCAGAACGCCGTCGTACCCCTCGACGCCCAGGGCAACACCGTCCGTCCCGCCATGGCCGGCGGCGACAAGCGCGCGCAGGTCGCCGCGGCCGACCTCGTCGACGCGCTCGGCGGGCGCGAGGCGTGGGCCCAGGCGGTGGGGTGTGTGCCGCAGGCGGCGCAGCCCGTCACCAAGCTGCGCTGGCTGAACAAGACCGAGCCCGACGCCGCCCTGCGCACCGCCGTGCTCCTCCAGGCGCACGACTGGCTGGTGTGGCAGCTCCTCGGCCGTCCGGTCAGAAGGACCACCGACCGCGGCGGCGCCTCCGGCACCGGCTACTGGTCCGCGGCCACCGGCGCCTACCGCGCCGACCTCGTCGAGCTGGCCCTCGGCCACCAGGCGATGCTCCCCGAGGTGATCGGTCCCTCGGACGCGGCCGGTACGACCCCGGAGGGGCTGCTGATCTCCGCCGGGACCGGTGAGACCATGGCCGCCGCCTTCGGGCTCGGGATCGGGCTGGGCGACGCCGTGGTGTCGCTGGGCGCCTCCGGGTCCGTGATGGCCGTGCACCCCGAGGCCCTCGTCGACAACAGCGGGATGATCACCTCCCTGGCCGACGCGACCGGCATGCACCTGCCCGTCGTCACCACCCTGAACGCCGTACGGACCCTGCGCGGGGCCGCCGAGATGCTCGGCCTCAGTGATCTGGAGAGCCTGTCCGACCTGGCGATGAAGTCGACACCGGGCTCCCACGGCCTCGTACTGCTGCCCTATCTGGAAGGTGAGCGGACGCCGAACCTGCCGCACACCGCGGGGACGCTGAGCGGGCTGCGGCGGGAGTCGATGAAGCCGGAGCATCTGGCGCGGGCCGCGTTCGAGGGCATGCTGTGCGGGCTCGCCGACGCGCTCGACGTGCTGCGCGGGCGGGGTGTCGAGGTGCGGCGGGTCTTCCTGCTGGGGGCCGCCGCCGAGCTGTCCGCCGTACAGGCCGCCGCGCCCGCGCTGTTCGGCGCGCAGGTCGTCGTGCCGCAGCCGGCGGACTACGCGGCGATCGGTGCCGCCCGGCAGGCGGCCTGGGCGCTCGGGGTCTCGCAGGGCACGCTCGATCCGCGTACTCCGCCGATGTGGCAGGGCCCGGCCGCGCAGGTCCTGGAGCCCGGCGAGGAGCTGGCGGTGGGGCAGGCGGTGCGGCAGCAGTACGTGTCGGTGCGGGAGCAGACCTACCCGGGAGCGTTCCGGTAGGCAAGTGGCGGAACGTAAGAGTCCGGTAGGAGTCCGGGCCCACGAGGACCCGTAAGGCCGTACGAGGCACTGCTGTCGGCTTAATCGGTTGAGGTAACACGGGTGGGGTGTCCGACGATAGGGGCCAGGGGCAACCACTCGCCCCGTCGCCGACTCCGAGAGACGTAGCGTGCTCATACGACTTCTGCGGACCTATCTCAGGCCCTACAAGAAACCCATCACCATCCTGGTGCTGCTGCAGTTCCTGCAGACCTGCGCCACTCTCTACCTGCCCACGCTGAACGCGGACATCATCGACCACGGCGTCGTGAACGGAGACACCGGCTACATCCTGAGCTTCGGCGCCCTGATGATCGGCATCTCGCTGGTGCAGGTGGTGTGCAACATCGGGGCCGTGTTCTACGGCGCCCGGACCGCCGCCGCGCTCGGCCGGGACCTGCGGGCGGCGGTCTTCGACCGGGTGCAGTCGTTCTCGGCGCGCGAGGTCGGCCAGTTCGGTGCGCCCACGCTGATCACTCGTACGACCAATGACGTGCAGCAGGTCCAGATGCTGGCCCTGATGACGTTCACCCTGCTGGTGTCGGCGCCCATCATGTGCGTGGGCGGCATCGTGCTGGCGCTCGGCCTGGACGTGCCGCTGTCCGGGGTGCTGGTGGCCGTGGTGCCGACGCTGGGCATCTGCGTGACGTTGATCGTGCGGCGGCTGCGGCCCCTGTTCCGGTCCATGCAGGTACGTCTCGACACGGTGAACCGGGTGCTGCGCGAGCAGATCACCGGCAACCGGGTCATTCGGGCGTTCGTGCGCGACGCGTACGAGGAGGACCGTTTCCGGAAGGCGAACAGCGATCTGACGGAGATCTCCCTCAAGACCGGCAACCTGCTCGCGCTGATGTTCCCCGTGGTCATGACGACGGTGAACCTGTCCTCGATCGCGGTGGTGTGGTTCGGTGCCCACCGGATCGACAGCGGCGGGATGCAGATCGGTGATCTGACCGCGTTCCTCGCCTATCTGATGCAGATCGTCATGTCCGTGATGATGGCCACCTTCATGTTCATGATGGTGCCGCGCGCGGAGGTGTGCGCCGAGCGCGTCCAGGAGGTCCTCGACACCTCCTCCAGCGTGGTTCCTCCCCTGGCTCCCGTCCGCGAGCTGCGGCGGCACGGGCATCTGGAGATCCGGGGCGCGGGCTTCCGCTACCCGGGCGCCGAGGAACCGGTGCTCAAGTCGATCGACCTGGTCGCCCGGCCCGGCGAGGTGACCGCCGTGATCGGCTCGACCGGCAGCGGCAAGTCCACGCTGCTCGGGCTCGTCCCCCGGCTGTTCGACGCGACCGACGGCGAGGTGCTCGTCGACGGGGTGGCCGTCGCCGAGGTCGACCCCGTGCTGCTGGCCGAGACCGTCGGGCTCGTGCCGCAGAAGCCGTATCTCTTCGCGGGCACGGTCGCCACGAACCTCCGCTACGGCAATCCGGACGCCACGGACGAGGAGCTGTGGCACGCGCTGGAGGTGGCGCAGGCCAAGGACTTCGTCTCCGGGCTGGAGAACGGCCTCGACTCCCCCATCGCGCAGGGCGGCACCAACGTCTCCGGTGGTCAGCGGCAGCGGCTCGCCATCGCGCGCACGCTTGTGCAGCGCCCGGAGATCTACCTGTTCGACGACTCCTTCTCCGCCCTCGACTACGCGACCGACGCGGCCCTTCGCGCGGCGCTCGCCGAGGAGACCTCGGAGGCGACCGTCGTGATCGTCGCCCAGCGGGTGGCCACCATCCGCGAGGCCGACCGGATCGTCGTCCTCGACGAGGGCCGGGTCGTCGGCACCGGCACCCACCGCGAGCTGATGGCGGACAACGAGACCTACCGGGAGATCGTGCTCTCCCAGCTCACGGAAGCGGAGGCTGCCTGATGGCCGGGCCCATGGGGCGCATGATGGCCGGCACCGGTCCCGAGAACCGGTCGATCGACTTCAAGGTGTCGGGCAGGCGGCTGCTCGCCCAGTTCAAGCCGGAGCGGCTGACCCTTTACGCGATGCTGTTCTGCGTCGTGCTGAGCGTCGGCCTCAACGTGGTCGGGCCGAAGATCCTCGGCGAGGCCACCGACCTGGTCTTCGCGGGCATCATCGGACGGCAGATGCCTTCCGGCGCGAGCAAGGAGGAGGTCCTCGCGTCGATGCGGGAACGCGGCGACGGTCAGGTCGCCGACATGCTCCGCAGCACCGACTTCACGCCCGGCGAGGGCATCGACTTCACCGCCGTAGGACATGTGCTGCTGTTCGCGGTCGGGGTGTTCCTCGTCGCTGGGCTGCTGATGGCGGTGGCGACGCGGCTGGTCAACCGGACCGTCAACCGCACGATGTTCCGGATGCGCGAGGACGTGCAGACGAAGCTGTCGCGGCTGCCGCTGTCGTACTTCGACAAGCGCCAGCGCGGCGAGGTCCTGTCCCGGGCGACGAACGACATCGACAACATCGGGCAGACCCTCCAGCAGTCGATGGGCCAGCTCATCAACTCGCTGCTCACCATCATCGGTGTGCTCGCGATGATGTTCTGGGTGTCCTGGCTGCTGGCCCTGGTCGCGCTGGTCACCGTGCCGCTGTCGTTCGTCGTCGCCACGCGCGTGGGCAAGCGCTCGCAGCCGCACTTCGTGCAGCAGTGGCGCACCACGGGCAAGCTCAACGCCCACATCGAGGAGATGTACACCGGGCACACCCTGGTGAAGGTGTTCGGCCGTCAGGACGAGTCGGCCGCGCAGTTCGCCGAGCAGAACGAGGCGCTGTACGAGGCCGGGTTCAAGGCGCAGTTCAACAGCGGGGTCATGCAGCCGCTGATGATGTTCGTCTCGAACATCAACTACGTGCTGGTGGCGGTCGTGGGCGGGCTGCGGGTCGCGTCCGGCTCGCTGTCCATCGGTGACGTGCAGGCCTTCATCCAGTACTCCCGGCAGTTCTCGATGCCGCTCACGCAGGTCGCGTCGATGGCGAACCTCGTGCAGTCGGGTGTCGCCTCGGCCGAGCGGATCTTCGAACTCCTGGACGCGGAGGAGCAGGAGGCGGACCCGGTGTCGAGCGCGAAGCCCGAGGAACTGCGCGGACGGGTCGCTCTGGAGCATGTCTCCTTCCGCTACGACCCCGAGAAGCCGCTCATCGAGGACCTTTCGCTGAAGGTCGAACCCGGACACACGGTCGCGATCGTCGGCCCCACGGGTGCGGGCAAGACCACCCTGGTCAACCTCCTCATGCGGTTCTACGACGTCTCGGGCGGGCGGATCACCCTCGACGGCGTGGACATCGCCCGCATGTCCCGGGACGACCTGCGCGCCGGGATCGGCATGGTGCTCCAGGACACCTGGCTGTTCGGGGGCACGATCGCGGAGAACATCGCGTACGGCGCCTCGCGGGAGGTCACTCCGGGCGAGATCGAGGAGGCGGCCCGGGCGGCCCACGCGGACCGGTTCATCCGGACCCTTCCCGACGGCTACGACACCGTGATCGACGACGAGGGCAGCGGGGTGAGCGCGGGTGAGAAGCAGCTCATCACCATCGCCCGGGCGTTCCTGTCCGACCCGGTGATCCTGGTGCTGGACGAGGCGACGTCCTCGGTGGACACCCGTACGGAGGTCCTGATCCAGAAGGCGATGGCCAAACTGGCCCACGGCCGCACGTCGTTCGTGATCGCGCACCGCCTGTCGACGATCCGCGACGCCGACACCATCCTGGTGATGGAGAACGGCTCGATCGTCGAACAGGGCACGCACACGGACCTGTTGGAGGCGGACGGGGCGTACGCACGGCTGTACAAGGCACAGTTCGCGCAGGCGGTGGCGGAGGTGGACTAGGCGCGTGGGGGCCGTTCCTCGTGTGAGCGGCCCCCTTCGGCGCCGTCGAAGGCGAGCTCCGCCGGGACGGCCTCGTCCAGGGCGTGGATCAGCCGCCGTCCGCCCCGGTACCAGGCCGGGTCGCTGCCGATGTCACAGCCGCACCGGCCGATCAGGACCCGCTCGGGGCCCCACCGTTCCAGTGCGACGACATCGTCGAATCGGAGCGCGTGATAGGCGCCGGTACGGCATGTCACCACCGAGTCGGGCGTCAGAACCGTCCAATGGCGTTCTCCGGCACGGCGGAACGCTCGTTTCACCAGGGGCTCGCGGAACGCCTCACCCCACGGCGGGAGTTCGTCCCAGGTCCAGCAGGACGTGCACCACAGCCGGCGGCCGTCCGGTCCGGCCAGGTCGAGGAGCAGGCCGTCCGGTACGACCAGCTGGGCCCCGGCCATGGCCCGCTGCCAGGCGTCCCGCACGTCGCCGGGGGTGACGCCCTCCATGAGACCAGGGGTCCCGAACAGTTCGGTGCGGGCGGCCGCATCGAGGGTGCACGGCTGGGCCCCGGCACTCTCCGGGCCGCCGCGGTACCGATCCACCTCGTCCTGCGCGGGTTCGATCCTGGCCAGGCGCAACGCCTCCGACCACACCGTCGCGGCGACCTCCTCGGCGTCGTCGGTGGTGGCCGGGGTGAAGAGCAGCCGGACGTCGGCGTCGGTGTCGTGCGGCACCGTGGCCGCCTCGGCCGGAGCGGCGGACGTCGAGCGGCGGGCGAGGGCGGCGGTCATTCGTTCCCGGAGGATCCGGTGGGCGACCGCCACGGCCGCGGACCCGGCGGGGGCCTCCACGGAGACGGCGACGCCCTCGATCGTCCGGTGGGTCCAGGAGGCGCGCGGGTAGCGGGCCTCGGGTGCCGAGTGGTGCGGGCGTTCGCCGGGCGGCAGCGGTAGCCGTAGGCCGACGGGTTCGGGCCCAGCCAGGGTCAGGACGGCGTTGGCGCGGGTGAACCAGGTCGCGGCGTGCGTCCGCAGCATGTCCGGGGTCGGCGGTGGGCAGGAGGCCCATTCCTGCCCCAGCAGGCCGGTGGCCTGCGCCCCGTACCGGGCGTTGAGGGCGGCGGCAGCCAGCGGGTGGAGGGACACGGCCGCCTCGTCGCAGCTGTACGCCGTCTCGTCGGGCCGGTCGGGGGGCGGCTCGCCCAGGGCACGACAGAGGGTCCTCAGTATGTCGGCGACTTCCTGAGGGGTGCCCGAGACGGTGAACCGGGTTTCGTCGACTCCGGTGGACACGACGACGGGCTCCGCTGTTTCGGGGAGCCGTCGTCGTGTCTCGTGCGCCGCGAGGGCGGCGACCAGGCGAGTGACGTCCCGCGTGCGACACGTCTCGTCACGGGCACCGACGCCGAAGCGCAGGGTGGCCTGGAGCGGTCCGGGCCGGGAGGACCTCAGAACGGGTACGCCGTCGACGTGGCTGTGGTGCACCTTAGCCAGAACATCCGTTCGCCCTGCGGGCGGCCGACCTAGTCCAGATAGCCCCGGAGCTGATCCGCAAAAGCGTGATCCCGCAGCTTGTTCAGGGTCTTCGACTCGATCTGGCGTATCCGCTCCCGGGTCACTCCGAAGATGCGGCCGATCTCCTCCAGGGTGCGGGCGCGGCCGTCGGCCAGGCCGTACCGGAGTTGGACGACCTTGCGCTCGCGTTCGCCCAGGGTCGACAGCACCGCCTCGAGGTGCTCCCTGAGCAGCAGGAACGCCGCCGACTCGACCGGCGAGGCGGCGTCGCCGTCCTCGATGAGGTCGCCGAGGGCCACGTCGTCCTCCTCACCGACCGGCGCGTGCAACGACACCGGTTCCTGGGCCAGGCGCAGGACCTCGCTGACGCGCTCGGGGGCGAGGTCGAGCTGGTTCGCGACCTCTTCCGGGGTCGGTTCGTAGCCGCGTTCCTGGAGCATGCGGCGTTGGACGCGGACGACCCGGTTGATCAACTCGACGACGTGGACCGGGACTCGGATCGTCCGGGCCTGGTCGGCGAGGGCCCGGGACATGGCCTGGCGGATCCACCAGGTGGCGTAGGTGGAGAACTTGTAGCCGCGGGCGTAGTCGAACTTCTCGACCGCCCGGATCAGGCCCAGGTTTCCTTCCTGAACCAGGTCGAGCATGGTCAGGCCGCGGCCGACGTACCGTTTCGCGACGGACACGACGAGACGCAGGTTCGCCTCGATGAGGCGGCGCTTGGCCATGCGGCCCAGCACGACCAGGCGGTCCAGATCGAGCGCCAACTGACTGTCCAGGTCGGGGGCGTTGCTCAGCTTCTCCTCGGCGAACAGTCCGGCCTCGACCCGGCGGGCGAGGTCGACCTCCTCGGCCGCGGTGAGCAGCGGGATACGGCCGATCTCCCGCAGGTACTGGCGGAACAGGTCCGAGGACGGGCCGCCGGTGTCGACGCGTCCGCGGGGCGGCTCGGGCGGTTCGACCGGCTCGGTCTCCACGTTCTCGAGGGCTTCCGCGGGCGGCGTGTCCGGCTCCGCCTCGGGGTGGTGCGCGACACGGCTCTGCGGGGGCACCGCGACGAGTACGTCGGTCTCGGCGTCCTGTTCTGTCGTGTCGTCCGTACCGTTCTCGGTCTGTGTCAGGGTCTGGGTCTGCACGGGGGCGACCTCCAGGATGATCGCTGCCAAGGAGTGCGGCAGCGGTACTTCGGGGGCGGAGTCGGCGGCCTCGCCGCTGTCCGTCCCGTACGCGATGAGCGGAACCGCGGGGGTCTGGGACCCGCTGGGGGCGGATCGGCCGCGCTCCGAGGACTCAGGCACCGGACCCAGTGTGGAGTACGACACATCGCCGCCACGAGGGGCGTGCGGGGACTTTTTGAGTCCGGTCCGTGACCGCCTGGTTACTTTGCCTTACGAGTAGGCAGACCAACGGCCGCGAAACCACTTGAAAGGCGTACGGGAACCGGCGCTACAGAGCGGCCGCGCCCTGCTCCCGCAGTGCCTGGCCGTACTGCTGGAGGACCCACACCTCGTTCTGTACGGCGGCCAGGTGGGCCGGGTCGCCGCCGGAGCCGAGGCGGATCAGGGTGCCCTGGATCTCCTGGATGCGGCGGTCGACGGCGCGGCGGCGGACGGTGACGAGCTGGTCG
Organism: Streptomyces doebereineriae; assembly: GCF_031845645.1. Taxonomy (NCBI): domain Bacteria; kingdom Bacillati; phylum Actinomycetota; class Actinomycetes; order Kitasatosporales; family Streptomycetaceae; genus Streptomyces; species Streptomyces doebereineriae. Next base: position 181,276 of record NZ_JAVREZ010000009.1, read on the forward strand.
CCCGCGTAGTTCTCGTCGACCGTCTTGCGCATGATCGCCTCGACGGCCAGCTCCGTGACCATGGCCCGGACCGCGTCGTCGGGGGCGGCCTCGCGGACCCGGACGAGGTAGTCCTGGGAGTCCTGGACGCCGTACTCCGCGCCGCCCGCGTCCATGATGGCCTGGCGTACGGCGGCGTAGGGCGGGGCGGTGAACTCGTCGATGCCGTACGCGTCGAAGGCCGGGGAGACCAGCTCGGGGCGCTGGAGGGCGAGTTTGAGCAGCTCGCGCTCGGTGGCGTAGACGGGGTTGCGCAGGGTGAGGGCGGGGCCGGAGACCGCGGGACGGTGGGCTCCGTCGTACGACGGCTGCTGCGGGCCGCGTCCCGACGGGGCCGGGCCCCTGCCGCCGCGGTCGCGGGCCCAACGGGCCAGCTGGGCCACCCTCTTGACCACGAACTGGGTGTCGAGGATGCCGAGCATGCCGGCGAGCTGGACGGCGACCTCGTGCTGGGCGCCGCTGTTCTTGATGCGGGCGACGATCGGGGCGGCCTCGTCGAGGGCCGCGGCGCGGCCGGCGGGGGTGTCGAGGTCGTAGCGGACGACGATCTGGCGCAGCGCGAACTCGAAGAGCGGGGTGCGGGGTTCGGCCAGGTCGGCGACCGCCTCGTCGCCCTTGGCGAGGCGCAGCTCGCAGGGGTCCATGCCGTCAGGGGCGATCGCGATGTAGGTCTCGGCGGCGAACTTCTGGTCGTCCTCGAAGGCGCGCAGGGCCGCCTTCTGGCCGGCCGCGTCGCCGTCGAAGGTGAAGATCACGCGGGCCGAGCCGTTGTCCATGAGCAGCCGGCGCAGGATCTTGATGTGGTCGCTGCCGAAGGCCGTGCCGCAGGTCGCGATCGCCGTCGTCACGCCGGCGAGGTGGCAGGCCATCACGTCGGTGTAGCCCTCGACGACGACCGCGCGGGACACCTTGGCGATGTCCTTCTTGGCGAGGTCGATGCCGTAGAGGACCTGGGACTTCTTGTAGATCGCCGTGTCGGGCGTGTTGAGGTATTTCGGGCCGTTGTCCGCTTCGTAGAGCTTGCGCGCGCCGAAGCCGACGACGTCTCCGCCGATGTCGCGGATGGGCCACATCAGCCGGCCGCGGAAGCGGTCGATGGGGCCGCGGCGGCCCTCCTGGGAGAGACCGGAGAGCAGGAGCTCCTTGTCGGTGAACCCCTTGCCGCGCAGGAAGCGGGTGAGGTGGTCCCAGCCCTGGGGGCTGTAGCCGACGGAGAAGTGCGCGGCCGCGGCCTGGTCGAAGCCGCGCTCGGCGAGGAACTGGCGGCCGGTGTCGGCCTCCGGGCCGGTGGCCAGCTGCTCCATGTACCAGTCGGCGGCGATCTTGTGGGCCTCGACCAGGCGGATGCGCTCGCCGCGCTGGTGGGAGGGGTTGTAGCCGCCCTCCTCGTACCGCAGGGTGATGCCGGCCTGGCCTGCCAGGCGCTCGACCGCCTCGGAGAAGGTGAGGTGGTCGACCTTCATCACGAACGTGATGGTGTCGCCGCCCTCCTGGCAGCCGAAGCAGTGGAAGAACCCCTTGCTCGGGCTGACCTGGAAGGACGGCGACTTCTCGTCATGGAAGGGGCACAGGCCCTTGAGGTTGCCACCGCCCGCGTTGCGCAGCTGGAGGTACTCGGACACCACGGCGTCGATCGGGACCGCGTCCCGTACCGCCTTCACGTCCTCGTCGTTGATCCGTCCTGCCACGCGTGAAGTCTACGGGGAGGTACTGACACCTACGGGACGAGGTTGACGAGGGGAACGTGCGGGTCCGCCAGCGCCTCCGTGTCCACCTGAGCCCTGGATCGGATCAGTCCCTGAATCGGCTCTGTGACGTCCCACACGTTGACGTTCATCCCGGCCAGCACACGGCCCTGCTTCACCCAGAAGGCGATGAACTCCCGCTTCCCGGCGTCTCCCCGGATCACCACTTCGTCGTACGAGCCCGGGGGCGCCCAGCCGCTGTACTCCATTCCCAGGTCGTACTGGTCGGAGAAGAAGTAGGGCACCCGGTCGTACGTCACCTGGCGGCCCAGCATCGCTCGCGCCGCCGCCGGGCCGCCGTTGAGCGCGTTGGCCCAGTGCTCGACGCGCAGCCGGTTGCCGAAGAGGGCGTGGTGGAAGGAGGCCACGTCGCCCGCCGCGTAGATGTCCGGGTCGGACGTGCGCAGTTGTTCGTCCACGGAGACACCGCCGCCGTGCGCCCGGTCCGCCAGTTCGAGCCCGGACGCCTCCGCGAGAGCCACGCGCGGGGCCGCGCCGACCGCCGCGAGGACGTCGTGCGCGGGATGCTCCTCGCCGTCGTCGGTACGGGCCGCGAGGACCATGCCGTCCTGCCCGACGATCTCCGTCAGTCTCGCGCCGAAGTGGAAGCGGACGCCCCGCTCGCGGTGCAGCTCGGCGAAGAGGTTGCCGAGCTCGGGGCCGAGAACCGAGTACAGGGGGGTCGACAGGGGCTCGACGACGGTGACCTCGGCGCCGTACTCCCGGGCCGCCGCCGCGACCTCCAGGCCGATCCAGCCGGCGCCGGCGATCACGATGTGGCCGTTGTCCCTGCCCAGGGTGGCCAGGACGCCCTTGAGACGCTCGGCGTGGGCGAGGCGGCGCAGGTGATGGACGCCCGCGAGGTCGGTCCCCGGGATGTCCAGACGGCGCGGCTCCGCGCCCGTCGCCAGCAGCAGCTTGTCGTAGCGGACGACGGTGCCGTCCTCGCCGAAGCGGACCGTCTTCGCCGTACGGTCGATGGCGTCAACGGTCTCGCCGAGGTGCAGCTCGATGTCGTTGCGCGCGTACCAGGCGGGTTCGTGGACGAAGACGCTGTCGCGCTCCTCCTTGCCGAGGAGGTAGCCCTTGGAGAGCGGCGGGCGCTCGTAGGGGTGGTCGCGTTCGTCACAGATCAGTATCACGCGGCCCGTGAAGCCCTCCGTGCGGAGTGTCTCGGCCGCCTTCGCGCCGGCGAGACCTCCTCCGACGATGACAAATGTCTGATCCGCGTCGACCACTTGATGCCTCCTCGTAAGGGTGCCGCCACATGGGAGCGTCCCGCACGGAGTGTGATGGGGGAAGAGGGAGTGGCCCGATCAGGCCACGGAGGGTCACATTCGGTCTCGATTCACGTCACTCCCGTCTCCTTCACACAACTTGTGTCCCGCAAGCATCACAGGTGTCCCGTGAGACGGGCGTGAAGCGAACGGGCGGACGCGTCGGTGAGGGACGCGATCTGGTCGACGATCACCCGCTTGCGCGCCCGGTCGTCCGGCGCGTCGTCGAACAGCGCGCGGAACTGGGGCTCGAGGCCGTCCGGGGCGCGGACGGTGAGCACCTCGGCCAGTTCGGCGACGACGATCCGCTGGTCGGCCCGCAGCCGCTCCTGCTCGGCGCGCTGCATGACGTACCGGTCGGCGACGGCCTTGAGGACCGCGCACTCCAGGCGGGTCTCGTGCGGTACGACGAGTTCGGCGTCGTATCTCGTGAGTCTCCCGGTGCCGTACCGCTCGCGTGTCGCGGCTTCGGCGGACAGGCAGAAACGGCCGATGAGCTGGCTGGTGGCGTCCTTGAGGCGGGCCTGCGCGACGGCCGAGCCGTCGTAGCCGTGCGGCCACCAGGGCTGGTCCTGGAGGCGGTCGAGGGCTTCCGCGAGTTCCGCCGGGTCGGTGTCCGCGGGGACGTACCGGCCGAGGGCCACCTCGAAGACGGCCCGGCGTTCCGGTTCGGCGTGCAGGTAGTTGGGGTCGATGTGGCCCGCGTGCAGGCCGTCCTCGACGTCGTGGACCGAGTAGGCCACGTCGTCGGCCCAGTCCATCACCTGGGCCTCGAAGGTGGTGCGGGTGCCCGGGGCGTCCTTGCGGATCCAGTCGAAGACGGGACGGTCGTCCTCGTAGACGCCGAACTTCCGTGACTGCGCTCCGCGGGGCCAGGGGTACTTGGTGGCGGCGTCGAGGGTGGCTCTGGTGAGGTTCAGTCCCACCGATCCCTCGTCGGTGAAGCGTTTGGGTTCGATGCGGGTCAGGAGCCTCAGGGACTGGGCGTTGCCCTCGAAGCCGCCGCAGTCGTCGGCGAACTCGTTCAGCGCCTGTTCGCCGTTGTGGCCGAACGGGGGGTGGCCGAGGTCGTGGGCCAGACAGGCGGCCTCGACCAGGTCGGGGTCGCAGCCGAGCGCCGCGCCGAGCTCACGGCCGACCTGGGCGCACTCCAGGGAGTGGGTGAGCCGGGTGCGGGGGCTGGCGTCCCAGGCGTGGCTGCGGGTTCCTGGTGTGACGACCTGCGTCTTGCCGGCGAGCCTTCTGAGCGCGGCGGAGTGGAGGATCCGGGCACGGTCGCGCTGGAAGGCGGTGCGGCCGGGGCGTTTGTCGGGTTCTGAGGCCCAGCGTTCGGTTGACTGCAGGTCGTACGGCATGTCTCGACAGTACGGGCAGGGACTGACAATTCGCCGGTAAGTCTGCCGGGTGCCGGGTGCCGGTTATACGGCGAGTGCGGGCAGTTCGTGGCTGGTCGCGCCCCGCGGCGGAGCCGCAAGCTGACACGGCCCCGCGCCCCTGAGGTTGGCCACCTGGTCGTAGCGATGCAGGATCAGGTCGGCCATCGCCGGGTGCGTGCCCAAGGGGGCCGACGCTATCCACGGAGCCTTCTCCGCGCATTGCGTGGCGAACAGGCCCGGGGCCGTGAAGTACGACGCCACCGCCACCCTGTCGCGACCTCGCGCCGCCAGTGCGCGGATCGCCGTGTCGACCGTCGGCGTCGCAGCGGAGGCGTAGGCCGGGACGACCGGGACGCCCAGGCGGTCCGACAGAAGGTGGGCCGTGCGGCGGGTGTCCACGGCCGAGTCGGGGTCGCGGGAGCCTGCCGCCGCGAGGACCACCGCACCGGTACGGCGGGTCTCCTCGTCTGTGCCCCAGCCTGCCTCGATCAGGCGGGCGTGCAGGGTCTCCACGAGCAGCGGGTGCGGGCCCAGCGGGGCGGCCACGCGCGTGCGTGCCGCGGAGGCCGCCGCCATCTCCGGGATGTCGCGCTTCACGTGGTAGCCGCGGCTGAGCAACAGGGGGACCAGGACCGCCTCCGCCGTGCCCAGGGACGCCAGCGTGTCCGGCAGCAGGGGTTCGTTCAGCTCGATGTGTCCCAGGTGCACCGGCAGGCCGGGGCGCTGCTCGCGGACCTGGTCCAGAAGCCTGTGGACCGTGTTCAGGGTGCGCGGGTCGCGGCTGCCGTGGGCCACCAGGACGAGCGCGGGCGGCTCGGGGCGGCGCCTGTCGTCGAGGGAGACGAGGCCGAGCGGGCTGCTGATCCGGTTCATGGAACGATGGTGACGGCCTGAGGTTGCCACCCCGTTTCACGGCAATAACGCGTGCTTTCCGACGGTTCACCATGCGGGGCGTTGCGGTGTGAGGCGGTGTGACCTGCGCATTCTCGTAGGTCAGTGAGGCTGGTCACGCACCGGCGGGCGAACCGATCGGCCTGACGGTACGTCTCTCGTTGTCGAAGGGCCGACCGGGGAAGGACCGTCCATGCGACTGCCGAGGGTGCGCAGACCCCGCCTGCCACGCACGCGTGCCGGGCGGCGCAGGCTCGTGCAGGCCGTGATGGCGGGGTGTGTGCTCGCGCTGCTGCCGTCGACCTGGATGTACGTCGTGACGGGTGACCGGCTGCGGACGACGGCCGACGTGCCGCGCACCGAGGTGGCCGTCGTCTTCGGTGCCGGGCTGTGGGACGGCGAGCCGTCGCCGTATCTCGCCCACCGGCTCGACGCGGCGGCGAAGCTGTACCGGGAGAACCGGATCGAGGTCGTCCTCGTCACCGGCGACAACAGCCGTGAGGACTACGACGAGCCCGACGCCATGCGCGCGTACCTGACCCGCCACGGCGTTCCGGACACGCGGATCGTCAGCGACTACGCCGGTTTCGACACCTGGGACTCCTGCGTCCGTGCCAGGAAGATCTTCGGCGTCCACAAGGCGGTGCTCATCAGCCAGGGGTTTCACATCCGGCGCGCGGTCGCGCTCTGCCAGGCGGCGGGTGTCACGTCGTACGGCATCGGTGTCGACGCCAAGCACGACGCCACCTGGTACTACGGCGGCACCCGGGAGCTCCTCGCGGCGGGCAAGGCGGCCCTGGACGTGGTGGTCCGGCCGGATCCGCGGTTCCTGGGACCGAAGGAGCCGGGTGTTTCGGACGCGCTGGCCTCGGCCCACCGTTGAGGCCGCTGAGGTGACCCGGGAGGCGGGGCGTGGCGCCCCGCCTCCCGGGCCGGCCATCACCTACCGGTGAAGCGCGGAGCGCGTTTCTCCAGGAACGCGGTCATGCCCTCCTTCTGGTCGGCCGTCGCGAACAGGGCATGGAAGACCCGGCGTTCGAAGCGGACGCCGTCGCGCAGGCCGGTCTCCAGGGCCTGGTGCACACACTCACGGGCCGCCCTGACCGCCGTACGCCCGTACGAGGCGATCGTCGCGGCTGCCTCCAGGGCCTCCGGCAGGACCCGGTCGTCCGGTACGACCCGGGAGACGAGACCGCAGCGTCCCGCCTCCCGCGCGTCCATCGTGCGGCCGGTGAGGATCAGGTCCATCGCCTTCGCGTGGCCGACCAGGCGGGTCAGGCGCTGGGTGCCGCCGATGCCCGGGATCACGCCCAGCTTGATCTCCGGCTGTCCGAAGACGGCCGACTCCCCCGCGATGACGAGATCGCACATCATCGCCAGTTCGCACCCTCCACCCAGCGCATGGCCGTTGACGGCGGCGATCTTCGGGGTGCGCAGATCCGCGAACTCCTCCCACGCGGCGAAGTAGTCGTCGGCCGCCATGTCCACGGCCGATTTCCCGGCCATCTCCTTGATGTCGGCTCCCGCCGCGAAGACCCGTTCCGAGCCGGTGACGACGTAACAGCCGACCTCGGGATCCTCGTCCAACGGGCGCAGGGCGTCGAGGAGTTCGGACAGCAACTCGGAGCTGAGCGCGTTGCGGACGTGCGGGCGGTGCAGACGTACGGTCACGACCCCGCCGTGCCGTTCGAGCTTCAGGTTGTTCATCGACATCCCCTTCTAGGAGTCCCAGATCGCGCCGTACGCCGGGATCCCCCGCCGCTCCAGGCCGTGCACCACCTGCCAGGTCAGCCTCTTGTTCGAGATGCAGATGACCGCCTCGGCGCCGAAGTCCCGGTAGGCCTCGTACGCGAGGCGCACCATGTCGGGCTTGCCGCGCCGTGAGGTGTCCCAGACCAGGGCGTGCGGCTGGACGGCGAGGATCTCGTCGACAAGGGCGTCGCCGTAGGTGGTGCGGGGGTCGCGGGTCGCCCAGACCAGGCGGGAGGGGACCTCGGCGGCGAGGAGGTGGGGCAGGCAGGGGCCGATGCCGCTGCCGGTCGCCACGTAGACCACCTTCGTGAACAGGGTCTCGATGTTGGCGACTCCGGCCGTGGTGATGCCCTTCACCCAGACCTTCGCCGGCAGGTCGTCGATGAAGGCGCCCGTCCAGTCGCCGGCCCGGGAGATGGTGAGCCGGAAACCGGGCTCGCCGGGTGCGGGGACGTTGGCGAAGGAGTGCCATTCCCTCAGCGGGCTGCGGCTGATCGCGGTGGAGGAGCCCGCGAAAGGGGTCTCGCCGTGGTCGAAGCGGGCCAGCACGACGTGGGAGGAGGGCCGTTCGAGGCGTACGGCCACCTTGCGCAGCCGTAGCCAGGGCAGCGCCACGCTGAAGGTGACCAGCGCGAGCACCGCCAGTGACGGCGGTCCCGCGGACGACAACAGGGTGTGCGTCCAGAACAGGGCGAGGGCCGTCCAGCCGCCGAAGCGGTGGACCTTCTCGAAGTGGTCGTGGTGGCGGGAGCGGAACGGGGGCAGGGCGGTGGCGATGATGAGCGCGAGGAGGGCCAGCAGGGTCCAACCAACTGCCATCAGGGGGCCGTTGGGTGTCATGACCGTCAGCGCCAGGAACCAGGCCGTCCCGGCCAGTGCTCCGCCGACGTGCAGTCCGCCGAAGTGGTAGACCTTCCCGAGGGTCCAGCGGATCTTCAGCGGCCAGGTCGTCGGGGGCCAAGTGGCCAGCCGGAAGAAGAGGTTGACGACGTACTGCTGGCGGACGATCACGGCGAGGGCGAGGTTGGCCAGCGCCGCGTGGCCGAGGGTCCGCGTCGACAGAGGCCAAGCCGCCCACAGGAAGGCCAGGTTGGCCGCGATCACCAGTCCGGCCAGCCGGTTGTAGTGCATCAGCCGCGGGTGCTTCAGGAGCCGCCTCGCCGCGGAGGTGAGAGGCGGGAGGTGGGTCGTCTCGCGCACGGGCGCGGTCGTCATCGGGCCACCGCCAACCGCTCGTCGGCCATCCGCAGCAGGGCCTGCTTGTCGATCTTGCCGCGGTCGGTCTCCGGTAGGTGTGTCAGGGTCATGACACTCTCGGGCACGCAGTAGTACGGCAACGTCTCCGCCACCGCCCGCCTCGCCACGTCGGGGTCCACGTCCGCCGGGCAGACGAACGACACCAGGGTCCGCGCATCCCGCTTCAGGGTCACCGCGCGGGCGCAGCCCTCGACCGATTCCAGGACCGAGGAGACGGAGTCGAGTTCGACCCGGAAGCCGCGGACCTTGACCTGGTCGTCGGTGCGGCCGAGGTGTTCGAGCTCGCCGTCGGGGGTCCAGCGGCCGAGGTCGCGGGTGCGGAACATTCGGTGGTCGCCGCCGAGAAAGGGGTCGGGGGCATAGCGCTCGGCGTTCAGCGCGGGGTTGTCCAGGTAGCCCGCCGAGACACAGTCGCCGCCCGCCCACATCTCGCCGACCGCCCCGATGGGCAGCGGGCGACGGTCGGCGTCCAGGACGTAGACCGTGTTGTTGGGGGTGGGGCGGCCGATGGTCAGCCGGGGGGCCACCGGGTCGTGGCGGCTCATCGTGTTGACGATGGTCGTCTCGGTCGGGCCGCAGCAGTTGTAGAAGGCGGCCTGGCGGGCCCAGCGGTCGGCGAGGGGGCGCGGGCAGGGCTCTCCGGCGACGGCGACCGTGCGGACGCGCGGGCAGACGGCCGGGTCGATGCCGGACAGGACGGTCGGGGTGGCGATCAGGACGTCGGCCGTACGGGCCGTCGCGGTGATGTCCCGGCCGCGGATGACGAGGGTGCCGCCGTGGGTGAGGCAGCCGAGGATCTCCCAGGCCGCCATGTCGAAGGCCACGTTGAGCAGGTGGGCCACGCGGTCGCCGGGGCGGATGCCGAGGCCGCCCGGTTCGGTGAGAAGGAGGCCCGCGACGTTGCGGTGGGTGACCTTCACGCCGTTGGGGCGGCCGGTGGTGCCGGAGGTGAACAGGACGTAGCAGCCGTCGTCGGGGCGCACGGTCGGCGGGGGCGCGCTCGCCGGCTCGTACGGCAGCGGTTCGTCGAGGGTGATCATGTGAGGGCCCCGCGGGACGCGGGACGCGTGCTCGGCGACGGTCAGGACGATCCGGGTGCGGGCGGTGCGGATCACATGGGCGAGCTGGGCCGGGGGCGCGAGGCCGATGTCCTGGGGGACGTAGGCGGCGCCCGCCTTCAGGATGCCGAGCAGGCCGACGAGCATCGGGATGGAGCGGCGTACGAAGAGTCCGACGTGGTCGCCGGGCCGTACGCCCTCGCGGACCAGACGGGTGGCGAGGGCGTCGGCGTACCGGTCGAGCTCGCCGTAGGTGATCGTCGCGCCCGCGTGCTCGGCGGCCACGGCGTGCGGGGTGGCGGCCGCGCGGCGCTCGACGGCGCGGTGGACGAGCGGGTCGGGGACACAGACGGCGGGACCGTGGCCGTAGACCCGGAAGAGGTGCCGGTCGCGGGGGGCCAAATGGCGCAGAGACATGCTGGGGGAACCTCCTGGCTGGCTTCTCGCATGACGGTTTGCCTGGCGCCAAGCTGGATCCGCGCTCGACTGTAGCCGCGGTTTTTCAACTCTCAACAATGCGTGCTCGGCCAAACACGCAACTGAATGCGCCACATGTGGCGTCTTTCACATCGCAGGCAACTTCCGTCCCGCCCTGCGACGACTCTCAGGTGGGCGAGTATGCGCCTCACCGCTCCTGGGCTCCGATCGGGAGGTCGCCGTCTTGGCCGCGTAACACGGAGCCGTCCTCGGCGTAACACGGCCGAAGCACGCTGAAAGGCATGCAGAACACCGCGACGCCCACGCACTGCCCGTACTGCGCCCTGCAGTGCGGCATGAACCTGACCCCCGCTCCGGACGGGACCGTCGAGGTGAGCGAGCGCGCGGACTTCCCGGTGAACCGGGGGGCGCTGTGCGGCAAGGGCCGTACGGCACCCGCGGTGCTCTCGTCCCGGGTGCGCCTGACCTCCCCGTTGGTGCGCTCCGGGGGCACACTCGTGCCCGCCACCTGGGACGAGGCACTGGACCGGATCGCCGAGGGGCTGTCCCGCACGCGCGCGGAGCATGGCCCGGACGCGTGCGGGGTCTTCGGCGGGGGCGGCCTGACGAACGAGAAGGCGTACACGCTCGGCAAGTTCGCGCGGGTCGTCCTTGGCACCTCGCAGATCGACTACAACGGGCGCTTCTGCATGTCGTCCGCGGCGGCCGGCGGCATGAAGGCCTTCGGACTGGACCGGGGGCTGCCCTTCCCGCTGGAGGACATCCCGAAGTCCGGCTGTGTGATCCTCGTCGGCTCGAACCTCGCCGAGACCATGCCTCCGTCCTTGCGGTTCTTCACCGAACTGAAGGAGAACGGCGGCACGTTGATCGTCATCGACCCCCGCCGCACCAAGACCGCAGAACAGGCCGACCTGCATCTGATGCCCCGGCCGGGGACGGACCTCGCGCTGGCGCTCGGTCTGCTGCACCTGGTCGTCGCCGAGGGGCTGGTCGACGAGGAGTACGTCCGTGAGCGCACGGCCGGCTGGGAGGACGCGCGGGCCGCCGCGATGGCCCACTGGCCGGAGTACGTGGAGCGGATCACCGGGGTTCCGGTGCCGCAGCTCCGGGAGACCGTACGGATGTTCTGCGAGCCCGAGTCCGCGATGGTGCTCACCGCGCGCGGGCCCGAGCAGCAGTCCAAGGGCACCGACACCGTGAGCGCGTGGATCAACCTGTGCCTGGCGACCGGGCGGGCGGGGCGGCCGTTCAGCGGCTACGGCTGTCTGACCGGGCAGGGCAACGGACAGGGCGGGCGCGAACACGGCCAGAAGGCCGACCAGTTGCCCGGCTACCGCAAGCTGGACGACCCGGCGGCACGGGCGCATGTCGCCGAGGTGTGGGGCGTGGACCCCGACTCGCTCCCCGGACCGGGGCGCAGCGCCTACGAGTTGCTCGACGCGCTCGGCACGGACATCAAGTCCCTGCTGCTGATGGGTTCCAACCCGGTGGTGTCGGCACCGCACGCCGCGCACATCGAGGAGCGCATCAAGTCCCTGGACTTCCTCGCCGTCTGTGACGTCGTCCTCTCGGAGACGGCCGCCCTCGCGGACGTGGTCCTGCCGGTCACGCAGTGGGCCGAGGAGACGGGCACGACGACCAACCTGGAAGGGCGGGTGCTGCTGCGCCGACAGGCGATCACACCGCCGGACGGCATCCGCAGCGACCTGGAGGTCATGCACGAACTCGCCGACCGCCTCGGGGTGGAGAAGGGCTTCCCGACCGACCCCGAGGAGGTCTTCGAGGAGCTGCGCCGGGCGAGCGCGGGCGGCCCTGCCGACTACTCCGGGATCACCTACCGGCGGCTGGCGAAGGAGAACGGGGTGTTCTGGCCGTGTCCGACAGAGGACACGGTGGTGCACGCCGGCACCCCGCGCCTCTTCCTGGACCGCTTCGCCACCCCGGACGGCCGGGCCCGCTTCGTCCCCGTCTCGCACCGGGCGATCGCGGAGGAGCCCGACGAGGAGTACCCGGTGCTGCTGACGACCGGCCGGGTCGTGGCGCAGTACCAGTCCGGCGCGCAGACCCGCCGGGTGGACGAGCTGAACGCCGCCGCGCCGGGGCCGTTCGTGGAGCTGCACCCGCGGCTCGCGGAGCGGCTGGGAGCGGCCGAGGGCGACCCGGTCGCCGTGGTCTCGCGGCGCGGGCGGGCCGTGGCACCGGCCCGCATCACGCTCGGCATCCGCCCGGACACCGTCTTCATGCCCTTCCACTGGTACGGCGAGGGCCGCGCCAACACCCTCACCAACCCGGCACTGGACCCGACGTCCCGGATGCCGGAGTTCAAGGCGTGCGCGGTGCGGGTGGAGGCGGTCAAGTCGTAAGGTCTGTGCGGCTGTTGGCTCGCGGGGATGGATACGAGCCGCTGGGGCGTCGCGCTGCGAGCGCGGGGCTGATGCGCCGGGGGCGGACGCCCGGCCGGTGCGCTGGAGCGGACGCCCGGCCGGTAGACCAACGCAGACGCCGAGTACGCCAGGGCGGGTGCCCGAGGGCGGACGTCGAGCCAGTACGCCAGGGCCGGGGCGCCAGGGCGGACGCCCGGCCGGTACGCCAAGGCGGAAGCCCGGCCCATGCGCCAGGGCGGGTGCCTGGAGCGGACGCCGAGCTGGTACGCCAGGGCCGGTGCGTCAGGACAGGTGCGGTCAGGACAGGTGCGCTGGAGCGGAAGCCGAGCCGGTGCGTCAGGGCCGGTGCGTCCGGACAGGTGCGCTGAGGCGGACGCCCAGCCCGTGCACCAGGGCGCGCCGCCCGGGGCAGACGCCCAGCCGGTAGACCAACGCAGACGCCGAGCCGATACGCCAGGGCTGGTGTGCCAGGGCAGACGCCGTGCCGGTGCGCCGGGGCGTGTCCTTCCCGTCGGGGTCGACGGCGACAGCCAAGCTCGGAAGCGGCCCCCTGCGGGACGGTCACTCACACCGCTCGCGCCGCTCAGCGGCGGGACAGCCAGTCGCCGCTCTCGATCAGCTTGCCGCGCGCCCGCAGGCGGGCCGTGACGGAGGGCGCGGCCACGTACACCCACGCGTGCACGGCCGTGCCGTCGGCGGTCCTGGTCACCTCACGCGCGACCCGTTCGTACAGGTTGCGCGGGTCTCCCGGGGTGTACTCCTCCAACTCGTCGAGGGCAACGAGCAGTTCGGCGTAGGCGTCGGCCCGCGGGGTGACGAGTTCCCCCTTGACCTCTCCCCCGGTCTCCTCGACGGCGTACGGATAGCCGGGACCGTCGTAGAGCAGCGCGCCGGTGAGTCGGCCCGGCTCCTCGGAGCGGATACGGCCGCGCAGGAAGAGGTCGTGGTTGGCCTCGCCGGGGCGGAGGGTGCCGTAGACGAAGAACGGGAGTCTCGCAGGGGTCACAGAAACGATTCTCTCCCCTCACAAACCTGCACGTGACGCGGTATGGACACGGCTTGTCATGACCTCTTAAATCTTCGTCAACGTCCGCGCCACCCCCACGCGCCCCGTTGGCGCCTTTCAGAGGAGACCGATGAGTCGGATACGGCCGTACGTCCGAGGTGCCCGTTCCCGCCGTCTCGCCACCGCCGGAGTCGCCGCCACCGCCGCCACCCTGCTGGCCGCCGCCCTCTCCCCCGCCGCCGGTGCGGCCGACAGGCCGACCAGGGCCACCGCGCTCGAGAACGCCGCCTCCGTCCTGGCCGACCGGGCCTCGGCGCTGGGCCTCACCTCCGCCCAGGACACCAAGGTCCGTGACGTGATCGTCGACGCCGACGGCACACAGCACGTCCGCTACGACCGTACCTACCGCCAACTGCCCGTACTGGGCGGCGATTTCGTGGTCCACCTGACTCCGGGCGGGGCGTACAAGAGCTCCTCGCGCGCCACGAAAAGCGCGATATCCCTCTCCAGCGTCACGCCCGTCCTGTCCGCCCCGAAGGCGGCCGACCTCGCGGCGAACGCCCTCAAGGCCGCCAACCTCGGCGAGACGCTGAAGAGACTGACCGCCAAGCCGCAGCTGGTCGTCGACGCCCTGCACGGGGCGCCGAAGCTGGTCTGGCAGACGAACGCCGTCGCACAGGACTCTCTCGGCAACCCGGTGGCGCGGACGGTGCTGACGGACGCGCGGACGGGTGCGCAGATCGACGCGTGGGACAGCATCGAGCAGGCGGCCGGCGACGGCAAGTCGCTGTACAGCGGGACCGTTTCGCTGCAGACGACACAGTCGGGGTCGACGTACCAGCTGAAGGACGCGACCCGCGGGAACACCTACACCGGCGACGCGGCCAACAAGACCGACCTGTGCTTCCTGAACATCTGCATCAGCCGGGCGCCGTCGACCGTGTTCACCGACGCCGACAACCACTGGGGGACGGGGGCGACCGCGGACCGGGCCACGGCGGCGGTGGACGCGCAGTACGGCACCGACGTCACCTGGGACTACTACAAGAACGTCCACGGCAGGAACGGCATCGGCGGGGACGGCAAGGGCTCCTACAACCGCGTCCACTACGGCACGAACTACAACAACGCCTTCTGGGACGACAGTTGCTTCTGCATGACGTACGGCGACGGTGACGGGACGCAGCTCGGTCCGCTGGTGTCGCTGGACGTGGCGGGCCACGAGATGTCCCACGGCGTGACCTCGAAGACGGCGGCGCTGACGTACTCGGGCGAGTCGGGCGGCCTCAACGAGGCGACCTCCGACATCTTCGGCACACTGGTGGAGTTCTACGCGGGCAACGCCTCGGACACCGGCGACTATCTGATCGGCGAGAAGATCGTCCGCTCCGGCTTCGGACGCGACGCCCTGCGCTACATGGACAAGCCCTCCAAGGACGGCAGCTCCGCCGACTCCTGGAGCAGTTCGGTCGGCAACCTCGACGTCCACTACTCCTCCGGCGTCGCGAACCACTTCGCGTATCTGCTGGCGGAGGGCAGCGGCGCCAAGACCGTCAACGGCGTCAGCTACAACTCCCCCACCTCCAACGGCTCCACGGTCACCGGCATCGGCCGCGACAAGCTGGGCGCCATCTGGTACCGGGCACTGACGGTCTACATGACGTCCTCCACGAACTACGCGGGGGCACGGACCGCCACACTGAACGCGGCGAAGGACCTGTACGGCGCGGGCTCCACGGAGTACAACGCGGTGGCGGCGGCCTGGAGCGCGGTGAACGTGAACTGAGAGCTCTTGCGTGTGACACGGCCGCCCCGGGATCCTGGGCGGCCGTACCCGTCGGCTGAGGTGGGCGGTTGAGCGAGGAGGACGGTTGGGCGAGGAGGACGGTTGGGCGAGGACGACCCGCACATCCATGTCGAGGTGAAGGTGGTCCGTGGCGAGGCCGCCGTCCGCAATATGCTCGCGGCCACGTTCGGCCTGGCCGGGGACCTGCCGAGCGTCGTCGCCACCGGGTGCGGACTGCGGGCGCAGTACGCCATGACCTCGCCGCGACCGGACCACGTGACGTGCCTGCCCTGCCGGGAGCACGCCCGGTCGGAGCATCTGCGCTTCGCCGACGAGATCGAGCGTATCGGCCGGCTGCCGGGCTCGTCCGTCACCCCCGCCGAGGCCCAGCAGGTCGCGGCACGGCATCGCGCGCTGGCGGAGGGGTTCTCGGGCCGGGAGGGCTGACGAAAAGCGATGGCATCGGGCGTGGGCGCGCGGTTAGGCTCCACCGCCGATGCCCGCCTCCCTGCCCTGGAGCCGCATGTCCGCCACCACGAAGATGCACGCCGACGAGCTCGACATCGACGCGGCGCTGGTCGAGGGGCTGATCGCGGATCAGTTTCCGGAGTGGGACGGACTTTCCGTGAGCCGGGTCGAGTCCTCCGGGACCGACAACGCGATGTACCGGCTCGGGGACGACTTGGTCGTACGGCTGCCCCGGTTGCCCGGTGGGGCGGGGCAGATCTCCTTGGAACACCTGTGGCTGCCCGGGCTGGCACCGCATCTGCCGCTGGCCGTGCCGGAGCCGTTGGCGCTGGGGGAGCCGGGACGGGGGTACGGGCTTCCGTGGGGCGTGTACCGGTGGCTGGCCGGGGACAACGCCTACGACTCACCGATCCGCGAACACACGGAGGCGGCCGTCGAGTTGGGGCGGTTCCTCGTCGCACTGCGAGAGGTCGACGCCACCGGTGCGCCGACGTCCTTCCGTGGTGGGCCCCTCCCCGGGCGTGACGACTACGCCCGGCTCGCGATCCGTGAACTCGACGCCGACGGAATCCTGGACGCCGACCGCGCGACCCGGCTCTGGGACGAGACCCTCCAACTGCCCCAGTGGGAACGGGAACCCGTCTGGCTCCACGCCGATCTCCTGCCCGGCAACCTGCTCACCGAGGACGGCCGACTCACCGCGGTCATCGACTTCGGCTGCCTCGGGAGCGGGGACCCGGCGGCGGACATGCTGCCGGCGTGGACGCTGTTCGACGGCGAGAGCCGCGAGCTGTTCCGCGCGGCGGCCGAAGTCGACGACGCCACCTGGGAGCGGGGACGCGGCTGGGCCCTGCGCTTCGGGGTGGGCGCGGTGCACTACTACCGGGGCGGGAAGAACCCCGTGCTCGCGGCGGTCGGCATGCGGGCCGTGGAGCAAGCGCTCGCCGCGGCCTAGGCCAGATCCGCCCGGGCCCTGTCCGGCAGACCAGGCCGACGCCTCCGGGGCCGGGGCCCGGCTGGCCCTGCGCTTCGGGGTGGGCGCGGTGCACTACTACCGGGGCGGGAAGAACCCCGTGCTCGCGGCGGTCGGCATGCGGGCCGTGGAGCAAGCGCTCGCCGCGGCCTAGGCCAGATCCGCCCGGGACCTGTCCGGCAGACCAGGCCGACGTCGCTCGCCGGGCGACCGGCGGGGACCGGCGGCGACGCCGTCGGAGCGCCCTCCAGGGGCCCTAGCCGAAGTCCGGAAGCGTGATCGTGCCGTCCTCCGCCAGGGGGAAGCCCGGGTTGTGCGCCACCTCCCAGGCGTGGCCGTCCGGGTCCGTGAAGGCGCTGGAGTAGAAGCCGATCTCGTTCACCGCGGCCGGTTTGGTGATGGTGCCACCCGCCTCCGCCACCTTCGCGAGGAGGGCGTCGACCTCGGACTCCGAACGGACGTTGTGGGCGAGGGCGATACCGCCGAAGCCGTACGCCGGGCCCGGTTCGAGGCCGCAGTCCGCCGCCAGTTTCTCCCGGCTCCACAGGACCAGGCCCAGCCCCCCGGCCTGGAAGAAGACGGTCTCCGCGACCTCCTGGCCCCGCCAGCCCAGAGCCTCGTAGAAGGCCTTGGAACGGGCCAGGTCCGAGACGCCCAGCGTGATCAGGGTGATGCGCTGTTCCATGCCCATCGCCTCACCGTAGCGCCGATACGGCAGCCCGGCGCGACATCCCCGACCGCCCGCCGTTCACCCTCCGTACGGCATGGCGGCCCTCCCCTCCCTCAGCACCCGTCCCCACCACACCAGCTGGTCCAGCATCGTCTTCGCCGCGGCGTCCGGGCCCGACGGATCCTTCGGGCGACCGTCGGCGAAGGAACCCCCGGCGTTGTGGAAGCTCACCGTGTCCCTGACCGTCACCGCGTGGAGTTCGGCGAAGACCTGGCGGAGGTGTTCCACCGCGCGCAGGCCGCCCGAGATGCCGCCGTACGAGACGAGGGCCACCGGTTTGGCCTGCCACTCCGTGAAGTGCCAGTCGATCAGGTTCTTCAGGCCGGCCGGGTACGAGTGGTTGTACTCGGGGGTGAGGACCACGAAGGCGTCCGCCGACGCGAGTTTCGGGGTCACCGAGGCGAGGGCGGCGGTCGCCTCGGGGCTCGGCGCCATGGTCATGGGCAGGTCTGTCTCGGCCACGTCCACGATCTCGGGGACGAGGTCGTCGCGGTCGCGGAGGCGGTCGAGGAGCCAGTCGGCGACGACGGGGCCGAAGCGGCCGTGGCGGTTGCTGCCGATGACCAGGGCGACGTGGAGAGGAGCGGTGTCTGTCTGCATGAGGGACAGCCTGATACCTCGACCAAAGTTGAGGTCAAGCGCGGATCACGGACGACGGGTCACCCGTTCACACGCGCGCCCGGCACTCTTCGGGTTCTCTTCGGCGACCTGCCCGCCGTACGGCGATGACCTGCTGAAACTCCGGCCGGACCGGCCCGGGGCACAGCGATCTGACACCCATTCACCACATTTCTGACGAACTCTCAGGAAGCGGGCTCGGCCCACTGCCACTTACCTCGAAGGCACAGGGATCCCCTCGAGAGCCAGAAGGAGCATCATGCGCCCCACCGCCCGGCTGCTGACCGGCAGCGCGCTCGTCGTCGCCGCGGGTCTCGTCTGTGCGCCCGCGTACGCGGGGGACTCGGACGGTCTCGACGTGTTCCCGTCGTCCGCGGTGCCGGGCGGTCAGGTCACGGTGAACACGGCCGCGTGCGGGGACGGCGGTACCGCGCAGGGGGACGCCAGCGCGGTGGGCGCGGACTCCTTCACGATGGCGCCCAGCACGCACGAGGGTGACGCGATCGGACAGTTCCGGGTGCCGCCGAGCGCGCAGCCGGGGACGTACGAGATCGCCGCGACCTGTGCGGAGGGCGGCCGGCGGGTGACCGGTGACCTGGTGGTCACGCTGACCTCGCAGCGTCAGCAGGTGCATCCCAGAGGAAGTGTGAAGACGGGGGTCGGTGGCGCTCTGGGCCCCGATCCCGTGCAGACCGCGGCCGGTGTGGCGGCTCTCGCCGTCGCCGCCGCGGGCGGTACCTGGCTCCTGCATCGCCGGGCGAGAGGCGACGGGATCTGACGGACACCCTCCGCTGTCCGTCCGCCGGTACCGCATGTCCCCTCCCCCTCCGGGCCCGACGCCCCTCGCGGCCCGGAGGGGGACGGGCAGGCCGTCGAGGAGGAGGTTCCCGTGCGCAAGCGCAGCTTCGGCAACACCGTCATAGCGGGCGTCACCGTGGTGGCCCTGTGCACCGGCGCGTGGCTGCTGCGCAGCGGCGCCGAGACACATGCTCCGCCGCAGCCGTCCGCGGCCCAGGCGCACGCCGGACGGGTTTCGGGTGTGGACACCCGTCGGGCCGCGGCGCCCGCCCTGCCGCCGTCCCCGCCGGACCGCGTGCGCATCCCCGCGATCGGCGTGGACGCGCCGCTGATGGGCCTCGCCCTCACCCGGAGCGGCAGCCTCGACGTCCCGCCGACCGGCAGGAAGAACCTCGCCGGCTGGTACGAGGCCGGCACCACCCCGGGTGAGACGGGCACCGCCATCGTCGCCGGGCATGTCGACAACGCCGAAGGACCCGCGGTCTTCTACGACCTCGGCGCCCTCCGGAAGGGCAGCGCGATCGAGGTGGACCGGCGCGACGGAAGCGTCGCGGTGTTCACGGTGGACGCGGTCGAGGCGTACGACGCGAAGGACTTCCCCGACGAGAAGGTGTACGGCGCCGCGAACAGGCCCGAACTGCGGGTGATCACCTGTGGCGGGGGCTACTCGCGCTCGACCGGTTACCGGGGGAACGTGGTGGTGTTCGCGCATCTCACGGGGGACCGCTGACGACCGCCTCGGCGATGGTGCGCGCGCAGTCCAGGGCCTCGGTGTGGGTGGTGTCGACCTCGATGTCGTAGACCACGCCCTGGTGGACGAGTTCCGCCTGCTTCTCGGCCATCCCCCGCGACCGGTCGCCCCGGACGATCTCCCGCCCGGCGGCCACCTCCGCTTCGCACCGGACACCGACCCACAGCACGTCCAGTCCGTCCAGCGACTTCCGCCACCGGTCCTGCGAGTGCGCGCCGCCCAGGAACACGTCGTCGACGATCACCCGGGCGCCCGCCCAGGCCGTCGCGGCGACCCCGGCCCGCCAGGCCGCCTCCAGCCGCGTGAACTCCTCGCCCACGCTCACTCCGCCGTCCGCCGCGAACTCGATGCCCGTGCCGGAGGACTGGAGCGAGGCGGGCATCGACTCGACGAACCCGTCGATGCCGAAGGCCAGCCACGGGTCCGGCAGGACCGCCTGCAGACAGCGCACGATCCCGGACTTGCCCGAGCTGGAACCGCCGTTGAGCACGATCACCTGAGTCGTCACGGCGCCACGGTAGCTTCAGGCGAGCCACTGTTCGTACGCAATATTCACCACCAGCGCGAAGACGACCGTCAGCAGGACGACCCGCACGAACCCGCTGCCCTTCTTCAGTGCCGTATGCGCGCCCAGCATGCCGCCCGCGAGGTTGAAGAGGGCCATCAGGGCGGCGAGCCGCCACAGGACGGTGCCCTGCCAGGCGAACGTCGCCAGCGCGCCCGCATTGGTGCAGCAGTTGACGATCTTGGCGGTGGCGGAGGCGGTCACCAGGTCGAGGTGGAGGACGGCGGTGAGGGCGAGGACGAGGAACGTGCCGGTGCCGGGGCCGATCAGACCGTCGTAGAAGCCGATGCCGAGGCCCGCGAGACCGATCGCGGCGAGGATCTGGCGGCGGGTGGCCGGGCCGGTCGCGGGGGCGGTGCCGAAGGCGGGGCGCAGGATGACGAAGGCGGCGACACCCAGCAGTACGACCATGATCAGCGGCTTGAGCACCTCCGTGCTCATCCCCGCCGCGAGGAAGGCGCCGGCCGAGGAGCCGGCGACGGCGGCGATCCCGATGCGGACGGCCAGCCGTACGTCGACGGGGGCCTTGCGGGCGTACGTCACCGCGGCCCCCGAGGTGCCGACGATGGCGACCGCCTTGTTGGTGCCGAGCGCGTACGCGGCCGGGGTGCCGGCCGGCAGGCCGAGCAGCAGGACCGGCAGCAGAAGGAGCCCTCCACCGCCGACCACGGCGTCGATCCAGCCTGCGGCGAGGGCTGCTACGCACAAAACGACGATCATGGTCAGCGATATGTCGGGCATGATCGCGACCCTAAGGGACCCCGGGGACACCCTGGACCGCCGTGTGATCGCGGCGGCGGAACGTGCGTACCGTCACACGGCGGTGGAACGGGGCCGCTGCACAGGGGGCCGAGAGAGGACGGGTCGTAGACCACGGCGTACGCCCTCACCGGCACCGACGCCCGCCCCGCGGCCCTCCTCACAGTGCGCACCAGCTGTCCGTGCCGAACCCTCACATCCGGTCCCGGCATCTGCTGAGGGCAGCGTTCCCCGCGGGAAACAGACGTGATGCGGTCGGGTAACACCCGCAACGCACGCTCCTAGACATGACCTCGAATACGCGTGTGGTGGTGATCGGCGCCGGGCTCGCGGGCGTCCGGCTCGCCCGGCGGCTCGGAGAGCTCGGCACGCCCGTGACGCTCGTCGGCGAGGAGGAGCACCGCCCGTACAACCGGGTGCTCCTCGCCGAGGTGCTGGCGGGACGGTACACCCCGGACGTGATCGCGCTTCCGGCGCCGGCCGCGCTGACCCGTGCCCGGGTCCTGGGCATCGACCGCGAGGCGCGGACCGTCGAGTGCGCGGACGGTTCGAAGATCGCATACGACCGGCTGGTTCTGGCCACCGGCTCGAACCCGGTACTGCCGCCGCTGCGCGGTCTGTTCACCCCCGACCACGAGCTGCCGGAGGGTGTCCACGCCTTCCGCACCATGGACGACTGCCTGGGTCTGTCCAAGGCTGTCCGGCCGGGAGTGAAGGCGGTCGTGATCGGCGGCGGGCTCCTCGGGGTCTCGGCGGCCCGCGCGCTCGCCCAGCGTGGCGCCCAGGTCATGCTGGCCCAGCAGTCCGAGCGGCTGATGGAGCGCCAGCTCGACCCGAGCGCGTCCAAGCTGGTCCGGCGCCACCTCGGAGACCTCGGTGTCGAGGTCCACACCGATCTGCGCGTCCGTGACGTGCGCTGCGTCGGCGGCGCGGTCCGCTCGGTCGAGATGGCCGACGGATACGCCCTCGACGCCGAGATCGTGGTCCTGGCCTGCGGGGTCCACCCCCGTGTCGGTCTCGCACAGACCGCGGGCCTTCAGGTCCGCAAGGGAGTCGTCGTCGACGACGAACTGCGCACGTCCGACCCGTACATCCACGCCATCGGCGACTGCGCCCAGCACGACGGCAATGTCTACGGCCTCGCCACCCCGGCCCTCGAACAGGCCGATGTGCTCGCCGAGTTGCTGGCCGGTCGGGTGAACGCCCGCTACACCGGCACCCGTTCGCTGACCCGGCTCACACTGCCCGGCCAGACCGCCTTCGACCTGGCGGCGTTCGGCGAGACCGAGGCGCTCCCGGGCGACGACGTCGTCCAGCTCGCGGACGCCACCCGCGGCACCTATCGCAAGGTCGTCGTGCGCGACGACCGCCTGGTCGGCGGGGTTCTCGTCGGCGAACTCGGCACCGTCGGCGCGCTCGCCCGCGCCTGGGAGGGAGCAGAGCCGCTCCCCTCCGACGGCGGCCCGCTGCTCCACCTGCTCACCAACGATGGAGGCTCCTGAGATGACCGCCACCCCGGGGCCCACCCCCACGATCGTGCTCGTCGGCCACGGCATGGTCGGCCAGCGCTTCCTCGAAGCACTCGCCGAGCGCGGCATGACTGCCACCCACCGCGTGGTCGTGCTGTGCGAGGAGCCGCGTCCCGCGTACGACCGCGTCGCGCTCACCTCGTACTTCTCGGGCAAGACGCCCGAGGACCTCTCCATGACGGACATGGAGTTCATCGAGACGCACGGCATCGAGCTGTACGTCGGCGACCCCGCCGTTGCCGTCGACCGCGAGGCGAAGACGGTCACCGCGAAGTCCGGGCAGGTCTTCGCGTACGAGACCCTCGTCCTCGCCACCGGCTCCTACCCGTTCGTGCCGCCGGTCCCCAACAAGGACGCCGCGGGCTGTTTCGTCTACCGCACGATCGAGGACCTCCTCGCCATCGAGGAGTACGCGAAGACCCGCACCACCGGTGCCGTGGTCGGCGGCGGTCTGCTCGGTCTGGAGGCGGCCGGCGCGCTGAAGGGTCTCGGACTCACCTCCCACATCGTGGAGTTCGCGCCGCGGCTGATGCCGGTGCAGGTCGACGAGGGCGGTGGCGCGGCGCTGCTGCGCACCATCGAGGAGATGGGCCTGAGCGTCCACACCGGGGTGGGCACGCAGGAGATCGTGGTCGACGCCGAGGGTGCCGTCACCGGCATGAAGCTCTCCGACGGCAGCGAACTCGCCACCGACCTGGTGGTGTTCAGCGCCGGTGTCCGCCCCCGCGACCAGCTGGCCCGCGACTGCGGCCTCACGGTCGGCGAGCGCGGCGGCATCACGGTCGACGAGCAGTGCCGTACGGTCGCCGACCCGCACGTCTTCGCGATCGGCGAGTGCGCGCTGGCCGCCGACGGCCGGGTGTACGGCCTGGTGGCGCCCGGTTACGAGCAGGCCGAGACGGCCGCGGCGACCATCGCCTCCGACGAGGCCGCCTTCCTCGGCGCCGACCTGTCCACCAAGCTGAAGCTGCTCGGTGTGGACGTCGCCTCCTTCGGTGACGCGCACGGCGCGACCGCGGACTGCCTCGACGTCGTCTACTCCGACTCGCGTGCGGGCCTGTACAAGAAGCTGGTCATCGGCCGCGACGGCACGCTGCTGGGCGGCATCCTGGTCGGCGACGCGGAGGCGTACGGCACGCTGAAGGCGTTCACCGGTTCGGTCCCGCCGGTCAAGCCCGAGTCGCTGGTGCTGCCCGCCGGTGCCGGGGAGTCGGTCCAGCTCGGCCCGACCGCGCTGCCGGACGACGCGATCATCTGCTCCTGCAACAACGTCCGCAAGGGCACGATCCGCGCCGCGGTCACCGACCACCAGTGCACGACCGTGCCCGAGGTGAAGAAGTGCACCAAGGCCGGTACGACGTGCGGCAGTTGCGTCAAGGTGCTCGGCCAGCTGGTCACCGCCGAGCTGGAGGCGTCCGGCGTCGAGGTCGACAAGGGCCTGTGCGGCTGCTTCTCGCAGACCCGCGAGGAGCTCTACGAGATCGTCCTCGCCCTGCGCATCAACACCTACCAGGACCTCCTGGACCGCTACGGCCGCGACGGCGCCAAGGGCGGCGACGGCTGCGAGATCTGCAAGCCGGCGGTCGGCTCGATCATCGCCTCCCTCGCCCCGACCATCGGCGCGAGCGGCTATGTCCTGGACGGCGAGCAGGCGTCCCTGCAGGACTCCAACGACCACTTCCTCGCCAACATCCAGAAGAACGGCTCGTACTCGGTCGTCCCGCGCATCCCCGGTGGTGAGATCACCCCGGAGGGCCTCATCGTGATCGGTGAGATCGCCCGCGACTTCGGCCTCTACACGAAGATCACCGGTGGCCAGCGGATCGACATGTTCGGCGCCCGCGTCGAGCAACTCCCGCTGATCTGGACCCGGTTGGTGGATGCCGGCTTCGAGTCCGGCCACGCCTACGGCAAGTCCCTGCGCACGGTGAAGTCCTGCGTCGGCCAGACCTGGTGCCGCTACGGCGTCCAGGACTCGGTCCGCATGGCGATCGACCTGGAGCTGCGCTACCGGGGCCTGAGGTCGCCGCACAAGCTCAAGTCGGCGGTCTCCGGCTGCGCCCGCGAGTGCGCCGAGGCCCAGTCGAAGGACTTCGGCGTCATCGCCACCTCCAACGGCTGGAACCTCTACGTCGGCGGCAACGGCGGCGCGACCCCCCGCCACGCGGACCTCTTGGCCCAGGACCTCTCGGACGCCGAACTGATCAAGTTGATCGACCGGTTCCTGATGTTCTACATCCGCACCGCGGACCGTCTGGAGCGCACCTCGACCTGGCTGGAGCGCATCCCCGGCGGCCTGGACCACGTCCGTGACGTGGTCGTGGAGGACTCCCTCGGCATCTGCGAGGAGCTGGAGTCCCTGATGACGGCCCACGTGGCGCACTACGCCGACGAGTGGGCGACCACCATCAACGACCCCGAGAAGCTCGCCCGGTTCGTGTCCTTCGTGAACGCCCCCGACACCCCCGACCCGGTCGTCGGCTTCGTCGCCGAGCGCGACCAGATCAAGCCCGACCTGCCGCTGCTGACCATCGGCCACCGCCCCCTGGAAGGAAGCGCCCAGCGATGACTCTGGCACCCGAGACCACCGACCTGAAGGTCGAACTCCAGCTGAACGACGACTGGTTCGCGGTCTGCGAGCTGGCCCGGCTGCTCCCCGGCCGGGGCGTGGCGGCCCTGCTGCCCGACGGCCGTCAGGCCGCCCTGTTCCGCGACCGCGCCGGCAACCTGTACGCCGTCGACAACCGCGACCCCTTCGGCGGCGCGGCGGTCCTCTCCCGCGGCCTGACCGGCACCCACCAGGGACGGCCGTTCGTGGCCTCACCGCTGCTGAAGCAGCGCTTCGACCTGGAGACCGGGCAGTGCCTGGACGACGAGTCGGTGCGGATCACGACGTACGCGGTGCGGGCGGCGTAGGAACCTTTCTTGACCGACCGTTCTCGATAAGTCTAGGCTGCGATACGTGGCCAGGACCAAGGAGTTCGATCCCGATGCCGCGCTGCAGGCAGCTCTGGAGCTGTTCTGGCGGCGCGGCTACGAGGCGACGTCGATGTCCGACCTCGTGGAGCACCTCGGCATCGGGCGGGCCAGCATCTACGCCACCTTCGGCAGCAAGCACGAGCTGTATCTGAGGGCCCTGGACCGCTACGACCGGGCAGGACTCCCGCCGATCGTGCGGGAGCTGTCCCAGCCGGGGCCCGCGCTGCCGGCCGTGCGGGCGGTCGTACGGCGGTACGCCACGGAGGCCGCCGACGAGCAACTGCGCCGGAACGGCTGCATGGTCACCAACGCGGCGGCCGAACTGGCCCCGCACGACCCGGCTGCCGCGCGGCACGTCGAGCGCAACTGGGACCAGCTGGAGACCGTGCTGCACTCGGCACTGGTCCGCGCGCAGGCGCAGGGCGAACTGCCTGCGGATCGCAACCCGTTGACTCTCGCCAGGATGCTGCTGGTGCTGCTCCAGGGGCTGCGTGTCGTCGGCAAGGCGTCGGCGGACCCGGCACGGGTGCGGGACGCGGCGGAACAGGCGTTGGCGCTGCTCGACTGAACCCTTTCAGGGCGGGCGGCGCCCCTTATTTGCCGCTATATTGAACCGATCGGTCAAGAATCAGGGGAGATCATGACGCGCTTCATCGGCAGGACCGCTCTCGTCACCGGCGCGGGCTCGGGAATCGGCCGGGCCATCGCCCTGGCGTTCGCCGCGGAGGGTGCGCAGGTGGTCGTCGCCGGACGCGGGCGGGAGCCGCTGACGGAAACGGTCCGGCTGATCGAGGAGGCGGGCGGGAAGGCACTCATGGTGACGGGGGACGTCGCGCGGGACGCCGAGATCCAGGCCGTCGTGGACGCCGCGGTGGACCGCTTCGGCTCGCTCGACGTGGCCGTCAACAACGCGGGGGTGTTCCGGGGCGGGCAGCCCTTGGCCGAACTGTCGTCGGCGGACTGGCAGGAGCAGCTCGACATCAACCTCACCGGGATGTTCCTGGCGCTCCGGGCGGAGATCCGCCAGATGCGCTCGCAGCCCTCCGGCGGCGCGATCGTGAACCTCGCCTCCACCTTCGGCGCCCACACCCGCGCCCCCGGCGCCGCCGCGTACGCCGCCACCAAGGCGGCCGTCTCCGCCCTCACCCGGGGCGCGGCCCTGGACCACATCCACGAGGGCGTCCGCATCAACGCGGTCAGCCCCGGCGCGGTGGACACCCCGATGTCCCTGCGCCCCGGCGAGACGGAAGCGGACCGCGCCGAGCGTGCGAAGGCCACCCTCCCCCTGGGCCGTGTCTCGACCACGTCCGAGATCGCCGCCGCCGTCCTGTACCTGGCCTCGGACGACGCCTCGTCGGTGGTGGGCACCGACCTGGTGGTGGACAGCGGGGCGACGGCCTGACGTCCACTGGCGAAGATCGGCCGGAGAAAATCCGCTGGAGGGCTTGGGTCCCCCGTGTTTGCATGGCGCCATGGTGCCCACCGACCGTCTCCTCGCCTTCGCGGCCATGTCGTTCCTGCTGATCGTGGTCCCCGGACCCAGCGTGCTGTTCGTGATCGGCCGGGCACTCGCTCAGGGCCGGCGTGCCGCCCTGACCACGGTGGCGGGGAACACGGTCGGCGCCTATGTGCTGGTGCTGGCCGTCGCGTTCGGGGTCGGCTCGATCGTGGAGCGCTCGGTCCTGGTCTTCACCACGCTCAAGCTCGCCGGTGCCGCCTACCTCGTGTACCTGGGCGTCAAGGCGTGGCGCGGGCGCGGGTCGCTGCGCGCGGCGTTCGCCGAGGACGTGACGGCTGCGGCGGCGGGACACGGCGGTCTGCGGACGTTCTGGGAGGGGTTCGCGGTCGGCGTGACCAACCCCAAGACCATCGTGTTCTTCGCCGCCGTACTGCCGCAGTTCGTGGACCGCGGCGA
Organism: Streptomyces doebereineriae; assembly: GCF_031845645.1. Taxonomy (NCBI): domain Bacteria; kingdom Bacillati; phylum Actinomycetota; class Actinomycetes; order Kitasatosporales; family Streptomycetaceae; genus Streptomyces; species Streptomyces doebereineriae. The sequence goes on from NZ_JAVREZ010000009.1 coordinate 208,370, forward strand.
GGGCCATGTGGCCGCGCAGATGCTGCTGCTCGGGCTGGTGTTCAACGTCATCGCGCTGGTCTCCGACGCCGTGTGGGGACTGGTCGCGGCGACCGCGCGGGGCTGGTTCGCCCGCTCGCCGCGCCGCCTCTCCCTGGTGGGCGGGGTCGGCGGACTGACCATGATCGGCCTCGGTGTGACGGTGGCGGTGACGGGCCGGAAGGACTGAGGGCTCAGGGCCTCAGCGGGCTCAGACCTTCAGGGCGTCGTACGTCACCTCCGTAAGCTCCTCCGAGGCGGCCCAGAGGAGTGAGGCGGCCCGGTCGTCGCGGGTCCAGGGGGCCCGCCAGGAGGGGGCCGGGGAACCGCGCCACCCTGCCAGGGACGGGCCGGTGAAGGAGTCGGGCGGTACGTCGGGGGCGGTGGCCGCGTAGAGGGTCGGGAGGGCGCCGGCGTCGGCGGACTGGGCGAAGAAACGGTTGCCGACCCGCATGAAGCGTTCCGCCGCCCTGCGGCCCGCCATCTTCGGGCCCGCCGTCTGGAGGTTGGTGGCCGCGTAGCCGGGGTGCGCCGCCGCCGCGACCACGTCCGAGCCGTGGGCCGCCAGCCTGCGGGCCAGTTCGTGGACGAAGAGGAGGTTGGCGGTCTTGGAGCGGGCGTAGGCGACCCAACGACGGTAGCGGCGCTCGCTGTTGAGGTCGTCGATGTCGATGTTGGCCAGCGCGTGCGCCGTGCTGGAGACGGTCACGACGCGCGCGGCGGGTGTCTCGAGAAGCGTGGGCAGCAGCAGGCCGGTCAGCGCGAAGTGGCCCAGGTGGTTCGTGCCGAACTGCGTTTCGAAGCCGTCCGCCGTGGTGCCGTACGGCAGCGCCATCACGCCCGCGTTGTTGATCAGCAGGTCGAGGCGGTCGTAGGGGTACGCCGCCGCGAACTCCCGTACGGAGGACAGGTCTCCGAGATCCAGGCGGGCGAACTGCACCGCCGCGCCCGGTACTTCGGCGACCAGCCGCTCCCCGGCCCCGGCACCGCGCGCCTCGCTGCGGCAGGCGAGCAGCACGCGGGCACCCCTACGGGCCAGCTCCCGCGCGGTGACGTACCCGATCCCGCTGTTGGCCCCGGTGACGACGGCCACGCGTCCGCTCTGATCGGGGATGGCCTTCTCGTTCCAGCCGGACATGACCGAGCTCCCTCCGCCGACGGGGTGGGGCTCAGCCTATGAGCGGAGAGCGCGGCGCGTAATCCTCCGGTACGGGCCTGGTGTCCAGGTAGAACCATTCGACCCCGGGTCCCGGCTCACCCACGAACGTCTCGGCTGCGGAGGAGGCCGGGGTGCGGAAGCCGTCGGGCCGGGTGCCCGGCGCCTCGTCAGCCCCGGCTGCGGAGAAGTCGTGGGCGTCGGAAATGTCAGGCCAGGAGGCGGCGGCTCCGGGTCGGGCGGCCCCCGTATCGAATGCGTGCCCCTCGCCGCCGACGGCCGTGTCGGAGACCTGGTCGCCGAGGGCCGGCTCGGCGACGGTCCTGCCCCCGAAGGCCCACTCGCCCGGTGCCCCGGCGTCGACCGCGCTCACCCCGGCACCCTGCGCCCCGGCACCCGCGGACGCCGCCCCAGCACCCGCACCCGCGGACGTCACCCCCGCACCCACCATCCCAGCGCTCCCAGACGCCGTCCCGACGGTCCGTGCGTCGGGCGGCGAGGTCGTGGCCGCCGAGGCCGCCGCGACCACCCCCGGCCCTGGCATCAGCAGTTCCACCCGCAGCCCCCTCCCCCGCTGCTGGGCCGTGAACTCCTCCACCTGGCTGCGGCAGGCGTGGTCCAGGTGGGTCACGCCGGTGAGGTCGAGGCGGATGCGGGGCTTGCCGGAGGCGGCTGCGGACTCCAGGGCCTCGATGACCTTCGGCAGGCGCAGGAAGGTCGCGTTGCCGGCCATGACGATCTTCGCGGTGTCGTCCTCTATGTGGTGCCGGATCACGGTCTGCGACATGCGCAGGGCGGCCAGCACGATGCCGGCCGCGAGCCCCACGAGCACACCCTCCAGCAGCGCGGTCGCCACGATGACGAGCGTGGTGACGGTCATGACCACGAACTCGCCCCGGTCCTGGCGCCACATCTTCGGGAACTCCTCCGGCGCGAGCAGCTTCCAGCCACTGTGCACCAGGACCCCGGCCAGCACGGAGATCGGGATCAGCGCGAGGACCTGCGGGAGCAGCAGCGCGAAGGCCAGCAGCCATAGACCGTGCAGGGTGCGGGAGAGCCGGGTCTTCGCGCCCGCCTGGACGTTCGCCGAACTGCGGGCGACCACGGCCGTGATCGGCAGCGCGCCGAGGATGCCGGCCACCGTGTTCCCGGCGCCCTGGGCCACGAGTTCGGTGTTGTAGCGGGTGCGCGGACCGCTGTGCATACGGTCCACGGCCGCCGCCGTGAACAGGCTCTCCGCCGAGGCGATGACCGTGAAGGTGAGGATCGACGTGATGATCGCCGCGTCGGCGAGACCCGCGAACTGCTCGGCGCCCGGCACCTGTACGGCCGCGAGCAGGTTGCCGACCTGGAGGGTCTTCACCTCGACCCCGGGCAGCGCGGCGACCGCGATCCCGATACCCACCGCGACCAGCGCGGCCGGGACCTTCCTGACCGGCCCCGGCGCCTTCTTCCACACGAAGCTCAGGACGACGGTGACGATGCCGAGCAGCAGCGCGGTCATCGCCTGCCGGTCGGTCAGGACGTTCGCGAGCAGCCCGGGGATCCCGGCCATGTTCTCGATCGGCGTGCCGGGCGCCTTGTCGTCGGCCATCGGATAGGCCTGGCTGAACATCAGCGGCAGCCCGATCCCGGCGAGCATGCCCTGCACGACGGCGATCGAGATGGCCTGGAACATCCGCCCGAGCCGTACGACACCGAGCACGACCTGGAGGATTCCCGAGCACAGGACGATCACCCCGAGCATGGCCACCCCGTGCTCGGCGACCGTCTCCGCCACCAGCGCGGCGAGCCCCGCGGCGGGACCGCTGACCTGCAGGGTGCTGCCGCGGACCGCGCCGACCACGAGTCCGCCGATCACCCCGGAGATGATGCCCAGTTCGGCCGGGACCCCGGAGGCGACGGCCACCCCGATGCAGAGCGGCAGGGCGACGAGGAACACGACGAGGGAGGCGGTGATCTCGGTGCCGAGGTCACCCTTCGGGCCCTTGGGTGCCGGTGGACCCTGGGGTGCCTGTGAGCCCTGGGGTGCCTGTGGGCCCCCGGATGTCTGGGGGCTCCTCGGCTCCCGCGAGTCGGCCGGTTGCCCCGAACTGCTCGTTTCCCTACGGCCTTTCGGCGCGGCCCTGTCCCCCCGCCCCCGCGCATGTGCCCCGCTCATCCGGCGTGCACCCGGAAGCGGCCGTCCTCGTCGAGCTCGTGCACCTGGCCGGTGTCGACCTCGTAGTACCAGCCGTGCAACCGCAGCCGGTCGGTGTCGAGCCGCTGCCGCACCACGGGGTAACTCCGCAGCGCGGCCAGCTGGTTGACGACGTTGCGCTGGACGACGTCGGAGAGCTCGAGATCGTCGGGGGCGCCGGTGAGCACGGAGGCCAGGGACGGGCGGGCCAGGCCCAGCCACGCGTCCACCCCGGGCAGCGCGGTCAGGTCGTCGCCGGAGCGCAGCGCCCCCATCGCCCCGCAGTGTGAGTGACCGCACACGACCACGTCCTGAACCCCGAGCACCTCCAGTGCGTACTCGATGGTGGCGGCCTCACCACCGGCCGCGTGTTGTCCGTACGACGGCACGATATTGCCCGCATTGCGCAGCTCGAATATCTCACCGGGCCGGGCTCCGGTGATGAGCGCGGGGATGACCCGTGAGTCCGAGCAGGTAATGAAGAGCGCCTCCGGGTATTGCCCCTCGGCCAGTTTCCGGTATTCGCCGCTCTCGAAATCCACGCGTCGCCTGAACGAGCGCGCACGATCCAGCAATGCCTTCAAAGCAGCCTCCTGAGCTGGGAGTTCGACCAGTGCGCATCACCGTAGAGGGGCGATGTACAGAGGAAGGTTAAAAGCGGGCCAGAGTGCGGCCAGGAGCAGGACATTCTTTTTCCCGACTCCCGGTACGCGCCTGCTTCTTGTAGCGTGTCGGGCACAGGGTGGAAAATATGAATTCGGGTGGGAGAGATAAGACGTATGGGCCTGCGCGTGCTGCTCATCGAGGACGACGAGACGATCGCCGAACCCCTGGCCGAGGGCCTCGGGCACTTCGGCCTGACGGTCGATCACGTGACCACCGGCACCGAGGGACTGAGAGGGCCGTACGGCGATGTCGTGCTCCTGGACCTGGGGCTGCCGGACATGGACGGCATCGACGTCTGCCGGGGCATCCGTGAGGTCTCCGACGTCCCGATCGTCATCCTCAGTGCGCGCGGGGAGGAGGCCGACCGGGTACTGGGCCTGGAACTGGGCGCCGACGACTATCTCCCGAAGCCGTTCAGCGTACGGGAGTTGGTGGCCCGGGTGCGGGCCGTGACCCGGCGGACGCGGCGCACGCAGGAGGCCGCCGTCCCGCCGCCCGCGGCGGCGCCCGCGCCCGAACCCGGTCCGCTCGCCGTGGACCGCCGTACCCGGCAGGTCTGGGTCGGCGAGGCCCAAGTACCGCTCACGCCGAAGGAGTTCGACCTGCTCGCGCTGCTCACCGAGGACCCGGGCGCGGTCTACTCCCGGCAGCAGATCCTGGACCGGGTCTGGGACCCGTTCTACGAAGGTCCGACGAAGACGCTGGACGTCCATGTCGCCTCGCTGCGAAGGAAGTTGGGACATCCGGCCTGGATCCAGACACTGCGCGGGGTCGGCTTCCGGCTGGCGGTGCACACCGGACCGGCCGGGCCGGCATGACGCGCCGGATCCTGCTCAGCTATCTCACTCTGGCCGTTCTGGTGCTGCTCTGCCTGGAGATCCCGCTGGGGTTCGTGTATTCACGCGGCGAGCGGGAGCGGGTGGTGGGCGCCGCGCGGGACGAGGCCGAGTCGGTCTCCGCGTACGCGGCGCTGGCGCTGGAGACGGGTCGCGCCGAGCGGGACCTGCCCCAGCGGGTGGTCCACTGTGCCGCGCGCATCGGCGGGAAGGTGGTCGTCGTGGACGGGACGGGCGCTCTGCTGGCCTCCTCGCACCCGCTGTCCGAGGGGGCGTCCGCCGCGCTGGCCTCCCGACCGGGCATCGTGGCGGCCCTGCGGGGCGCGTCGACGGCGGACGCGCGCACCTCCACGATCGGCGGGGTCGAGTACCTGTCGGTCGCCGCACCCATGGGCCACGGCGCTCAGGGTGCCGTGTGGCTGACGGTCCCCACCCGGATGGTGCACGAGCGCGTCCACCACGTGTGGCTGCTGCTCGCCCTCGGCGGGCTCGGTGTCCTCACGGCCGTCGTCCTGGTGGGTTTCGGCATCGCCCGCTGGACCGGCCGCCCCATCCGTGAACTGGAGCGGGCCACACACGAGTTGGCGGACGGGGGCCGCGCGACGCCGGTGGCGGTGACCAAAGGCCCGCCCGAAGTCCGCAGTCTGGCCGCCGCGTTCAACCGTACGGCGGCCCGGCTCGCCCATCTTCTGGACGCTCAGCGCGCCTTCGCGGGCGAGGCCTCGCACCAGCTCAAGACGCCGCTGGCCGCGCTGCGGCTGCGGCTGGAGAACCTGGAGCCGAGCGTGTCCGCGCGCGGCCGGGGCAGCCTGACCGCGGCCGTGACGGAGACCGACCGGCTGGCCCGGATGGTGGAGGGGCTGCTCGCGATGGCCCGGCTGGAGGAACACGCGGCGACGCGGGGTCTGGTGGACGTCGGCGAGGTCTGCGCGGAGCGGCACCGCACCTGGCTGCCGCTCTACGGCCGGCAGGGCGTCTCGCTGGTTCTGTTCGCGGGCAGCGGGGGTCCGGTCCTCGCGCTCCCGGGCGCCGTGGAGCAGATCCTGGACAACCTGCTCTCCAACGCCCTGCGCGCCTCACCGGCCGGCAGCACGGTGACCGTGGAACTGCGTCCGTACGCCCCGTCCCGCCGCGCCCTCCGCCCCGGCTGGGTGGACCTGCACGTCACCGACGAGGGTCGCGGCATGACGGCCGACGAGCGCGCCCGCGCCTTCGACCGGTTCTGGCGCGCACCGGGCGCCCCCAAGGGCGGCACCGGTCTGGGACTCGCCCTGGTCCAGCGGCTGGCACACGCGAGCGGCGGCGAGGCGAGCCTGCGCGCGGCAGCGACCGGCGGACTGGACGCGGTGGTCCGGCTGCCGTCGGCACAGGGGCCGCCGGCGGGCGGACAGTTTCCGGGCCGGGCAAGCGAGCGACGCAGGGAGACGCCGGTGGTGCGGGCGTAGGGGGCATCGGCAGGGAGGAGCCACCGGCTCCGCCGTCCGCCTCTCGGCCCGCTCCCAAGTGAGCCGGTAGCGGTACGTCCTACCCGCTCTCGCGCGCACCGAGGCCCGCGCCGCCGGTGCCGCCCCGATCCACCGAGGCGTTCCGGGGCACGCCTCCCACCTGGACCGGGACAACGACGGGGTGGCCGATGACAGTTGAGCCGATGAGGTGACCCCGACCCCATCAGGGACGGGCCGCTCGGGCGAAGGCGGCCATGCGGTGGGCGTATCCGTCCGGGGCGCCGAAGTGCACCGCCAAGTGCTCCGCTCCGGCGCCCCGGAAGGCCTCGGCGATGCGAGCGGCCTCGCCGGGCGTGCGGTTCGGGGCGGACCAGTCGAGGCGGGTGCCGGGAGAGACCGTGCGGTCGCACATGTGGGCCCGTAGGTAGGCCAGGCGTTCACCGAATGCCTTCGGGTCCAGACCCACGCCCTGCCAGACGTCGGCACAGCGGGCCGCCCGGCGCAGGGCTGCGTCGGTGACACCGCCGGTCATGACCGGTACCGGACCCACGGGGCGCGGCTCGAAGACGCCCGCCTCGAAGCCGTACCAGCGCCCCTCGAAGGGACCCCGGCCGACCTCGAACAGGTGCCGGAGCAGCGCGATCGCCTCGTCCGTGCGGGCCGCCCGGCTGCCGAAGTCGGCGCCGAGGGCGGTGAACTCCCGCTCGTCCCAACCGATTCCGACCCCCAGGGTGATCCGCCCACCGGACAGCGCGTGAAGGGTCGCGACCTGTTTGGCCACCACGAAAGGACTGCGCAGGGGCAGGACGAGCACGGAGGTGCCCAGCCTGATCCGGCCGGTCGCGGCGGCCAGCCACCCCAGCGTCACCAGCGGTTCGAGGACCCCGCCGTACACGGGGCCGTACTCGCCGGGCGGCAGGAGGTGATCGGGAAGCCATGCGGTGTCGTAGCCGAGGTCCTCGGCCTGTCGTGCCAGGTCGGCGAGTTGGCGCGGGTCGGCGCCCGCGGTCTCGTTCGGAAGGACGACCTGGAGCTTCACTCCCCCTCACCGCCCTGCGAGAGCGAGTCCAGAAAGCCGAGCACCGGCTTCAGCCACTCCTTTGGCCGCTCGACCATGACCACGTGGTCGCTGTCGATCTCCGCGTACCGCGCACCCCGGATCCCGGCGGCCAGGGCGCGGGATCCCTCGGGCAGGACCAGACTGTCGGCGGTCGTCGCGACGACGAGCGTCGGGACGGTGACCCCGGCCAGGTCGGCGGTGATGTCGAGGGAGTGGACCATGTCGAGGTGCGGCTGGAGTGCGGGAGGCTCCTCGGCCCGCCAACCGGGGATCAGGCCGAGCAGGTGGTCGTCGGGCCGGGCGAATCCGGCGGTCAGCACGAGCGCCGTCACCCGCTCGGGATGCCGTACGGCGGCACGCACCGCCACCAGCGTGCCGAGCGAGAACCCGAGCACCGCAAACCGCTCGACGCCGTGCCGTACGGCGGCGTCGACGACCGAGTCCGCGAGCGCGTCGAGGTCCAGCGGGACGTCGGCGACCGGGGTTTCGCCCGAGCCGGGATAGTCCGGGGCGACAACGGTGTGGGCGGCGGCGAGGGCGGGCAGCACCGGCGCGAAGTTGCCTTCGATGCTGCCGGTGGCGCCATGGGCCAGCAGCAGCCCCGGGCCGGTGCCGGTGACGGTGGTGGCGAGGGAAGGGAGGGCGGAGGAAGGGAGGGCGGGGAATGAATCGCGCATGCCCCGTACGTTGACCCATCACATCGGTGTGAGGGTCAAGTCCCCGGCGTAGTGAGGAGAGTCAGTGCTGATAGGCGAGCTGTCACGGCAGACCGGAGTCGCCCACCGACTGCTGCGGTACTACGAGGAGCAGGGCCTGCTGTGCCCCGACCGTGACACCAGCGGCTACCGCGTCTACGCACCCGACGCCCCGTACGTCGTCGCCCGCATCCGGGGCATGCTGGCGGCGGGACTGACCACCGACGCCATCCGCGAGATGCTGCCGTGCGCCACCGGCGCCGGGCCGGGGATCGAGCCCTGCCCGGAGGTGCTGCGCACGATGGCCGTACACCTGGAACGTCTCGACACGGACATCGAGGACCTGCGCCGCCGACGGGCCGCGCTGGCCGAGTTCCGTGAGGCGACCGAGGCGCGGCAGGAGCGGGTTCGCTGAGGCGGTCGCGAACCCTGGAGGAGTCCTTGCGGAGGGCTACCTTCCGGTCACGTCACGTTCGCGTCACGGGGAACTGCAGCGCGGCCTACACGGCCGGGCAAGACGTGCACCACGGCACCGATCTCGACCGGGACGGCGACGGCATCGGCTGCGACCAACCGCCCGCGGACTGCGTGGCCCACGACGAGGCGGCGACCGCCGAGGACACCGGCAAGGACAACCGCGCGACCTCGCCGAGACCGGAGCCGACGGTGCCACCCTTGCGCGCACGAGCCGGGTCGAGCAACAGGCCGTAGGCGTACGGGTTCGCCGGACCGAAGTCGATCTGCGTGTGCCATCCGGCGCGGAGGTCTTCCACCGGGTCGTCCGAGGGGCCACGTGCTCGGCGAAGACATGCTCCGCGGCGGCATCCAGCAGGGCGTCGACGATGGTATCGCCGGACCCGCAATCGACGGAGCCAGCGGAATTATCAGTGATACCGTTATTTTTATTCCGCTGGAAACATCATGGACTGGAGACACGCATGCTGATCGTGACGGGAGCCACCGGCCACCTCGGATCACTGATCGTCGACCGCCTGCTGGAGCGGATACCGGCCCACCGGATCGGCGTCAGCGTCCGCGACGTGGGCAAGGCAGCCCATCTCGCCGAGCGCGGCGTCCGGGTCCGGGCGGGAGACTTCACCGAGCCCGGCGGGCTGAAGCACGCCTTCGAGGGCGCCGAGCGGCTCCTGGTCGTCTCCGCGGCCATTCGCGGCGGCGGCGCGCTGACCGCCAACTGCGCCGCCGTCGACGCGGCACGGGAAGCGGGCGCCCGGCACATCCTGTACACCAGCCACCAGGCCGCCTCCCCCACGTCGCTCTTCCCGCCGCAGCGCGTCCACGCGGCCACCGAGGAGCATCTGGAGCGGCAAGGAGTCCCCTACACCGCTCTTCGTAACGGGTTCTACGCCTCCGCCCTGAGCCCGTACCTCGCCATGGCGCTCAAGACCGGCACACTCGCCGTGCCTCAGGACGGTCCGGTGTCCTGGACGGCCCACGAGGATCTGGCGGAAGCCGCGGCCGTCGCCCTGGCCGAGGACGGCGTACTCGAAGGAATCACGCCATCGCTGACAGCGCCCCGCACGCTGGACTTCGCCGATGTCGCCGGCATCCTCGGCGACCTCACGGCCCGGACCGTCACCCGAGTCGTCATGGACGACGACGAGTGGACGTCCGCGGCGGTCGCCGGCGGGATGCCACGGCCGGTGGCGGAGTTCGCCCTGACGATGTTCGCCGCGTCCCGCAACGGCGAGTTCAACACCACCGACCCCACCCTGGAAGCCACCGTCGGCCACCCCGCGAGGACCGTCCACGAGGTCCTGGAGACCGCCTTGCGCGCCATATGAATCGCACGCCACGCGAAGAGAGAGGGCGGCACCCCCGCACAAGGGTGCCGCCCTCTCTTCGTGATCCGGAGCCGCCGCCCATCGGATGAGGGTCGGGGACGGGCGGCGGATCCGGGGTCCAGTGGCCCGGCCGGGGCCTACCGGTGGCCGCTGCCGTTCGCCGTGATCGCCGCGCGCCCCGCCTCCAGGCGGGCCACCGGGATGCGGAACGGGGAGCAGGAGACGTAGTCCAGACCCACCTCGTGGAAGAAGTGGACCGACTCCGGGTCGCCGCCGTGCTCACCGCAGACGCCGAGCTTGAGGTCGGGGCGGGTCTTGCGGCCCGCCTCGGCGGCCAGCTTCACCAGGGAGCCCACGCCGTCCTTGTCGATCGTCTCGAACGGGGAGACACCGAAGATGCCCTTCTCCAGGTAGGCCGTGAAGAAGCTCGCCTCCACGTCGTCCCGGCTGAAGCCCCACACCGTCTGGGTGAGGTCGTTGGTGCCGAAGGAGAAGAACTCCGCGGCCTCCGCGATCTGACCGGCGGTCAGCGCGGCGCGCGGGAGTTCGATCATCGTGCCGATCGACAGCTTCAGCTCCACACCCGTCGCCGCCTCGACCTCCGCGACGACCTGGTCGGCCTCCTCGCGGACGATCTCCAGCTCCTGGACCGTGCCCACCAGCGGGATCATGATCTCCGCGCGCGGGTCGCCCTTGGCGTTCTTGCGTTCCGCCGCCGCCTCCGCGATCGCGCGGACCTGCATGGTGAACAGGCCGGGGATGACCAGGCCGAGGCGCACTCCACGCAGGCCCAGCATCGGGTTCTGCTCGTGCAGCCGGTGCACGGCCTGGAGCAGCCGCAGTTCGTTCTCGTGCGGCTCCTGACGGGACTCCGCCAACGCCACGCGGACCGACAGTTCGGTGATGTCGGGCAGGAACTCGTGCAGCGGCGGGTCCAGCAGCCGTACCGTCACCGGCAGCCCGTCCATCGCCGAGAACAGCTCCACGAAGTCCTGCTTCTGCAGCGGGAGCAGCGCCTTCAGCGACTCCTCGCGCTCGGTCTCCGTGTCGGCCAGGATCAGCCGCTCGACCAGTTCGCGGCGGTCACCGAGGAACATGTGCTCGGTACGGCAGAGGCCGATGCCCTGGGCACCGAAGCGACGGGCGCGCATCGCGTCCTCGGCGTTGTCCGCGTTGGCCCGCACTCGCAGGCGCCGCTTGCGGTCCGCGAACGCCATGATCCGGTGCACGGCCTCGACCAGCTCGTCGGCGTCGTTGGCGCCCGCGTGCATCCGGCCCTCGAAGTACTCGACGACCGGCGACGGCACGACCGGGACCTCGCCCAGGTAGACCTTGCCCGACGAGCCGTCGATGGAGATCAGGTCGCCTTCCTCGACGACGTGTCCGCCCGGAACCGTCATCCGGCGCCGCTTGGTGTCGACCTCCAGCTCCTCCGCGCCACAGACACAGGTCTTGCCCATGCCGCGCGCGACCACGGCCGCGTGGGAGGTCTTGCCGCCGCGCGAGGTCAGGATGCCCTCGGCCGCGATCATGCCGTCGAGGTCGTCGGGGTTCGTCTCCCGGCGGACCAGGATGACCTTCTCGCCCGAGCGCGACCACTTCACCGCGGTGTACGAGTCGAAGACCGCCTTGCCGACGGCCGCGCCCGGCGAGGCCGCGATGCCCCGGCCGACCTGCGCGACCTTGGTGTTCTCGTCGAAGCGCGGGAACATCAGCTGGGCGAGCTGGGCGCCGGTGACGCGCTGCAGCGCCTCCGCCTCGTCGATCAGGCCCTGGTCCACCAGCTGGGTCGCGATCCGGAAGGCCGCACCCGCCGTGCGCTTGCCGACCCGGGTCTGGAGCATCCACAGCTGACCGCGCTCGATGGTGAACTCGATGTCGCAGAGGTCCTTGTAGTGGTTCTCCAGCGTCTCCATGATCTGCATCAGCTGGTCGTACGACTTCTTGTCGATCTGCTCCAGCTCCGCGAGCGGGACGGTGTTGCGGATGCCCGCGACGACGTCCTCGCCCTGGGCGTTCTGGAGGTAGTCGCCGTAGACGCCCTGGTGGCCGGAGGCGGGGTCACGGGTGAACGCGACGCCGGTGCCGGAGTCCGGGCCGAGGTTGCCGAAGACCATCGAGCAGACGTTGACCGCGGTGCCCAGGTCGCCGGGGATGCGCTCCTGGCGGCGGTAGAGCTTGGCGCGGTCGGTGTTCCAGGAGTCGAAGACCGCGTGGATGGCGAGGTCCATCTGCTCGCGCGGGTCCTGCGGGAAGTCCCGGCCCGCCTCCTTCTTGACGATCTTCTTGAAGGCGGTGACGAGCTTCTTGAGGTCGGCGGCCTCCAGGTCGGTGTCGACCGTGACCTTCTTGGCCTCCTTGGCCTTCTCGAGGGCCTCCTCGAAGAGGTCGCCGTCGACGCCGAGGACGGTCTTGCCGAACATCTGGATGAGCCGTCGGTAGGAGTCCCAGGCGAAACGGTCGTCGCCGGCCTGCTTGGCGAGCCCCTGGACCGACTTGTCGGAGAGACCGATGTTCAGGACCGTGTCCATCATTCCCGGCATCGAGAACTTCGCGCCGGAGCGGACCGAGACGAGCAGCGGGTCGTCGGCCTGGCCGAGCTTCTTGCCCATGCGCTGCTCCAGCGCATCGAGGTGCGCACTCACCTCGTCACGCAGTGCCGCGGGCTCCTCGCCGCTGTCCAGGTAGACCTTGCAGGCTTCCGTCGTGATGGTGAAGCCGGGGGGAACGGGGAGTCCCAGGTTGGTCATCTCGGCGAGGTTCGCGCCCTTGCCACCCAGGAGGTCCTTGAGGTCCTTGTTTCCCTCGGTGAAGTCGTAGACGAACTTCGCTACGTGGGGTTCTTTGTTTTCCGACACGGGTCTCGACTCCCTCGAGGACGCGGTGGCTGCCCTGACGGCGAGGAACATACCCAGATCGAAGGCGTCTGGGTACGTCTACTCGGGCGTCATACGCCCGTAACCAGTCGTCCGCCAGCGGATCGAAAGTCAAAGCTTGGCAAGCGACAAGCGGCGGATGTTTTCACTTCTTGAACGCGGCAATCCCCACAGGCCCTCCTAACCGCTCATTCGAGCGCCTATTCGCACGCCTGATTTCGATCGATGAACGATCAAGGGGTGGCACTGAGTGCCACCCCTTGGAGAAGTGCAGTCGCCCAAGATCCGCTCATCCGAGCGGCACCCTTCTCAAGGGTGGCGAGAATCACGCTGCCACAGGGTGCCGGATTTCACCATGCGGACGCGCATTCGGACGGAAGCAGAGGCGGAAACACGGACGTCATACGCCCATGGCCAGCAACCTCTCCTCGATCCGCTCGGGCGCGTACAGATGCTCCACGACCAGCGCACCCGCCCCGATCAGCCCGGCCCGCTCCCCCAGCCGCGAGGTCACGACCTCCAGCCGGGCGGTGGAGCGGGGCAGCGCCCGCTGATACAGCAGCTCCCGGACGCCCGTGAGGAAGGGAGTGCCGGCCAGATCTCCGGCGATCATCAGAACTCCGGGGTTCAGCAGGGTCACGACGGTCGCGAGAACGTCCCCGACCTGCCGCCCCGCCTCGCGCGCGAGCGCCGCCGCCTCCGGATGCCCGGACGCGAGCAGGTCGCGCACATCCGAGCCCGAGGCCGCCGGCACCCCGGTCGCCGCCAGCCGCCGCGCCACGGCACCACCGCTCGCGACGGCGGCGAGACAGCCGTAGGAACCGCACCGGCACAGCGCCTCCGCGCCCGCGGGGACCCGGATATGGCCGAGGTCGCCCGCGCCGCCGTCGATGCCCCGGTAGACCGAACCGTCGACCACGACTCCGGCGCCGATGCCCGTCGAGACCTTGACCAGCACGAACGCCGAGCAGTCGGGGTAGGCCGTGCGCTGTTCGCCGTACGCCATGAGGTTGGCGTCGTTGTCGACGAGCACGGGGACCGGACCGGTCCCGGTGTGCTCGGTGAAGGCTCCGGACAGGCGGCCTCTTATGTCGTAGCCGTCCCAGCCGGGCATGATCGGCGGCTGGACCACCCGGCCGCTCTCCAGGTCGACCGGGCCCGGCACGGCGAGCCCGATCCCGCAGACCTCCTCGGCCCGGTGCCCGGCCTTCTCCAGCAGCTCGGCGAACCAGCGGCCCAGCTCGCCGAGCACGGCGTCCGGTCCGTCCTCGATCACCAGGGTGCCGCTGTGCTCGGCGAGGATCTCGCCGGCGAGGGACAGCACGCACGCGCGCGCGTGCCGGGTCTCCAGGTCGGCGGCGAGGACGACGGCATGGGCGTCGTCGAACTCCAGGGTGATGGAGGGGCGGCCGCCCAGCGGGGAGTCGACGGGGCCCCCGGCGCCCTCGCGCAGCCAGCCCGCGCGGAAGAGCCGGTCGAGGCGCTGGCCGACGGTCGCCCGGGACAGTCCGGTGGCCTGCTGGAGCGCCCCGCGCGTGACGGCTCGCCCGCTGCGGACCAGTTCGAGCAGATCTCCGGCGCCGGTCTGACTCCGTCCGGTCATGCGCACCCCCTTGTGTTTCTCAACTCTGCATTACATTCTGAGTTTTGCGTGTTAAATAGACGTAACCCTACGGTAGCCCTGACCGAACCGGTCGGTCACACGTCTTCGGGGAGCCCCGAGTGGATCGCACTGCCCAGCTCATCACCCCTTCCGCGGCGCGCTCGATCGCATACGATCCGCCGGGCTCGTCACATTCCCTGCACGTCAGGGCGGCGAGGGTGCTGGAGAGCAACTGGACCGGCGCCTCCACGGTGCCCTCGCGCGGTCTGTACCCGCACCAGTGGTCCTGGGACTCCGCGTTCATCGCGATCGGCCTGCGCCACCTCTCCCCGCTGCGGGCCCAGACGGAGCTGGAGACGCTGCTGGCGGCCCAGTGGGGCGACGGGCGCGTCCCGCACATCGTCTTCAACCCCTCCGTACCGCTCGACGCGTACTTCCCGAGCCCCGACTTCTGGCGCTCCTCGACCGCGGGGCGCGCCGCGGGCGCCCCGCGCACCGTACAGACGTCCGGCATCGTGCAGCCACCGGTCCATGCCCTGGCGGTGTGGCTGGTCCACCGCGCCGACCCCGGTCTGTCCCGTGCGCGCGGCTTCCTCGCGAGGATGTACCCACGCCTGGCCGCCTGGCACCGCTACCTCCTGCACCGCCGCGACCTGGGCGGAGGCGGCCTCGCGTCCGTCGTGCACCCCTGGGAACAGGGTATGGACAACAGCCCCGCCTGGGACCTCCCGCTCTCCCGCGTCACACCGGCCCCGGCCCGCTCCTTCCGCCGCGCCGACCTCGACCACGGAGCCGCCGAGGACCGGCCGACGGATCTGGACTACGGACGGTACGTGCGGCTGGCGACGGACTACCGGGACGCCGGATACGCCGACGGCGGCGGAGAGTTCGCCGTCGAGGACCCCGCCTTCAACGCCCTGCTCATCGCCTCCGAACACGCCCTCGCCCGGATCGCCGACGAACTGGGGGCGCCCGGCACTGCCCGGCACGCGCGCGCGGAGCGGCTGACGGCGGCGCTGGTGGACCGGCTGTGGGATCCGGCGAGCGGGATGTTCCTGTGCCGGGATCTGCGAGGGTCCGCCCAGGACAGGCGCGGCGCCCTGATCCCCGAGCGTGGAGTCTCCGGCCTGCTCCCCCTGCTGCTCCCCGGCCTCCCGCGGGACATCGTCACGGCGGTCGTGCGGACCGCCTCCGGCCCCCACTTCGGCCTCGGCACCAGCACCCGCCTCCTCCCCAGCTACGACCTCCTCGGCGAGGCCTTCGATCCGCACCGCTACTGGCGCGGCCCGGCCTGGTTCAACACCGCCTGGCTGCTGGAGCGCGGGCTGCGCACCCACGACGAGCACCGACGGGCCGACGCACTGCGGGAGTCGGCCCTCGAACTCGCCGCGACCACCGACTTCGCGGAGTACGTCGACCCGTACACCGGAGAGTCCTGCGGAGCGACCGGCTTCAGCTGGACCGCCGCGCTCGCGCTCGACCTGCTGCACAGCGACACCACAGTCACGGCGGACATGGGACTCAAGGGAGGGATCCGGCGATGACGGACCGGCATCATCTGCTTGTGCACGGCGGGACGTTCGCTGCCGTGGGTGACGGCGGGGACATCAGCGGCGTCCGGGGCGGCGGCAGCTCCCCGGACGGGCTGTTCGTACGCGACGCCCGGCACCTGAGCCGCTGGCAGCTCACGGTCGACGGCGCGGTACCGGAGGCCCTGTCGCCGGTGGCCGACGGCGACACCGCGCGCTGTGTCCTCGTCCCGCGCGGCGGCCGCCAGGAGCCGCCCGCCTGCACACTCTTCCGCGAACAGGCAGTGGGGGACGGCTCGTTCGTCGAATCCCTCCGGGTCACCAGCAACCGCCCGGTGCCGACGACGGTCCGCCTCGCGGTCACCGCGGACGCCGACTTCACCGACCAGTTCGAACTCCGCTCCGACTACCGCACCTACACGAAGACCGGCGCGATCCGGCGCCGCGAAATCCTCGACGACGGCGTGGAGTTCACCTACCAGCGCGCCGAATGGCGTTCCTGTACGACGGTGACGGCCGACCCCGCCCCGGATGGCGTCGAGGAGACGGGCACCGGAGCCAGGCGCCTGGTCTGGACGCTGGACCTGGAGCCGCACGGCACGGCCGAACTGACACTGCGGGTGATGGCCCGCCCGCACGGCGACAAGCGGGCCCGGCGGGTACCGAGCTCTCCGGCCGCGCTGAACGACCAACTCCTCGCACTGGAAGGCGAGTTCGTGGAGGGCATCGCCTTCCCGACCGGCTGGC
Source organism: Streptomyces doebereineriae (assembly GCF_031845645.1). Lineage (NCBI taxonomy): Bacteria > Bacillati > Actinomycetota > Actinomycetes > Kitasatosporales > Streptomycetaceae > Streptomyces > Streptomyces doebereineriae. The sequence continues at coordinate 224,982 of NZ_JAVREZ010000009.1, forward strand.
CGGAGCTCGCCGCCGCCTGCGCCCGCGGTCTCGCCGACCTCGCCTCGCTCCAGGTACCGGCGACCGGCCCCGACGGCGAGGAACTGCGCGTCCCGGCCGCCGGAGCCCCCTGGTTCCTGACCCTGCTGGGCCGGGACGCCCTCCTCACCTCGCTCTTCGCCCTCCCCTACCGCCCCCAGCTGGCCGCCGCGACGCTCCCCGCGCTCGCCGCGACCCAGGCGACCGAGACCGGCGCGGCCTCCGTGGCCCAGCCCGGCAAGATCGTGCACGAGGTGCGGCACGGAGAACTGGCCCACTTCGGACAGGTGCCGTACGGCAGCTACTACGGCTCGGTCGATGCCACCCCCCTGTTCCTCATCCTGCTCGGCGCATACGTGGAACACACCGGGGACCTCCCGCTCGCCCGGCGCCTGGAGCCCCACGCCCGTGCGGCGATCGGCTGGATGCTCGACCACGGCGGACTCACCTCGCGCGGTTACCTCGTCTACCGCGCCGACCAGGGCGGACTCGCCAACCAGAACTGGAAGGACTCCCCCGGAGCGATCTGCGGCGCCGACGGAGCACGGGCGAGCGGACCGGTGATGGCCGCGGGCGCCCAGGGCTACGCGTACGACGCGCTGCGCCGGACCGCGTGGGTCGCGCGCACGGTGTGGAAGGACGAGACCTACGCGGCACTCCTCGAACAGGCCGCGGCGGATCTACGCGATCGCTTCCAGCGGGACTTCTGGATGCCGGACCGTGCCTTCCCCGCACTCGCGCTGGACGGCGAGGGCCGGCAGGTCGACGCGCTGGCCTCCGACGCCGGGCATCTGCTGTGGTCGGGGCTGCTCGACAAGGAGTACGGAGAGCTGGTGGGGCGGCGGTTGCTGGAGCGGGACTTCTTCTCCGGGTGGGGGGTGCGGACCCTGGCGGCCGGGCAGGCGGCGTATCACCCGCTCTCGTATCACCGGGGCTCGGTGTGGCCGCACGACAACGCGCTGATCACGCTGGGGCTGGCCCGGTACGGGCTGCACGACGAGGCCCGGGCGGTGGCGCACGGGCTGGTGGACGCGGCGACGTCCGCCGGGCACCGCTTGCCGGAGGTTCTGGCGGGGTACGGGCGGGAGACCCATGGGGAGCCGGTGCCGTACCCGCACGCGTGTGTGCGGGAGGCGCGGTCCGCTGCGGCGCCGCTCGCGCTGCTGACGGCGGTGGGGGGCGCGTAGTGCTCCGCGGGTGAGGCCGTGGGAAAGGCCCTCACCTGACCGTTGACCACGCGTTTGCCCGGTGTTTGCCCGCATCGGTGAACTGCTGCCGGAAGCGGGACGTACGGGAATGTGGCGGATCCGAGACCCCATATCGGATCCGCCTCCTACCAGGACCCGTACGGAAGGACCCTCGGGTGTCCGAGACCCTTGCAGAGAGCACGTCACCCGAGGCCGAGGCGACGGGTGCGGACGGTACGCCGGCCGAGAAGCCGTCCCTGCGCGCGCGTCTGGTCCACTGGCGGGACGCGCACCCCACCGCCGTACGCAACACGCGCTGGACCCTCAACATCCTCGCCGCCCTGCTCGTCCTGGGCGCCCTGCTCCTGCCGAACAAGGTCGCCTATCTGCACCTGCGGGCGTTCGTGCGGCTTCCGGCGGAGGCGATCCTTGGGGCGGCCGTGGCGCTGGCGCTGCCGCGTCGGCCGCGGCTGGTGGTGGCCGTGGTGTCCGGGGTGGGGCTCGGCGTGATGACGATCCTGAACCTGCTCGACATGGGATTCAACGACTACCTCGGGCGGCCTTTCAATGTCGTCCTCGACTGGGAGTTGCTCGACGACGCGCAGTCGTACGTCGCGGACTCGATGGGCAAGGGAGTGGCGGTCGGTGCCGCGGTCGGCGCGGTGGTCCTGGTCCTTCTGCTGCTGGCCGTCATGGCGCTGGCGATGGTCCGGCTGAGCGGTCTGCTGGTCCTGGACCGGCAGACCGCCACCCGGGGCACCCTCCTCGCGGCCACCGTCTGGGTCACCTGCGCCGCGCTCGGTCTGCAGATCTTCGGCACTCCGCTGGCCTCCGAACACACCGCCGCGCTCGCCACCACCCAGGCCAAGCGGGTGCTGTACACCATGCGGGACGAGGCGGAGTTCCAGAAGGTGGCCAAGGTCGACGCCTTCGGGAACACACCCGGCTCCCAGCTGGTGCCCGACCTGCGCGGCAAGGACATGATCTTCACCTTCATCGAGAGCTACGGCCGCAGCGCCGTCGAGGACCCGGCCATCGCGCCCGGCGTGGACAAGACCCTCGACACCAGCACCGCGGCCCTCGCGAAGGCCGGCTTCCACGCGAAGAGCGGCTGGCTGACCTCGGCGACGTACGGCGGCAGCAGCTGGCTGGGCCACTCGACGACCCTCTCCGGCCTCTGGATCGACAACCAGCAGCGCTACCGCACGGTCATGGCCAGCGACCATCTCAGCCTCACCAAGGCCTTCAAGAAGACCGGCGCCTGGGACACGGTCGGGGTGATGCCGGGCATCCAGAAGGGCTGGCCCGAGCAGAAGTACTACGACCTCGACAAGGTCTACAACGCCTTCCAACTCGGCTACCAGGGACCCAAGTTCAGCTGGTCGACGATGCCCGACCAGTACGCCCTGGAGGCCTACCAGCGCCAGGTCCACGGCAAGAAGCGCGACAAACCGCTGATGTCCGAGATCATCCTGACCTCCAGCCACCAGCCCTGGGCGCCCATCCCGAAGATGGTCGACTGGGACGACCTGGGCGACGGCTCGATCTTCAAGGGCATCCAGAAGGCGGGCACCAAGCCGTCCGAGATCATCGCCGACTCCACCCGCTCCAAGCAGGAGTACGGCAAGTCCATCTCGTACTCGGTCACTTCACTGACCCAGTGGCTGGAGCGCTACGGCAGCGACGACACGGTCCTCGTCTTCCTCGGCGACCACCAGCCGATCGCCCGGGTCAGCGGGGAGAACGCCAGCCGTGACGTGCCGATCTCGATCGTCGCCAAGGACCCGAAGGTTCTCGACAAGATCGCGTCCTGGAACTGGACGGACGGCCTGAAGCCGGCGCACAACGCCCCGGTCTGGAAGATGAGCTCCTTCCGAGACCGCTTCCTGACGGCGTACGGCTCGACTCGGCACCCCTCGAAGGGGTGACGCTGCGCTGGGCTTGGGCGGGGCGCCTACGGGGGCGCCGGGTCGGGTTGTCGGGCGGCTGCGGGTGAGTGAGGGCTGGTCGCGCAGTTCCCCGCGCCCCTGTGGAGCTGCAGTCACCCGCGCCAGGACGGGCCGTTGCCCCGACCCACCCACCGGACCCGCACCCGCACCCGACCGGTCAGCCCCCCGACGTGTCCAGCTCCGCGTCCTCCCCGACCCCCGCGCAGTCGTACGGGTCCTTCAGCCAGCCGTCCGGGAGGACCACCCGGTTGTTGCCGGACGTGCGGCCACGCGGCCCGTCGGCGCCCGTCGGCCAGGGCTGGTCCAGCTCCAACTCGTCCAGCCCCGACCGGAGTTCCGCCAACGACGACGTGATCGCGAGCCGCTTGCGCATCTCGCTGCCGACCGCGAAGCCCTTCAGGTACCAGGCCACGTGCTTACGGAAGTCGATGACCCCGCGGGACTCGTCGCCGATCCACTCCCCCAGCAGCGTGGCGTGCCGGACCATGACATCGGCCACCTCGCGCAAAGAAGGCCGGGCGATGTCTTCCGTACGCCCCTCGAACGCCGCCACCAGGTCCGCGAACAGCCACGGCCGCCCCAGACACCCCCGCCCGACGACCACCCCGTCGCAGCCGGTGGACGCCACCATCCGCAACGCGTCCGACGCCGACCAGATGTCCCCGTTGCCGAGCACGGGAATCTCCGGCACATGTTCCTTCAGGCGGGCGATCGCGTCCCAGTCCGCCGTGCCGCCGTAGTGCTGGGCGGCGGTACGACCGTGCAGCGCGATGGAGGTGACCCCCTCCTCGACCGCGATCCGCCCGGCGTCCAGATACGTCATGTGATCGTCGTCGATCCCCTTGCGCATCTTCATCGTGACCGGCAGATCCCCCGCCCCGCTCACGGCCTCGCGCAGGATCGCCCGGAGCAGAGGACGCTTGTACGGCAGCGCGGACCCGCCCCCCTTCCGCGTCACCTTCGGCACCGGGCACCCGAAGTTCAGGTCGATGTGATCGGCGAGATCCTCCTCCGCGATCATGCGGACGGCCTTGCCGACGGTGGCCGGGTCGACGCCGTACAGCTGGATCGAACGAGGCTTCTCGCTCTCGTCGAAATGGATCAGCTGCATGGTCTTCTCGTTGCGCTCGACGAGCGCCCGGGTCGTGATCATCTCGCTGACGAACAGCCCCTTGCCCCCGCTGAACTCCCTGCACAAGGTGCGGAAGGGCGCGTTGGTGATCCCGGCCATCGGAGCCAGGACGACAGGCGGCTGCACGGTGTGCGGACCGATCCGCAGGGGCGTGTTCTCGGTGAGCGCGGTCGTGGACATTCCCCCATTGTCACGCACGGCCCGGGGTGCCCCGGCATTGATCATGCATGAACCATTAGTTAGACGCACTATCGAAATCGGCGTACGATGGCCGGCATGCCTGAGCTCAGCCACCGCCGACGCATGCTGGTACTCGCGATCTGCTGTATGAGCCTGCTGATCGTGAGTCTCGACACCACCGCCCTCAACGTCGCCCTGCCCGCCATGCAGCGAGGCCTGGACGCGAGCACGGCGGGCCTCCAGTGGACGATCGACGCGTACACCCTCGTCCTCGCCTCGCTCCTGATGCTGGCCGGCTCCACGGGCGACCGGATCGGCCGCAAGCGCGTCTTCATGGCGGGTCTGATCGTGTTCACGATCGGCTCCGCGCTGTGTTCCGCCGCGCCGAACCTGGAGGCGTTGATCGCCTTCCGCATGGTGCAGGCGGTCGGCGGTTCGATGCTCAACCCGGTCGCGATGTCGATCATCACCAACACCTTCACGGACCCGCGCGAGCGCGCCCGGGCGATCGGGGTGTGGGGCGCGGTCGTCGGCATCTCCATGGCCGCGGGACCGCTGGTCGGCGGCGCGCTCGTGGACTCGGTCGGCTGGCGCTCGATCTTCTGGGTCAACCTGCCGGTCGGCCTCGCGGCCCTGCTGCTCACCCTGCGGTACGTCCCCGAGTCCCGGGCGCCCAAGGCCCGCCGCCCCGACCCGGTCGGACAGGTCCTGGTGATCGCGCTGTTCGGCTCACTGACGTACGCGATCATCGAGGCGCCGGCCTCGGGGTTCTCCTACGTCCTGCCCTTCGCCGTCGTGGCCGTCCTCGCCCTGGCCGGACTGCTCTGGTACGAGCCCCGGCGTGACGAGCCCCTCATCGACCTGCGGTTCTTCCGGTCCGCGCCGTTCAGCGGGGCCACAGTGATCGCGATCTGCGCCTTCGCGGGTCTTGGCGGGTTCCTGTTCCTGTCGACGCTGTATCTGCAGAACGTCCGCGGGCTGGACGCGCTGCACGCCGGCCTGTGGATGCTGCCGATGGCGGTGCCGATGTTCCTGTGCGCGCCCCTCGCCGGGCGGCTGGTGGGGAGCCGGGGACCGCGGCTGCCGCTCGTGATCGCGGGGGTCATGATGACGGCGAGCGGGGTGCTGTTCGCCGCGTTCGACGCGGAGACCTCGGATCGGACGCTGTTCCTCGGATACGTGCTGTTCGGGATCGGCTTCGGATTGGTGAACGCGCCGATCACGAACACGGCGGTGTCGGGGATGCCGCGCGCCCAGGCCGGGGTTGCCGCCGCGGTTGCCTCCACGAGCCGTCAGCTGGGGCAGACGCTGGGAGTTGCGGTGATCGGGGCGGTGCTGGCCTCGGGGGTGGGGGCGTCGTCGTACAAGGAGACGTTCGTGTCCGCTGCTGTGCCGGGGTGGTGGATTCTGGCCGGGTGCGGGGGCGCGGTGCTGGCTCTCGGGGCGGTGACCACTGGGCCGTGGGCACGGCGTTCCGCTGAACGGACGGCTGAGCGGTTGGAGTCGGTTGAGGTTCGCGAGGCGGCGGGGGTCAGCGCGTAGTTCGGCGGCTGGGAGCCGGTGGGGGTTGCTCGCGCCCCGCGGCGGAGCCGCATGTCGACACAGCCCCGCGCCCCTGAGTGGGCCGACTCAGCGCAGTCGATTCAGCAGCGTTCGTTCCAGAACAGGCAAAGACCGCTGGCTTGCGAGAGCCAGCATGATCGCCGCCACCACCCCCGCCCACGCCAAAGGCCCCAGCGGTGTGCAGCCGAACAACTGGCTCACGCCTGGCGTCTCCACCAAGGCCACCAACACCGCCGCCGAGCCCAATGACGTCACGCGGACCAAAGGACTCTCCCGGCGGTCCGCCCAGGTCTGGGCCAGCTGCGTGCCCACCACCGCGCACAGTGCCATCGTCGTCGAGCGGCGGGCCGTGCCCGGGGTGAAGCGGCCGATCAGCCAGGCCACGGTGGCGCCCAGGCAGGTGGTGATCGCGCGGTCGCGGATCTGTCGGGTCAGAGCGGTGCCCAGGATCGAGTCGACCGAGGGCTCGTCCTCCGTCGGTTTCTCCGTCGGCGTCACCGCCACCGCCATCGCCGGGAACAGGTCGGTGAAGAGGTTCACCAGGAGCATCTGACGGGTGAACAGGGGCGCGGAGCCCGACAGGAGCGTGCCGAGGATGCCGAAGCCCACCTCGCCCGCGTTGCCGCCGATCAGGATGGCGATGGCGTCGGCGACGCTGTGCCACAGGGCGCGGCCCTCGCGGACGGCCTCGATGAGAACGGTGAGGTCGTCGCCGGTGAGGACGAGGTCGGCGGCGTTGCGGGCGGCGGCCGAGCCGCGGGCACTGATGCCGACGCCGATGTCGGCGGCGCGGATGGCGGCCGCGTCGTTGGCGCCGTCGCCGACCATGCCGACGACCCGGCCCGCGTCCCTGAGGGCCTCGACGACCTGGAGTTTCTGCTCGGGCGCGACCCGGGCCACGACGTCGGCGTCGCGCAGCATCCGGGAGCGGGCCGAGCGGTCGGCGGCGGCCAGTTCGTCGCCGGTGACGATCGTGGCGTCCTCGGGCCAGCCGAGGTCGGTGGCGATGGCGTGAGCGGTCTGCGGGTGGTCGCCGGTCAGCACGACAGGCCGTACGCCCGCCTCACGCAGTCCGCGGACCAGGTCCGGTGAGGTCTCCCGGGCGACGTCGGCGAGGGCCAGCAGACCCACGAACTCCAGGTCGCGCAAGGGCTCTTCGAGTACGGCCTGCTCGTCGCCGTCGAGCGGGCGCCGGGCCACCGCCAGGACGCGCAGGCCGTCCCGGGCCAGCGACTGGGCGCGTTCGGAGGCCTCGGCGGGCAGGTCGGCGCAGGCGGGCAGGACGGTCTCGGGGGCGCCCTTGAGGACCAGGACCGGGGAACCGTCCCCCGGGTGCCCGACGGCGGCGGCGTAACCGCGGCCGGCCTCGAAGGGGAGACCCTCGAGCTGGGTCCACTCCTCGTCGGGGGCGGCCGCGTCCAGGACGGCCTCGTCGGTGGCGTGGGCCGGGCGCTGCTCGGAATCGCCGTCGAGCTGGGGGCAGGCACGGGCCGCGATCCGCAGCGGGCCGTCGGCGTCGGGCTCGTCGAGGGTGTGGACCGTGCCGTCCGCGTCGGTGACCCGGACCAGGCGCAGCCGGTTCTCGGTGAGCGTGCCGGTCTTGTCGAAGCAGATGGTGTCCATGCGGCCCAGGGCCTCCAGGGTGCGCGGGGCGCGGACCAGGACGCCGTGCGCGCTGAGCCGGCGGGCCGCCGCCAGCTGCGCGACCGTGGCCACCAGCGGCAGCCCTTCCGGTACGGCGGCCACCGCGACCGCGACCCCGCCGCTGACCGCCTGCCGCAGGGGCGTGCCGCGCACCAGGGCGAGCCCGGTGACCGCGGCGCCGCCCGCCATCGTCAACGGCAGTGCCTTGCGGGTGAGTTCCTGGAGCCGGGCCTGGACTCCGGCGGCGGCCGGGGTACGGGCGGCGAGCGCGACGGCGCGGGCGGCCTCGGTGCGGTTGCCGGTGTCCACGACGACCGCGCGGGCCTGTCCGGCCACCACGGTCGTCCCCTCGAAGACCATGCAGTGCCGTTCGGCGACGGGGGCGCGCGGGCTCGGGTCGGTGCACTTGTCGACCGGGAGGGACTCGCCGGTCAGCGCGGACTCGTCCACTTCAAGGCCGTCCTCCCACAGCAGGCGGGCGTCGGCGGGCACGACGTCGTCCAGCGTCAGCTCGATGACGTCCCCCGGGCTCAGCTTGGCGGCGTCGACGACATGCGGTTCCGCGTCCTCCTCCGTGACCCGGGCCTTCTGCTTCTGCTGGGCGAGCAGCCCGGACAGGGCCCGCTCGGCGCGCAGCCGCTGGAGTCCGCCGACGAGGGCGTTCAGGTCGAGGGCGCCGACCACCAGCAGGGCGTCCATCGCGGACCCGAGGATCGCGGACGCGGCCGAGCCGACCGCCAGGACGGGGGTCAGCGGGTCGTCCAGCTCCCCGCGCACGGCCCGGGCGAGCTGCGCCGACCACCTGACGGGGGCCAGCACGGGCAGTCGTACGACGGTGTCGGCGGCGGTGCGGACCCGTTCGGTCGTCTGCTCGACGAGCGTCGGCTCCGGCGGCGCCTCCCGTTCCAGCCGGTCGCGTACGTCGTCCGGGTCCAGGGCGTGCCAGGCCACCCGGGGACGCGGGTGCGGGAGGCTCGCGCCGGCCACGCGGAGGGCCGCGCGGGTGCCGGTGAAAAGGGCGGCGGCCGCGGCCGCGTCGACGGGTGCGTGCCGGAGGCCGGGGAGTGCCGTACGGCGTCGGCCGCGGCCCGACTCACCGACGGCGACGAGGAGTCCGGACAGGGCGGCGCCCGAGCGGGCCAGGGTCTGGGAGCGGCGGCCGACCCCGCGGGCCGCCGGGACGGCGGTCAACAGCCGCCAGACGTCGGGCAGTCCGTGCGGGGCGAGGACGTCGGCGCCCCAGGCGACCGCGCAGCCGCCGTCGGTGAGGGAGACGGCCACGTCGCCGCGGAGGAGTCCGGCGACGACGTCGGCGTCCTGGGGGCGGGCGATGGTGAGAACGCCACCGCCACCCTCGGCGTCGTCATCGCCATCGGCGTCGTCGCGGAGTTGGTCGACGATGTCCCTCAACGGGCGTTCGGCGTCCACGACTTGGTCCGCGAGGCCGGTGAAGTCGGCCAACGCGGGGTCGTCCACGACGACGACGCGGAGTCCGGCGCGCCGGGCCGCGTCCAGCACGGCCTCCGCCCAGGGGTCTGCTCCCGCGCCCGGGGTGCGCAGAGCGCTCGGGTGCAGGAGGACGGTGCCGACGGTCTCCAGCTGCCGCAGCCGGTCCGGGTCGCGCACCAGGACGCCGGAGCGGGACAGCGTTGCGCTCAGTACGGCGTGGAAGGCGGCGGGGCCGTAACGCGCGGCCTTCGGGGAACCGGCGAGGACCGCCTCGGCGGCCTCGGTCACATCGTGTTTGACGAGCAGCGCGGCGACGGCGCCGGCGATGCTGCCGGCCGAGGCGTGGCCCGCGTACTCCTGGGCGGGCGAGGGGCGCGGCGGCGGACGCAGGGCCAGGTCCGCGGGCACGCTGTCCCGGTCCGGGACGCACAGGTCGTCGTGGACGGCCTCGAAGGTGGCCGTCCGTACGACCGCCTCCGCCAGCTGGCAGGTGCGCAGCGTTCCGTCGAGCAGCAGGGAGGTGGGGCTGTGACCTGCGCCGTGCACGGCGGCGTTCACGACGGCCAGCGCCACGTCCATCCGCGCGGTCCCGAGCCGCCCTCCCAGCCAGCCCCTGAAGCGAGGGTTCTCCCGCAGCAACGTCGCCACCGCCGTCACCGGCCGCGGCGAGGCCGGCAGCCGCAGCGCGGACCCGGTGAACGCGGCGGCGACTCCGACGGCGTCGGCGGCGAGCGCCATGCCGGCGGTCCGGATGGAGCCGGGGTCACCGGGGTGGGCGAGCTCCTCGACATCCTGGCCTGCCGACACCAGCCCGTACCGCTCGGCAAGCACCGAGACCCGCTCCATGACCCGCTCGGTGGCCACTCCCTCCGCCGCGGTCACGACGAGCCGCCCGAGGCCCTGGTCCCAGTAGGCCAGAGCGACGTCGGGGTGCTCGGCGAGGGCGGTGACGAGACGGCGGGCGCGGTGTTCGGTACGGGTGGAGCGCGGCGGTGGAGAGGAGGGGATGGCTTCTTTGTGCTCCCCGTCCGCGTCGTGCTCTCCGTCCGCGTCCGTCTCCGCGCGCAGCGCCAGATGGGCCCGGTGGCCCGCTCGCCAGTCCTGGGGTGCTCCCGGGAGGGCTGCCCGGGCGGCCCTCGTCGCCCGGGCCGCGAAGTCGGCCGTGCGTACGCCGGCCCGGGCCGTTCCGGCCACCGCTCCCGCGGCCGCGCCGACCGCGGCGGGCGTGTTCCTGGCCAGCAGGCGTGGTCCGGCCAGGACGAGGCCCGCGGCGGCTGTCGTGAGTCCTCGGTTCATCGCTCGTCCTCAGTCGCCGGATCGGGTACGGCCCGTGGTGGCGCCGCCGGGGCCTCCTCGGCCGGACGGCGACGCCGTCTCGTGCGGAGGGAGCTTGTCGGAGGGCGATGACGAGACCGACGTGCCCCGTGACGTAGTGGGCGCTGTGCCGTGTGACGACGCCAGTACCCGGGGTGTGGGCCGGCTCTCGTCCCCCGACTCGCCGTGCTCCCCAGGCCTCGGCTGCGTCAGCCACGCCACCGCCGCCCCGGTGACCGCGACGGGCCACTCGACGACGCCCGCGACGCCGAGCACCCCGGCCCCGGCGTACACCGCGAACCGCCGGCCGCGCGGCGACATCGCCCCGACCCGGTCCAGCGCTCCACCGGCCACCCGGCCCACCGTCCCGGCCCCGGGAACCTTCCCCAGTACCGACGCGGCCGCCCGCAGCGGCTGCGGAAGCCCCTGCGCCGTTGACGGTGGTTCTGACTCTGCTACCTGCTGCGACGACTTCTGCTCGGCCATGACTCGCCTCGCCTGTGGGGGGTCTTCTCTCGGACCGACCGAGTTCCCGCACTGCGGGCGATCATCCCCACCGGCGGCAACCGGTCAGGCGCTCTGGAGCACCGGCCGCTCCGCGTCCCGCAACGCCTTGGAGAGGTTCTCCGCGTGCGGATGGGGGTTGGTGCGCGGATGGACGTAGTGCAGGACCGCGGGCGGGGCGCCGGTGAGGGGGAGGTACAGGACGTCGGGATCGGGATGCTGGGCGGCGACCGACTTCGGCAGGACGCCCACGCCCCGTCGGGCGGCGACGGCGTGCAGGTACTCGTCCAGGTTGGCGGCCTCGGCGCCGATCTCGGGCCGGGCGTCGGCGGGCCAGTCGCCGGGCGCCAGAGTGCCGCTGACCGTGTTCAGGACGAGGCAGCGGCGGCCCAGGTCCCGCCAGCCGACCCGGGAACGCGTGGCGAGGGTCGAGCGGACCGACACCGCGGCGACCCTCTCCTCGCGGGCGATCTCCACGGTGTGGAGGCGGGGATCCTCGACCGGGCCCCACAGCAGCGCGGCGTCCACCGCCCCGGTGTGGACACCGGCCAGCCGCTCGTCCCGGCGTACCGGCTGGACCATGATGTGGTGCCGGCGTTCGACGAGGTCGATGGCGTCACGACCGCGGCGGCGGGGGAAGCCCCAGGTGTAGCCGAGGCTGAGGGGCTCCTCCTGCGGGACGGGACGCAGGGCCGCTTCGAGGCGGGGCAGCAGTACCTGGAGCTCGGCGCGGAGGCGTTCACCGTCCGGGGTCAGCCGGGGGTGGCGGGTGGTCCGGTCGAGCAGCCGGCAGCCGACGTGGTCCTCCAGTCTGCGGATGGTGCGGCTGAGCGTGGGCTGGGGGATGCCGAGCCGTTCCGCGGCCCAGGTGAAGTGCTGTTCCTCCGCCAAGGTGAGGAAACAGCGCAGCTGTTGCAGTCCTACGTCCATCGTCACGACGGTACTACTCACCCGCGTTGACCGATTCCGGCGTGCGCGCGTTCCGGCCGGGCTCCTCCTCCGCGTCGGCGGATCGGGGCATGCGGACCAGAACCAGGTGCAGCACCAGCCCGACGGCCACGAGCGCGCCCGTCCAGTACGGCAGGTCCGCGGGGGCCACTCCGGCGGCGAGGGCGACCCCGCCCAGGGCGGAGCCGAGCGCGCTGCCGAGGTAGACGGCGGAGCTGTTGAGGGAGACCGCGACGGGCGCCTGGTCGGGTCGGGCGGCGATGAGCTGGTGCTGCTGGGGCACCTGGAGCGCCCAGCCGGTCGCGCCCCACACCACCAGCGGCACGGCGAGCACCCAGGTGGCCCGGGCCGCGACGGGCAGCAGCAGGTGGGAGAGGCACAGCAGGAGCAGGACGACGGTGACGACGGCGTAGGGCCGTCCCGTGCGGTCGACGATCCGGCCGATCAGCAGGCTTCCGGCCACACCGCCCAGGCCCCAGGCCCACATCGCGCCGAGCGTCCCGTCGATGCCGCCCGCGTCGGTGAGGAAGGGCGCGAGGTAGGTGTACAGGCCGAGGCTGGTGACACCGGCGATGAGGGACACCCCCGCGATCGCGGCCACGGGACGCCGGGCCAGGATGCGGGCCCGCTCGCGCAGGGGCGGCGGCGGGACGGCCTCCAGGCGGGGCAGTGCGAGGACGATCCCGGCGAAGGCGACGGCGCCGAGGCCGGTGATCAGCCACAGCGTGCCGCGCCAGCCCACGTGGTCGGCGAGCAGCACGCCGACCGGTACGCCGATGACCGTGCCGATGCTCATCCCGCCCATGACCAGGGCGAGGGCCCGGCCGCGCCGTTCCTCACCGGCGAGGGAGGCCGCGGTGGCGGCGGCCATGGGTGAGTAGACACCCGCGCCGACGCCCGCGAGGGCCCGGGCGACGAGTAGCACGGCCAGGCTGCCGGCGAGGGCGGTGAGCGCGTTGGCGGCGGTGAACAGCAGCAGGGCCGCGGTCAGGATGGTCCTGGCGGGCCGTCCGGCCAGCGCGGTCGCGAACACCGGTGCGGCGAGGGCGTAGCAGAGGGTGAAGAGGGTCACCATCTGGCCCGCCGCGGACTCGCTGGTGTGCAGGTCGGCGGCGACCTTGGGCAGCAGTCCGGCCATGACGTAGGCGTCGAGGCCGAGCGCGAAGGCTCCGAGGACGAGGATGTGGAGCCGGTTCATCCGAGGCGCTCGCAGGGGGAGGCCGCGTCGGTCTTCTCCCGGTACGCCGACAGGAACTGTTCGTACACGCTGTTGCTCTCCCCTTTGACTGGGCCGCACTTGTGGTGCGGCCTCGATCAGCCCGGGAAGTACATCGAGCGGACGGGGGCACGATCCAATACACCAGGTGCATGTTGCATCCATCTGGTGCATACGACGAGGCGGGAGCGGTGGGAGAAGGGCGCTGAGATCTCGCTCACGCCGAAGGACGCGGGGTCCGTTCCAGAGCGATCGCGTGCAGCTTCTCCAGCCGCAGCCGGGATTCCTCGTCCGCGGGGGCGTAGGTCACCATGCGCGGCCCCGCGTCGGGGCCGAGCCACAGGTCGGTGTGGTCGACGGAGACATGGCCGACGTAACGGTTCATGAACTCCTTGCGGCGGCCCCGGTGTTCGATGACCTCGTGCCGGTCCCAGACCTCGCGGAACTCCGGGGACTCCGTGCGCAGCCGCTTCAGGAGCATCTTCCAGCCGGGCTCGGCGAGGTGTCCGGCCATGGTGGCACGGAAGCGGGCGGCCATCAGGCGCTGCGCCTCCGCCAGGTGCACGATCGAGGAGCGCCAGTCGTCATTGGTGTAGGAGAGGATCATGCAGTTGCGGTCCTCGGGCGGCACCGCGTCCAGGTCGCACAGCAGCAGGCCGTAGGTGCGGTTGTAGGCGAGGATGTCGTAGCGGCTGTTCTGCACACAGGCCGGGACCGGCTCGAGCTGTTCGAGTACCTGCTGGATCGCAGGAGTGATCGACGGGCAGACGGTGGCCGGCGTCGGGTCGACGGCCCCGGCGAGCTGGAAGAGGTGCGAGCGCTCGGTCGGGTCCAGCTGCAGTGCGCGGGCCAGGGCGTCAAGGACCTGCACGGAGACCTGGATGTCACGGGCCTGCTCCAGCCAGGTGTACCAGGTGACGCCGACCGCGGAGAGCTGGGCGACCTCCTCCCGGCGCAGGCCCGGGGTGCGGCGCCGGCGGCCGCGGGGCAGACCGACCTGTTCGGGGGCGATGTGCTCGCGGCGGTGGCGCAGGAAGGCGGCGAGCTCATGGCGCCGGATCGCCGCGGCGGACGCGGTCGGTGTCGCCGGTACGGCTGTCTCCTGGGCCATGGTCGTCATGCCTCCAGCCTGCCTCCGTCGGGACCCTGTTGCCAGGTGGTTCTTCTACCAGGATAAGAAGACTCTGGTACCCCTCTGGGGGCGGGCGCAGGCTCATGGGTGTGACCACCGAAACCACCACTCCACACGCCGTCCGCCCGGCCGCACCACCCGAGCTGGGCGGCCTCGGACTGTTCACGGTGCTGCTCGCCGCGGCACTCCCCCTCATCGACTTCTTCATCGTCAACGTCGCGCTGCCCACCATCGGCGCGGACCTGTCCGCGAGCGAGTCGGTCCTCGAACTCGTCGTGGCGGGCTACGGGTTGGCGTACGCCGTCCTCCTCGTCCTCGGCGGCCGCCTCGGCGACCTGTTCGGGAGGCGCCGGCTGTTCCTGGGCGGCATGCTCGCCTTCGGGCTGACCTCGCTGGCGTGCGGGCTCGCGCCGACCGCGTGGACGCTGGTCGCCGCGCGGGTCGCCCAGGGCGCCGCGTCGGCGGCGATGCTGCCGCAGGTGCTCGCCACGATCCAGTCGGCGACGGCCGGACCCCGCCGGGCACGGGCGATGGGCCTGTACGGCGCCACGGCGGGCCTCGCCATGGTGGCGGGCCAGATCCTCGGCGGTGTCCTGGTGGCGGCCGACATCGCGGGCACGAGCTGGCGGGCGGCGTTCCTGGTGAACGTCCCGGTCGTCCTGCTCGGCCTGTTCCTCGCGGCCCGTACGGTCCCCGAGACCCGTTCCCCCCGCCCGGAGCCGGTGGACGGCCCCGGCACGGTCCTGCTGGCGGCGACCCTGCTCGCATTGCTGGCCCCGCTGACCGAGGGCAGGGCGGCGGGCTGGCCGCTGTGGACGTGGCTGTCGCTGGCGGCGTTCCCGTTCCTGGCGTGGGCGTTCTTCGCGGTGGAGCTCAGGGCGGACCGCGAGGGCCGCACTCCCCTGGTCCCGCCGAGCCTCTTCCAGCTGGTGTCCCTGCGCCGCGGTCTGCTGCTCATCCTGCCCTTCTCGATGGGCTTCGCGGGCTTCATGTTCGTGATCGCGGTGGCGCTCCAGGAGGGGGCGGGCCGCAGTCCCGTCCAGGCGGGTCTCGCACTGGTCCCGCTGGCGGTGACGTTCCTGTTCACGTCGATCGCCGGACCGCGGCTGATCGCCCGCCACGGCACCCGGGTGGTGACCGCGGGCGCGCTGATCCAGGGGGTCGGTCTGGGCCTGATGATCCTGGCCGCGCACTCCTCCTGGCCGGACCTCGGCCTGCTCCCCCTGCTCCCCGGCGGGGCGATCGCCGGAGTCGGCCAGGCCCTCCAACTGCCCGTGGTCTTCCGGATCGTCCTGTCCGAGGTGCCGCCCGCCCGGGCCGGTGTCGGCAGCGGCGTGATGGTCACCACCCAGCAGGTCTCCCTGGCCCTCGGGGTGGCCACGCTGGGCACCCTCTTCCTCGCCCTGGCGCCGGGCATGGGCATGCGGGACGCCCTGGTGACGACGCTCCTCGTCCAGCTGGCCGGGGTGGCCCTGACGGGCGTACTGAGCCTGCGTCTGCCGCGCACGATCGACTGACCGATCGACCGACCGAGCCGCCGGCCTGGCTCAAGTCCTGGCGAACGCCCCGTGAAGATACTGCTGTTGATGTTGTTCTTGCTGCACACTCCTAGCCGGAGGCGAGGCACATGTTGCAGATCAACACGAGCAGGGTGAGCCGCTGGGACCAGCACGGCCGCGAACACGTGGTCCAAGTGCAGCGCAAGGGCGCGCAACGCACGATCAGATGTGACACCTGCGGCTGGCGCAAGGGAGCGCAGTTCCTGCCGTGGCTGAAGGCGGAGGAACACCTGGCGGAGGCGCACCAGGCGACGGTGGACCCGTCGCAGACGTAGCGGCGGTCAGGTCTTCAGGCCGCGTACCAGCAGGTCCAGCAGCGCCGTGAACTCCTCTTCCGCACCCGGCTTTTCCCACTCACCGGCATAGCCGGGGTCGTGGAAGAGGGCCGTGGCCTGGAAGAGGGCTCGGGCCGTGGTGGCCGGGGCGGTGACGGTGAAGGCGCCCGCGTCGATGCCGTCCTGGACGACGCGGGTCAGCTGGTCGGTCAGCTCGGTGAGGTGCTCGACTACCGCGTCGACGTTCTCACCGGTCAGCACCGTGTACGTGGCGAACAGTTCCGGATCGTCGCCCGCCTTGCGGCGTTTGGCCTCGAAGAGCGCGGCCAGCCACTCCCGCAGCCGGGCCTCCGGGTCACGGTCCGCCTCGGCGATCACGGCCAGCATCCCCGTCGTCCGGTCCAGCCACCGCTTCGTCACCGCCTCCCGCAGCGCCGCCTTCGTCCGGAAGTGCCGGTAGACGCTGCCGTGGCTGACGCCGAGCGCGCGCGCCACGTCGACCACGGTGGCCTTGGCGGGGCCGTGGCGGCGCAGCACCTCCTCGGTGGCTTCGAGGATGCGCTCGGCGGTCAGGGTCTCGGTGCTCGGTGGCATGCCTAGACCGTACCTGGCACGGTGTTCATCGTTCGCTGTCGAGCATGGCCATCAGCGGGGCCGCGTACCGCTGGCCGGCCGCCGCGTCCGCCGGTACGGCGTCCTCGATGGCGGCGAGGTCGGCGGCGTCCAAGGTCACGTCCAGGGCGCCCAGTGCCTCGCCGAGCCGTTCGCGGGTCCTCGCGCCGACCAGCGGCACGATGTCGTCACCTTGCGAGAGCACCCAGGCGATGGCGATCTGCGCGACCGTGACG
The DNA here is from genome assembly GCF_031845645.1 of Streptomyces doebereineriae. Lineage (NCBI taxonomy): Bacteria > Bacillati > Actinomycetota > Actinomycetes > Kitasatosporales > Streptomycetaceae > Streptomyces > Streptomyces doebereineriae. Next base: position 241,900 of record NZ_JAVREZ010000009.1, read on the forward strand.
CCCTTCTGTTCGGCGATCTTGCGCAGGGACTCGACCAGCGTGAGGTTGTGCTGGAGGTTCTCGCCCTGGAAGCGGGGCGAGTGGGCACGGAAGTCGTTCGCGGCGAGCTGCCGGTCGGCCGTGAGGTGGCCGGAGATCAACCCGCGCGAGAGCACTCCGTACGCGGTGACGGAGATGCCCAGCTCGCGCAGGGTGGGCAGGATCTCCCGCTCGGGGCCACGGGATATGAGGGCGTACTCGATCTGAAGGTCGGCGATCGGGGCGGTCGCGGCGGCCCGGCGGATGGTGTCGGCGCCGACCTCGCTGAGCCCGATGTGCCGCACCCAGCCCTTCTCGACCAGTTCGGCGATCGCGCCGACGGTCTCCTCGATCGGCACCTGCGGGTCGAGCCGGGAGGGGCGGTAGACGTCGATGTGGTCGACGCCGAGGCGCTGCAGGGAGTACGCGGCGAAGTTCTTCACGGCGCCGGGGCGGCCGTCGAAGCCGGCCCAGGCGCCGTCCGGGTCGCGCAGGGCGCCGAACTTCACGCTGAGCAGCGCGTTCTCGCGCAGGGCGGCCGGAGCGGTGCGCAGTGCCTCGCTGATCAGCAGTTCGTTGTGGCCCATGCCGTAGAAGTCGCCGGTGTCCAGCAGGGTGACGCCGGCCTCCAGGGCGGCGTGGATGGTGGCGATCGACTCCGCGCGGTCCGTCTCGCCGTACATGCCGGACATGCCCATGCAGCCGAGGCCGAGGGCGGAGACCTGGGGGCCGGTGGTTCCGAGGGTTCGGGTTCGCATCGTCATGCCGTCCACCCTGCCATGACAGCTGACAGATTTCAATATCTGTCAGCTGTCATCTGTCACGCGGCGGTCACGCGTCGGTCGTGGCCAGCTTCGCTCCGAGCAGCACGAAGGACGCCGCGAAGCTCCGCCGCAGCCAGGCCATGACCCGGGGCCGGGAGATCACATGGCTGCGGACCGAGGCCGCGAGCACCCCGTAGGCGGCGAAGACCAGGAAGGTCGCGAGCATGAAGACCCCGCTCAGCACCAGCATGCGCGGCAGGGCGTGCGGCTCGGCCGGACTCACGAACTGGGGCAGGAACGCGAAGAAGAAGATCGTCAGCTTCGGGTTGAGGAGGTTGATCAGCACCCCCCGGGCGATCACGCGCCCCGCGGACAGGGGTGCGTCGCCCTGGTCGACCTCGATCACCTCTTTGTCCCGCACGGTCGCCCAGGCCATGTACAGGAGGTAGGCGACCCCGGCGTACTTGACCACCTGGAACGCCACCGCACTCGCGTTCAGCAGCGCGGCAAGGCCGGTGACGGTGGCCAGGACGTGCGGCACGATCCCGAGCGTGCAGGCGAACGCGGCCACGACGCTCGCGCGAGGACCACGGGAGAGCCCGGCGGCGAGCGTGTAGACGACCCCGGTGCCGGGAGTGGCGACCACGACGAGGGTGGTGAGGAGAAAGGCGAGGCTCATGGGGCCAGCCTGGACGCGCCAAAGCCCCCGACACAGGGCCAAAGCGAGGCCTGTATCGGGGGCCAATGACAAACCGGGGGGAGCTAGCAGCCGACGAGACGCCCGGCCAGGTAACCCTCGATCTGGTCGAGAGACACCCGCTCCTGCTTCATGGAGTCGCGCTCGCGGACCGTCACCGCGTTGTCCTCGAGCGTGTCGAAGTCGACCGTCACGCAGTACGGCGTACCGATCTCGTCCTGGCGCCGGTAACGGCGGCCGATGGCGCCGGCGTCGTCGAATTCGATGTTCCAGTTCTGGCGCAGCGCCTGGGCGAGACCCTTGGCCTTCGGGGACAGCTCGGCGTTGCGGGAGAGCGGGAGGACCGCGACCTTCACCGGGGCCAGGCGGTGGTCGAGGCGCAGCACGGTGCGCTTCTCCAGCTTGCCCTTGGCGTTGGGCGCCTCGTCCTCGACGTATGCGTCGAGCAGGAACGCCAGCATCGCGCGGCCGACACCGGCCGCGGGCTCGATGACGTACGGCGTCCAGCGCTCGCCGGCCTCCTGGTCGTAGTAGGCGAGGTCCTGGCCGGACGCCTTGGAGTGGGCGCCGAGGTCGTAGTCGGTGCGGTTGGCCACGCCCTCCAGCTCACCCCACTCGTTGCCGCCGAACTGGAAGCGGTACTCGATGTCGGCGGTGCGCTTGGAGTAGTGCGAGAGCTTCTCGGCCGGGTGCTCGTACCAGCGCATGTTCTCCTCGCGGAGACCAAGGCCCGTGTACCAGTTCCAGCGCTGCTCCATCCAGTACTCCTGCCACTTCTCGTCCTCGCCCGGCTTGACGAAGAACTCCATCTCCATCTGCTCGAACTCGCGGGTGCGGAAGATGAAGTTGCCGGGCGTGATCTCGTTACGGAAGGACTTGCCCATCTGCGCGATGCCGAACGGCGGCTTCTTGCGCGAAGCGACCTGCACCTGGGCGAAGTTGGTGAAGATGCCCTGGGCGGTCTCGGGGCGCAGGTAGGCGATGGAGCCGGTGTCCTGCGTCGGGCCGAGGTGGGTGGAGAGCAGACCCGAGAACTGCTTCGGCTCGGTGAACTGGCCCTTGTTGCCGCAGTTGGGGCAGTTCACGTCCGCCAGGCCGTTCTCCGGCTCGCGCTTGTGCTTGGCCTCGTAGGCCTCGATCAGGTGGTCCGCGCGGAACCGCTTGTGGCAGGAGGTGCACTCGGTGAGCGGGTCGGAGAAGGTGGCGACGTGACCGGACGCGACCCAGACCTCGGGGGCCAGGATCACGGACGAGTCGATACCGACCACGTCCTCGCGGGACGTCACCATGTAACGCCACCACTGACGCTTCAGGTTCTCCTTGAGCTCGACACCCAGCGGTCCGTAGTCCCAGGCGGCCTTCTGGCCACCGTAGATCTCACTGCAGGGGAATACGAAGCCACGGCGCTTGCTCAGGCTGACGATGGTGTCGATCTTGTCGGCGGCCACGGTGCTCTCTTCATTACGACGACGGGCGACGAAGCAATCTCTACGGAGCAGTGCTTCAGAGCGAATGCCTCAGGTTACCGGCGGAGGCTCCCCCCCAATCAAATCGGTGCCGCTCAGCCCGTTTGTTGACAACGGTTTCCATAATTGATGAAAATGACTGTCATGAACGTACGACGTCACCTCATACCCACGGTCGCCGTGGCCGCTGCCCTCGCCGCCCTCTCCGCCTGCTCCACAGACAGCGCCGCCGCGGGGAACACCGGCAAGTTCGACGTCGTCGCGTCCTTCTACCCGATGGCCTTCCTCGCCGAGCAGATCGGCGGCGACCATGTGAGCGTGACCAGCCTGACCGAGCCCGGCCAGGAGCCGCACGACCTGGAGATCAGCGCCAAGCAGACCGCGCAGCTCCAGGAGTCGGACGCGGTGCTCTACCTCAAGAACCTCCAGCCCTCCGTCGACGACGCGGTCAGCCAGTCCGAGATCAAGACCAAGATCGACGCCTCCTCCCTCACCGAGCTGGAGAAGCACGGCAACGAGGTCGGCGGCCACGCGGCCGAGCACGACGACCACGCGAACGGCGAACTCGAGGGTCTCGACCCCCACATCTGGCTCGACCCGGTGCGCTACGCCCAGGTCGCCGAGGGCGTCGGCAAGGCCTTCGAGAAGGCAGACCCGGACCACGCGGCCGACTACAAGGCGCGTACCGCGGCTCTCGTGAAGAAGCTCGGCGCCCTGAACACCGAGTTCGAGACCGGGCTCAAGAACACCGACACCAAGGTCTTCGTCACCACGCACGCCGCCTTCGGTTACCTCGCCGAGCGCTACGGCCTCACCGAGGAGGCCATCAACGGCCTCGACCCCGAGTCCGAGCCCAGCGCCGACCGCGTCAAGGACCTTGAGAAGATGGCGAAGGCCGACGGCGTCACGACCGTGTTCTACGAGACGCTCGTCAGCGACAAGACCGCGAAGACCATCGCCTCCGACGCCGGGCTGAAGACGGACGTCCTCGACCCCATCGAGGGCATCACCGCCAAGTCCCGCGGCAAGGACTACTTCGCGGTCCAGGAAGCCAACCTCAAGGCGCTGCAGAGCGCCCTGGGAGCGAAATGACACCGGAGGACGGCATGACCGAGCCCGTCATCGCGCTGCGCGGAGTCCGCGCCGACCTGGGCTCGCGGCCCGTCCTGCGCGGCATCGACCTCACCGTGCACCGCGGTGAGGTCGTCGCGCTGCTCGGCGCCAACGGCTCCGGCAAGTCCACCGCGATCCGCACGATCATCGGCCAAGTGCCCTTGTCCGCGGGGGAGATCGAGCTCTTCGGCACCCCGCGCGGGCGGTTCGGGGACTGGGCGCGGGTCGGGTACGTCCCGCAGCGCACCACCGCCGCGGGCGGGGTCCCCGCGACCGTCACCGAGATCGTCTCCTCCGGGCGCCTGTCCCGCGCCCGTTTCGGTGTGCTGCGCAAGGCCGACAAGGAAGCCGTGCGCCGGGCCCTGGAGCTGGTCGGCATGGCGGACCGCGCGAAGGACTCCGTCGACGCCCTCTCCGGAGGCCAGCACCAGCGGGTGCTGATCGCCCGCGCGCTCGCCTCCGAACCCGAACTGCTGATCATGGACGAGCCGATGGCGGGCGTGGACCTGGCCAGCCAGGAGGTGCTGGCGCGGACGCTCGGGGAACAGGTCGCCCAGGGCACCTCGGTCCTGCTCGTGCTGCACGAACTCGGCCCGCTGGAGCCCCTGATCGACCGGGCGGTCGTCCTGCGCGACGGCTGTGTCCAGCACGACGGCCCACCCCCGCGAGCCGTCGGCCAGCACGCCCTGCCCGGCCATGACCACGTCCACCCCCACGACCACGAGCCGATCCGCACGGGACTGCTGAGCTGATGGACTTCCTCGACTACGCCTTCATGCAGCGGGCTCTGCTCGCCGCCGTCCTGGTCGGCATCACCGCCCCCGCCGTCGGCATCTACCTCGTCCAGCGCCGCCAGGCCCTCATGGGCGACGGCATCGGCCATGTCGCGATGACCGGCGTCGGCCTCGGCTTCCTGCTCTCCTGGTCGCCGGTGTGGATGGCGACCCTGATCTCGGTCCTCGGCGCGGTCCTCATGGAGCTGATCCGCTGGTACGGCAGGACACGGGGTGACATCGCCCTCGCCATGCTCTTCTACGGCGGTATGGCCGGCGGCGTGATGTTCATCAACCTCGCGCCCGGCGGCTCGAACGCCAACCTGACGTCGTACCTCTTCGGCTCCCTGTCGACCGTGAGTCAGTCCGACGTGACGGCGATCTGCCTGCTCGCCGCGTTCGTGGTGCTCGTCACCCTCGGTCTGCGCCGGCAGCTCTTCGCGGTCAGCCAGGACGAGGAGTTCGCGCGGGTCACCGGTCTGCCCGTGCGGGCGCTCAACCTGCTGACGGCGGTCACGGCCGCGGTGACGGTGACCGTCGCGATGCGCGTGGTCGGGCTGCTGCTGGTGAGCGCGCTGATGGTGGTGCCGGTGGCGGCGGCGCAGCAGCTCAGCCGGAGCTTCGCGGCGACCTTCGCGATCGCGGTGGCGATCGGCGTGACGGTGACGATCGGCGGCACCGTGACCTCGTACTACCAGGATGTGCCGCCCGGCGCGACGATCGTGCTGCTGACCATCGGGGCCTTCGTCGTGCTGACGGGTCTGGCCACCCCGCTGGCCAGGCGACGGGCCCGGGCGGCCGCCGCCGCGCGACCCGTCCCGGACCCCGCGGAGTGTGCGATTCCGGCCAGTCGGGAGGCGGACGGCACCGTCGGCGTCTGACCCGGCACAGGCCGGGCTGGCACAATGGCCCGGCAGGCGCCGATCGAAGGAGGAACCCGTGACGACCGCAGGACCGCCCGTGAAGGGCCGCGCGACCCGGCAGCGGGCCGCCGTGGCGGCGGCCCTCGACGAGGTCGACGAGTTCCGCAGCGCGCAGGAACTGCACGACATGCTCAAGCACAAGGGCGACGCCGTCGGTCTGACCACGGTCTACCGCACGCTCCAGAACCTCGCCGACGCGGGCGAGGTCGACGTCCTGCGCACCTCCGACGGCGAGTCCGTCTACCGCCGCTGCTCCAGCGGCGAGCACCACCACCACCTGGTCTGCCGGGTCTGCGGCAAGGCGGTGGAGGTCGAGGGACCGGCCGTCGAGAAGTGGGCCGACGCGATCGCCGCCGAGCACGGATACGTCAACGTGGCGCACACCGTGGAGATCTTCGGCACCTGCGCGGACTGCGCGGCCGCCCAGGGCTGACACACAAGGACCTCACAGCCGAGCCGAGGGTTAACCCTTGACTCGGCCTCCTTTGCATGACATGGACGGGTCAACAGTGCCACGCTCCCCCCAGCTCTCACGCAGTTCCCGCACGGCACCTCCACCCCCGTTGCAGTAGGAGTACGAGTGAGACCCTCCCCCCGAAGATCGGCCGCCGCCGCGTCCCTGGTCGCCGCCGCATCACTGCTCGCCGTAGGCATACAGACGGTCCCCGCGACCGCGAAGCCCGAAGCCCCCCACCCCAGCCCGCTGCGCGCCGGAGGCCTGGAGGCGAAACTCTCCCCGGCCCAGCGCACGGCGCTGATCAAGAACGCGTCGGGCAAGGCCGGGGCGACCGCCGACTCCCTCGGCCTCGGTGCCAAGGAGAAGCTGGTCGTCAAGGACGTCGTCAAGGACAACGACGGCACCCTCCACACCCGCTACGAGCGCACCTACGACGGCCTCCCCGTCCTCGGCGGCGACCTGGTCGTGCACACGGCCCCGGCCGCACAGGCGACGGGCACGCTCAGCACCACCTTCAACAACAACCGCCGTACCGTCTCGGTCAGGTCCACGACCGCCGCGTACAGCAAGGCGTCCGCCGAGACCAAGGCGCTGAGGACAGCCAAGGCGCTCGACGCCGAGAACCCCGCCGCACAGAGCGCCCGCAAGGTGATCTGGGCGGGCTCGGGCACGCCGAAGCTCGCGTGGGAGACGGTGGTCTCCGGCTTCCAGGACGACGGCACGCCCAGCAAGCTGCACGTCGTCACCGACGCCACGACCGGCGCCGAGCTCTCCCGCTTCGAGGGCATCGAGACCGGCACCGGCAACAGCCAGTACAGCGGCACGGTCACCATGGGCACCACGCTGTCCGGTTCGACGTACCAGCTGTACGACACCTCGCGCGGCGGCCACAAGACGTACAGCCTCAACAACGGCACGTCGGGCACCGGCACCCTGATGACCGACGCCGACGACGTCTGGGGCACGGGCTCCGGCTCCAACACCCAGACCGCCGGTGTGGATGCCCACTACGGAGCCCAGGAGACCTGGGACTTCTACAAGAACACCTTCGGCCGCAGCGGCATCAAGAACGACGGTGTCGCCGCCTACAGCCGCGTCCACTACAGCTCGGCGTACGTCAACGCCTTCTGGGACGACGACTGCTTCTGCATGACCTACGGCGACGGCACCAGCAGCACCCACGCGCTGACCTCGCTCGACGTGGCCGGCCACGAGATGACCCACGGCGTCACCTCCAACACCGCCGGCCTCAACTACACCGGTGAGTCAGGAGGCTTGAACGAGGCGACCTCCGACATCTTCGGCACCGGCGTGGAGTTCTACGCCAACAACTCGACCGACGTGGGCGACTACCTCATCGGCGAGAAGATCGACATCAACGGCGACGGCACGCCGCTGCGGTACATGGACAAGCCCAGCAAGGACGGCGGCTCGGCCGACAGCTGGTACTCGGGCGTCGGCAACCTCGACGTGCACTACTCGTCCGGGCCCGCGAACCACATGTTCTACCTGCTCTCCGAGGGCAGCGGCAGCAAGACCATCAACGGGGTCACGTACAACAGCACGACCTCCGACGGTGTCGCCGTCGCCGGGATCGGCCGGGCCGCCGCCCTGCAGATCTGGTACAAGGCGCTGACGACGTACATGACGTCGAGCACCACCTACGCCGGCGCCCGCACCGCCGCCCTGAACGCGGCCGCCGCCCTCTACGGCTCCAGCTCCGCGCAGTACGCCGGGGTCGGCAACGCCTTCGCGGGCATCAACGTCGGCAGCCACATCACCGTGCCGTCGACCGGCGTGACGGTGACCAACCCGGGCAGCCAGTCCACCACGGTCGGGACGGCCGTAAGCCTGCAGGTCTCGGCCAGTTCCACCAACAGCGGCTCACTGACCTACGCCGCGACCGGACTGCCGACCGGTCTGTCGATCAGCAGCTCCACGGGGCTGATCTCCGGGACCCCGACCACGGCCGGCAGCTACAGCACCACGGTCACGGTGACCGACAGCACCGGAGCCACCGGTACGGCGTCCTTCACCTGGACGGTGAGCTCGTCCGGCGGCGGCAGCTGCACCTCCGGCCAGCTGCTGGGCAACCAGGGCTTCGAGTCGGGCAGCACCACCTGGACCGCGAGCAGCGGAGTGATCACCAACTCCAGCAGCCAGGCCGCCCGCACCGGCTCGTACAAGGCGTGGCTGGACGGCTACGGCTCCACCCACACCGACACGCTCTCCCAGTCGGTGACGATCCCGAGCGGCTGCACGGGAACGACGTTCACCTTCTACCTGCACGTCGACACCGCGGAGACCACCACCAGCACGCAGTACGACAAGCTGACGGTGACCGCCGGGTCGACGACCCTGGCCACGTACTCCAACCTGAACGCGGCCTCCGGGTACGTCCAGAAGTCCTTCAGTCTGTCGGCCTTCGCCGGTCAGACGGTCGCCCTGAAGTTCACCGGCGTCGAGGACTCCTCGCTCCAGACCAGCTTCGTGATCGACGACACTGCGGTGACGACGAGCTGATCCCCTGAACGACGACGACGGGGCGGGTCGGAGGTCAGTCCTCCGGCTCGCCCTTCATCGCTTCCTCCATGGCGAGCAGCTCCTCGTTCGGGACGGCTCCGCCGAAGCGCCGGTCCCGGGAGGCGAACTCCATACACGCCCGCCACAGGTCACGGCGGTCGAAGTCGGGCCACAGGACGTCCTGGAACACCATCTCGGCGTACGCGCTCTGCCAGAGCAGGTAGTTGGAGGTGCGCTGTTCACCGCTGGGCCGCAGGAAGAGGTCCACGTCGGGCATGTCCGGGTAGTACAGGTACTTCGCGAGGGTCTTCTCGTTGACCTTGGACGGGTCGAGGCGGCCCGCCTTCACGTCCTCGGCGAGGGCCTGCGCGGCATCGGCGATCTCGGCCCGGCCGCCGTAGTTCATGCAGAAGTACAGCGTCAGTTTGTCGTTGCCCTTGGTCTGCTCCTGGGCGACCTGGAGCTCCTTGGCGACGGACTTCCACAGCTTGGGCATCCGCCCCACCCAGCGCACCCGGACGCCGAGCTCGTCGAGCTGATCACGCGTCTTGCGGATGAAGTCACGGTTGAAGTTCATGAGGAAGCGGACCTCGTCGGGCGAGCGCTTCCAGTTCTCGGTGGAGAAGGCGTAGAGGGAGATGTTGCGCACACCCATCTCGATCGACCCCTGGAGCACGTCCAGCACCCGCTCGGCGCCGACCTTGTGCCCTTCCGTCCTGGGCAGGCCGCGCTCCTTGGCCCACCGGCCGTTCCCGTCCATGACGATCGCCACATGCTCGGGGATCAGCTCACCGGGGAGCTTCGGCGCGCGGGCGCCGGACGGGTGCGGCTCGGGCGCCTTGTACTCACGGCGCTGACGACCGAGGATCCCGCGTACGACCATGGTGGTTCTCGTCTCCCTCTCAGGGTTGCTTCTCTACGTAACGCAGGGATCTGAGCCCGCGTTCCAGATGCCAGTGCAGGTAGGCGGACACCAGCCCGCTGCCCTCCCGGACGTACCGCGGCTCACTCGCGTCCGCGGTCTCCCAGTCTCCCGTAAGAAGCGCGGCGAGGAGTTCCAGGGTCTGCGGCGACGGTACGACGCTGCCGGGCACCCGGCAGTCCACGCAGACCGAGCCTCCGGCGGCCACGGAGAAGAACCGGTTCGGCCCGGTCATTCCGCACTTCGCGCAGTCGCTGAAGCTGGGCGCGTAGCCGTTGACGGCGAGAGAGCGCAGCAGGAACGCGTCGAGCACGAGGTGGGGCGCGTGCTCGCCCCGGGCGAGGGTGCGCAGGGCTCCGACGAGCAGCAGGTACTGCTGCACCGCCGGCTCGCCCTCGTGGTCGGTGAACCGTTCGGCGGTCTCCAGCATGGCCGTCCCGGCGGTGTACCGGGCGTAGTCGGAGACGATCCCGCCACCGTACGGAGCGATGGTCTCGCTCTGCGTGCACAGCGGCAGCCCGCGCCCCACCAGCTCGCTCCCCCGCGAGAAGAACTGCACGTCGACATGTGAGAAGGGCTCCAGCCGCGCCCCGAACTTCGACTTGGTCCGGCGCACCCCCCTGGCCACGGCCCGCACCCGCCCGTGCCCGCGCGTGAGCAGCGTGATGATCCGGTCCGCTTCCCCCAGCTTCTGCGTCCGCAGCACGACCCCGTCGTCCCGGAAGAGACTCATCGCGCGCCTCCACACTGGGTGCGCGGCGCGATGCCGTCGTAGCGGAACAGACTCATGAGCCCATTCTCGCCTACGCGAGAACCGTGGTCGTCGGTGTCCGTGATTATGGTGGAGGACGCCCGCGAGCCGAGCTTACGATCTGCTCCGGGGTGCCGCGCTGTCGCCGGAGGCGTCCCTCGCCCTGAGCCGATCGGCGGCGGAGGACTTCAGACGATGCGCGAGTGGACCGTCCGTGCGGCCCGCCCTGCCGATCTGGCCGGCCTGCGCTCCCTGCTGACCGACACCTGTGAGCCGCAGGACATCCCCTCACCGGCACTCCTCGCCGAGGCCGTGGCCGGCGACCTCGTGCGCGTGGCCGTGTCCGACGGAGTGCCGGTGGGCTGCGTCGTCGCCGAGAGGCCCTCGCCGGGGCATGCGCGGCTGATGGTCGTCGCCGTGCGGGCGGAGGCACGTCGGCAGGGTGTGGCCGCACAGCTCCTGGCCGAGATGCTGCGGCACTTCCTCGGTGCGTCGGACGACGAGCCGCCCCTGATGTCCGCGATCGCCAGGACGGAGCAACTCACGCTCACCCGGCTCCTGTTGGCGTCCGGGTTCATAGGAACCAGGGTGATGCGCCTGAGCGGACTCCCCGTCCACTACCAGTACAAGTCCCGCGTGGAGTACATCGATCCCGAGGCCCGCCACCTCGTACCCGTCTCCGCGCGGGAGCAGCTCGCCGAGTCCCTCGCGCCCTCCGACCACGCGGTGACCGCCCTGGTCACCCTCGGTGGTGAACCCGCCTTCGAGATCGCCCGGTTCGAGAAGGACGACCCCGCCGCCCTCCAGTCCGGAGAGGCCGCGGCCGGTATCGCCTTCTCCGGTTCGATCCTCGCCGCCATCACCTTTTTGCTGGGCTTCGCCTTCTCCTCGACCCGGTTCCCCGACGACGTACGGCTGCTGCTCATCGGGGCGACCTTCGCCACCGTGCTCTCCCTGATCGTCTACGCGAGCGCGTCCGGCGAACTCGCGCGGATCCGCGCCAACTCGTTCGGCAGGATCATGAAGTGGGGGAACGTCCTGTCCGAGTACGGCGGTGTCCTCCCCTTCGTGATCTCGCTGCCCGTCACCTACGCGCAGGCCAGTGGCGATCCCTGGACCACCATGATGCTGGCCGTCGTCCTGAGCCTCGCCATCGGCTGGTACGAGCGGTCGGAGTTCTCGATCGCCCACCGGTTCCGCGGCAGCCGTACCGAACTCGCCCTGAAGGTGTTCACGGCCGCGTCGCCGGCGATCGGTGCGGCGCTGGTGGCGGCGGACACGACGAGCTGGCCGTGGAGCATCGCCCTGATCGCCACGCTGACGGCACGGACCTGGCTGTATCTCTTCCGCCGGGGCGCGGAGGCGGACGTCGCGGAGCGGCGGCAGTGGCGGATCAGGGTCAGGTCGTAGACCCCGCCGTGGTCCGGACGCGGTCCACGACCTCGCGGGCACAGCCCCAGGACAGGGTCAACCCGGCTCCGCCGTGGCCGTAGTTGTGCACGAGCAGCCGGTCGCCCCGCCGCTCCTGCGCGAGCCGGACGCCGGTGCGGACCGGTCGCAGGCCCACCCGCTGCCCGATCACCCGGGCGTCGGCGAGCGACGGCTCCACGGCGGTACAGCGCCGCACGATCTCCCGGGTCGCCGCCTCGTCGGGCCGCAGTTCCCAGCTTCCCGGCTCGGCCGTGCCGCCCAGGACGACCGCGTCGGCGTGCGGGTAGATGTAGGTGAGGTCCTCCGCGCCGGGGGTGTCGTCGCAGAAGAAGGCCCGGATGCCGGGGTTCTCGACCACGACGAGCTGCCCCCGCACCGCGTCCACCGCCGGGTCGTCCGCGAGGAACCGGGCTTCCGCGCCCGCGCAGTTGACGACCACCGGTGCCTCCCGGAGCGCCTCGCCGAGGGTGTCGTAGCGGCGCTGTCGCAAGGATCCGCCGGCTCGCTCCAGCCGTCGTACGAGATGGTCCAGATAGCGGGGCATGTCGACGAGCGGCGCCCGGTAGCGCCAGCCGGTGACATAGCCGTCGCGGAGGTCCTCCGGTGGGCACGGGAGTGCGCCGACCACGCTGCCCCAGGCCGGCATGTCGCAGGGGATCCGGGACTCGTGCGTGCCCTCCATGAGGCGGATTCCGGTGTCCGGGTCCGTGCTCAGCGCGGTCAGCTCCGCCAGCGTCCGCCGACTCCAGACGTCGACCAGGTCGCGCGGCTCGACCAGATACGGGTCCCACATCGCGCCCGCGGCCGCCGAGGTCGTCGCGCCGGGGAGCCGGTCGGTGTCCACCCGGACGTCCAGGCCGGCCTCCGCCAGACACACCGCCGTGGTGAGCCCCGAGACCCCGGCGCCGATCACCACCACACTGGCCGCCACCACTGCCTCGCCTCCGTCGTCGGGGACTCCGAGGCTATCCGAACCGGCACAAACACCCCCACCGCCACTTCGGCCATTCTCCGAACACCCCGGGGGCGGGTGGACCCGAGGGCACTGAGGGGGGTAAACCCCCCTGGGAATCGGGCAGTTGACCGGATGGGGCCGTGGCGCTTGATCCGCGAGGCTCCTGCCATGAAGCAGATGACGAAAAGCCTCGCCCTGATCGCCGCCGCCTCGGGTGTCGTCTTCGGCGTCCTGACCCCGCTGTCCGCCTCCGCCTCCTCCGGCGCCCAGGCGCTGAAGTGGACCAAGTGCGAGGGCAGCGGTCTCGATCCGCGTCAGCGGTGCGCGACCGTCTCCGTGCCCATGGACTACGCCGACCCGGACGGCCCGCAGATCGAGATCGCCGTCTCCCGTATCCGCAGCGAGAACCCGGACGCCCGGCGCGGTGCGCTGCTGCTGATCCCCGGCGGACCCGGCGGTGACAGCATGAACGACCCGTCCGAGAAGGGGCAGAAGCTGCCGCAGTCCGTGCGGGACGCCTATGACCTGATCGGGTTCGCGCCGCGCGGGATGGCGCCCTCGACGGCCGTCGACTGCGGGCTCGAACAGGGGGACCTGGCCCGGACGACCCTGCTGCCCTGGCCCGCCCCGGACGGATCCGTCGACGCGAACATGGCCGCGGGGAAGCGTATGGCCGACGCCTGCGCGCGCAACGGCGGCGAGCTCATCCGGCACATCAGCACCCTCAACGAGGCCCGCGACCTCGACCGCGTGCGCGCCGCGCTCGGTGAGCGCAAGGTGTCCGCGTGGGGCGTGTCCTACGGCACCTATGTCGGCGCCGCCTACCTCCAGTTGTTCCCGCAGCGCACCGACCGCGTGGTCCTGGACAGCAACGATCACCCGGACCCCGTCCTCGCGGAACGCGCGTGGCTCGCCGCGTTCGAGCGGGGCGCCGAGGACAACTTCCCGGAGTTCGCCAAGTGGGCCTCCGCTCCCGGCAATCCGGACCGCCTCGCCGACACGGCCGCCGAGGTGCGCCCGCTCTTCCTGGGCCTCGCCGCCCGCCTCGACCGGGAGCCGATCCCCTGGCCGGGCGCCAACCCGGCGGAGCTGAACGGCAACGTCCTGCGCCAGTCGATGCTCGACTCCTTCTACGACCCCGAGGACTACCCGGCCCTGGCCCGGCTGATCCGCGCCGCGCAGCAGGGCACCGTGCCGCCCGCGCCGGCGGGACCGCCCGAGGCCGTCCTCCAGAACGTCACCGCGGTCGCCGCCGCCACCATCTGCAACGACGCCGACTGGCCGAGCGACCCGGCGGTCTACCGCAAGGGCGTGGCCGAGAGCCGCGCGAAGTACCCGCTGACCGGGGGCATGCCGAGGAACGCGATGCCCTGCGCCGCCTGGCCGTGGGAGCCGAAGGAGGCGCCGGTGCGCGTCACCGACCGCGGTCCCTCCAACGTCCTGATGGTGCAGAACGAACGGGACGTGGCCACCCCGCTCAGCGGTGCCCTCAAGCTCCGCGAGGCGCTCGGCCGGCGAGCCGTCATGGTCACCAACGACTCCACCGGCCATGACGCCTACCTCGACAACGGCACCGCCTGCGGGGACGCGACCGTGTCCCGCTTCCTGGCCACGGGCAAGCGGCCGGCCGCGGACCTCTACTGCGAGTGAGTGCACCTTCCGTACCGGCGGGCCAGCGCGTGGAACGCCTCCTTCGGTTCCCAGTGCCAGTCCGAACGCGGGTCGTCGGGGCGGTCCTCGACCGCCTTGGCGATGCCGTAGCTCGCCATGTCGAGGTCGTGGCGGGGGTCGTCGGGGCGGTGGGGGGCGTCGGCGGTGAGGAACTCGAAGGCCATCGCCGCGTAGAGGCCCATCGACTCGAAGACATCGAGGAGTTGGGTGAGATGGACGGCCTGGGTGTGCTCGCTGCGGACGACGTCTCCTCTGATCTCCGGCGGGTTCTTGTCGTAGTCGACGATGTTCCAGCCCATACCGCCCGCCTCGGGGGCGCCCACGAAGGTGCAGGTGCCGAACTCGGTGATGGCGACCGGCTTGCCCCAGCGCAGGTACTGCCGCAACTCCCTCACGTAATCCCGTGGTTGACGGAAGTAGGAGTAGTAGTCGATGCCGACCACGTCGAACAGGTTCCAGTCGACCTTGTCGTCCTGGGCGGCGGCGTAACTGAGGCGGCCGTGGAAGACCGAGCGGCCCACCTCGGCCGCCTTCGCGGTGAAGCGGTCCAGCTCGCGCTGCATCCGCACCGGGTCGAAGTTGCCCTTCATCCGGTTCTCGACGCGCTCCAGGACCGTGTCCCCCGGCAGGATCCCCGGCACGAACAGCCAGAACTCGCAGCCCACGCTGAGCTCGACGCTGGCGCCCTGCCGGCGCAGCCGCTCCGCGAACCGGCCGCACTCGGCGAGGTGGTCGAGGATGTCCCGCCGCGGGACGTCCCCGAGGGTCGGCTGCAGCCAGACGTGCAGCCCGCGTTCGGCGGCCTCGGCGGCGGTGGCGGTGAGGCGTTCGACGCCGTCGCCGGTGACGTCGAGGGTGTCGGCGTGCAGGTCGTCGCGGATGGCGCGGACGTCGGCGCGCATGCGGGCGGCGTTCCAGGCGGTGGCGGGGGTCTCGCCCTCGCCGAGGGTGTAGACGACGCCGTGGCGTGTGAGTCCGTGCCGTCGTCCCTTCGCGTCGGCCCGTCCCGCGGGCAGGAGCGCCGCGGCCCCCACGGCAGCGGCCCCGGCGAGAAACTGTGCCCGGTTGATCCCCGTTGTCTTCTCCATGCCGCCACTGTGTCGGCCGCGGAGGGGTCTGTCCGTCCGCCGATGGTCTACGGAGGTGCAACCAAGGGATGACCGTCGACGTCGATCACTGGGAGAACCGAAAAGATCGGCTTCTGTCCCCGAGCGAAGGAGAGAAAGATCTTAGGCTCCGGAAAACTGTCCCGCCGCGCCCTCCTGGCCGCCGGTACGGCCACCCTTCTGACCGGCACGACCGCGTATGCTGCCGACGACGTCACCGCCCGTCTGCGCGCGCTGGAAGAGCGGTACGGCGCCCGGCTCGGCGTCTTCGCCCACCACCTCGCCACCAAGCGGTCCGTCAGCTTCCGCGCCGGCGAGCGCTTCCCGATGTGCTCCGTGTTCAAGGCCCTCGCGGCCGCCGCCGTCCTGCGCGACCTGGACCGCGACGGCGAGGTCCTCGCCCGCCGCATCCACTACACCGAGGACGACCTGGTGATGCCGGGCTCGGACCAGACGGCCGCGCATCTCGCGGAGGGCATGACGATCGCCGAGCTCGCCGAGGTGGCCATCACCTTCAGCGACAACACGGCCGGCAACCTCCTCCTGCGCGAACTCGGCGGCCCCACCGCCATCACCCGCTTCGCCCGCTCCCTCGGCGACCGGGTGACCCGCCTCGACCGCTGGGAGCCCGAGCTCAACACCGCCGAGCCGTGGCGGCGCACGGACACGACGAGCCCGTACGCCATCGGTCGCACCTACGGCCGGCTGGTCCTCGGCGACGCGCTGAACCGCCGGGACCGTGAGCTGTTCACGCACTGGCTGCTGAGCAACACGACCAGCGTGGACCGCTTCCACGCAGGACTGCCGAAGACGTGGACGATCGCCGACAAGACGGGCAGCGGCTCCTACGGCACCGCCAACGACGTGGGCGTCACCTGGACCGACGACGGCGACCCGATCGTCCTGGCCGTGCTGTCGACGATGCCCGAGCCGGACGCCGTACGCGACGACGCGCTGGTCGCCGACGCGGCGCGGGCGGTCGCCGACATCCTCACCCGACCGGCCGGAACCGCCTGACGTACCGGCGCTGCCACGGCGTCTCCACCGCCCGTCGGTCGTAGTGCTCCCGGACGTAGGCCACCGCCCTCTCCGGGGGCACGCCGTCCAGAACCGCCAGGCAGGCCAGGGCCGTTCCGGTGCGGCCGCGGCCGCCTCCGCAGGCGATCTCGACCCGTTCCTCGGCGGTCCGCCGCCACGCATCCTGCAGTACCGTGCGGCACTCCTCCCGGTCCGTCGGCAGGCGGAAGTCCGGCCAGCGGAGCCAGTGGGAGGTCCAGGGAACCTCCGGCGGGCTGTCGCCGAGCAGATAGATTCCGTACGACGGTCTCGGCGCGTCGGGGTCCAGGGCGTGCCGCAGGCCCCGGCCCCGCACCAGGCGTCCGGACGGCAGCCGGAGGACACCAGGATCCTGTTCGTCCCACCCGTTCATGACCCCATTCGAACCCGTCATCGACGCCCGGGCAACCGAATCCGCCCCGAGCGTGGTCTGGTGGGCGAGGGAGGGTGCTTGATGCAGGCCGAACAAGAGGATCGGTTCCAGGAATTCGTCAGAGCCAGATGGTCGCACCTCGTGCGGACCGCCTATCTGCTCACCGGCGACGCCCATCACGCCGAGGACCTGACGCAGACGGCGCTGGCGAAGGCGTACCGCTCCTGGCGGCGCGTGTCGGGCAGCGACAACCCGGAGGCGTACGTCCGGCGGATGCTCGTCACCTGCAACAGTGACCGCTTCCGCAAGCGGCGCGTGAAGGAGTCGCTGACCGACGTGCCGCCGGAGCGGGCAGGGCGGGACGAGGCCGTGGCGCGGGTCGAGGAGCGCGGGGTGCTGTTGGGCGCGTTGGCCGGGCTGCCGCCCCGGCAGCGGGCGGTGGTCGTGATGCGGTACTGGGAGGACCTGTCGGAGGCGGAGGTCGCCGAAGTGCTCGGCTGCTCCCCCGGCACGGTCAAGAGCCAGGCGTCCAAGGGGCTGGCGAAGTTGCGTACGTATCCGGGGCTCGCGCAGGTCATGGACCGCGCCCCGCAGGGAGGCACGAAATGAGCGAAGAGGAGCGGGACTTCGAGGAGCAACTGCGGGAGCTGCTCTCCGAGGACGCGTACACGATCCGGCCGTCGCCGGTGCCCTATCCGCAGATCCGCCGCCAGGGCGTGGTCGAGCGGCGCCGCCGGGTGGCGGTGGCCGGGGCGGTCCTGGCGACCCTGGCCGCGGTGCCGGTGGGGGCGTTCGCGGCGGGCGGCGGGGGCACGGGGACGGCCGACACGGCGACGACACCCACGGCGTCCGCGAGCGCCACACCGACACCCACTCCCACCCCCTCCCCAACGCCCAGTGGACCCTCGGGACCGGCCACGGCGGGGCAGCTCCGGGACGGGATCACGCTGGAGCAGGCCGTGGAGGGGCTGGACAAGTGCCTCGCGCTGCAACGGCAGAACATCGCCCAGGGTTCCCACGGCGAGGACCCGGGCAAGGCCGACGACTACCGGATCATCCTGGCGGTCAACAGCACCGGCGACCTCAACTCGCCCGGTGACGGCATCTTCGTGGTCGCCGTGCAGGAGAAGCCGAAGGAGATCCGGCTGATCTGCAACATCAAGGGCGGCGAAGCCTCCGGGTACAACATCAGCAGTGGCAGCGACCGGCAGCCGGACTCCCCGCCGGTGCTGCCCGACATGAGCAGCAACAAGCTCTACCAGCAGTCGTTCATGGACAAGGGCAACTGGAAACTTCCGTTCAGCTGGGGCTTCGTCGGCACGGTGGATCCGACGGTGGCCAAGGTGACCGTCTCCTACGGCGGCGTCGGCGGCGAGGCGGTCCTCGACCACGGCTGGTTCGTCGCCTCCGGCACCCTGACCCAGCAGGTCACCAGGAACCCGCACATCAAGGGCTACGACAAGGGCGGCAAGCTGATCTACGACTCCGACAAGGACAAGACGTACCAGCAGGTGCAGTAGCGAGACAGCTCGGGACAGGGGGCGCCGTACAGGGGTCGGCGCCCCCTGTACGGGAGGATCAGCGGACGGCCGATCCCGAGGAGCCCCGATGACCCTTCCCGCCCCGCTGACCGGTGTCGTCCCGCCCGTCTGCACGCCCCTGACACCGGACCGCGAGGTGGACGTCCCCTCGCTGCTCAGGCTCGTCGACCATCTGGTCGCGGGCGGGGTGCAGGGGCTGTTCGTGCTCGGTACGTCGTCCGAGGCGGCCTTCCTGACGGACGCCCAGCGCAGGCTGGTGGTGGAGACGGTGGCCGGGCATGTCGGGGGCCGGCTGCCCGTGCTGGCCGGGGTGATCGACATGACGACGGCCCGGGTCCTGGACCATGTGCGGGCGGTGACGGCGGCGGGCGCCGACGCGGTGGTCGTCACCGCCCCGTTCTACGCCAGTACCCACCCGGTGGAGATCGCCCGCCACTACCGGCTGGTCGCGGCAGGCAGCCCGGTGCCGGTCATCGCGTACGACCTGCCGAGCGGTGTCCACACCAAGCTCCCCGCGGACGTGGTCCTGGACCTGGCCGCCGAGGGCGTCCTGGCCGGACTCAAGGACTCCAGCGGAGACCTCGCCGGCTTCCGCACGGTCGTCTCCGGTGCCCGCGCCCACCCCGGCATCACCGGGTTCAGTGCCCTGACCGGCTCCGAACTCATCGTCGACGCGGCCCTCGCCGTCGGCGCGGACGGGGCGGTGCCCGGTCTCGCCAACGTCGACCCCGAGGGATACGTCCGCCTCGACCGCCTGTTCCGCGCGGGGGACCGGGAGGCGGCCCGCGCCGAACAGGAGCGGCTGTGCGCCCTGTTCGGCATGGTGGGCGTGGGCGACCGGGCCCGCATGGGCGCATCGTCGTCGGCGCTCGGCGCCTTCAAGGCGGCCCTGTATCTACGGGGCGTGATCGACTGCCCGGCGACGGCGGAGCCACAGGTGCCGTTGTCGGAGGCGGAGGTGGCGCGGGTGGGCGAATTCCTGGCCGGGGCCGGGCTGCTCTGAGCTCTACAGGGTCCCCGGAGTCACCATCCCCGACTCGTACGCCACGATGACCAGTTGGGCCCGGTCCCGCGCCCCCAGCTTCCCCATGATCCGGCTGACGTGGGTCTTCGCGGTGAGCGGACTGAGGCCCAGGGCCTCGGCGATCTCGGTGTTGTTCAGGCCCCGGGCGACCAGCGCCAGCACCCCGCGCTCCCGGTCGGAGAGGCACTCGGGCCCACCGCCCGGCACCGGCATCGGCACCGACGGGCTGCGCAGGAACCGCTCGATCAGCCGGGCCGTCGGCCCCGGGGAGAGAAGCGCCTCGCCGGCCGCCACCGTGCGGATGGCGTCGAGGAGTTCGGCCGGCCGGGTGTCCTTCACCAGGAACCCGGAGGCCCCGGCGCGCAGCGCCTCGACGATGTTCTCGTCGGTGTCGTAGGTGGTCAGGACCAGCACCCGCACCCCGGCGAGCTCCTCGTCGGCCGCGATGAGCCGGGTCGCCTCGATGCCGTCCAGGTCGGGCATGCGGATGTCCATCACGACCAGGTCGGGCCGCACTTCGCGGGCCGCCCCCACGGCCTCCCGTCCGCTGCCCGCCTCTCCGACGACCTCCATGTCCCGCGCCGACTCGACGAGCATGGCGAACGCGGCCCGCACCAGGGTCTGGTCGTCGGCGAGCAGCACGCGGATGGTCATACGGTTCCCTCCCCCATGGTGAGCGGCAGCGCTGCCGTCACCTCGAAGCCGCCGTCAGGGCGTGGTCCGGCGTCGAGTGTGCCACCGACGCTGCGGGCCCGCTCCCGCATGCCGACGAGACCGAAGCCGGGAGTGCCGCCGGGGGTGGGCCCGGTGCCGTCGTCGGTCACCGAGACCCGCAGGGCGCCCGGTTCGTCGTAAAGCCTCAGACGTACGGCGGGTTCGGGTCCTGCGTGCCGGACGGCGTTGGTGAGCGCCTCCTGGACGATCCGGTAGGCGGCGGCGCCGACGGCGGGCGGCGGATCGGTGCGGATGCGCAGGTCCTGTTCGACGCGGGCGCCCGAGAGCCGGGCCGCCGCGACGAGGTCGGGCAGGCCGTCGAGGCCGGGCAGCGGGCCGCGGGTGTCGGGCAGGCCGTGCTCGCGCAGGACCTCCAGGGTGGTACGGAGTTCGCCGCGCGCGGTCCGGCAGGTCTCGGCGATGTCGTCGAGGGACTTGGCGACCGCCTCCCGGTCGAGGCGTTCGGGGTCGGCCGCCAGGACGTGCGCGGCGACGGAGGTCTGGACGCCGATCAGGGTGATGCTGTGGGCGAGCAGGTCGTGCAGGTCGCGGGCGATGCGCAGACGTTCCTCGGCGACGCGGCGGCGGGCCTCCTCCTCGCGGGTGCGTTCGGCGCGGACGGCGCGCTCGACGATGGAGGCGACGTACTGGCGGTAGTAGCGGACGTCGATGCCGCAGAAGAGGACCGCGATGATCCAGCCGGAGATCCGCAGCAGTTCGACGGCCTGGTGGGTGCTGACGGTGAGCATGACGCTCGTGGAGAGGCCGAGGACGATGGCGCCCGTCAGGACCGTCCGCAGGGGGCGGCCGGTGACCGCGACCGTGTAGAGGGCGACGTAGGCGACCGGGGTGGCCGCGAGGTGGTTGTACTCGAGGGCGTGGTACGGCACGATCACCGCCACCAGCGCGGCCAGTACGAGCACCGGGCGGCGCCGCCGCCACACGATCGGCACATGGGCGGCCAGCAGCAGCGTCCATCCGAGGGCGTCCGGGCGGCGGGCCTCGTCGGTGAACAGCGCGCCGCACACGGCCGCCACCGCCAGCACGACGGCGAGCAGCGCGTCGTTGCGGGTGCCGTGCGGGGCGGTCCGCGGGTCGCGGTTGACCGCCGCCATGATCCGGTCCCCCAGCCGGGGCCTCGTGGTCTCGTGCACGGTGTCATCCTCGGGGAGGAAGGCGCCCTTCCGGGAGGGAAGGGCGCCCAGGAGTGACCTCGTCACACGCGTTCCGGCTCACGCTCGGTCCGGACCGGCGGCTCGGGCGCCCGGGACAGCGGGCCCGGCCACCACACCTTCCGTCGCAGCGCGACGGCCGCGCTGGTGACGAGGTAGGTCCGCACGAGGAAGGTGTCGAGGAGCACGCCCACCGCGATCACGAAGCCCAGCTCGACGAGTTGGACCAGCGGCATGTTGGTGAGCACCGCGAAGGTGGCCGCGAGGACCAGGCCCGCCGAGGCGATGACCCCGCCCGTCGTGCGCAGCGCGGTGAGGGCGGCGGTGACCGGTTCGGCGCCGGCCAGGGACTCCTCGCGCATACGGTGCATCAGGAAGATGCCGTAGTCGACGCCGAGGGCGACCAGGAACACGAAGGACAGCAGCCCGAGCCCCGGATCCGTGCCCTCGAACCCGAACACCGGCCCGAAGACCAGTCCGCCGATGCCGAGGGCCGCGCCCCACACGGCGACCACGGCGGCCACGAGGATCAGCGGCGCGACGAGGGACCGCAGCAGGGCGATCAGGATGAGCAGCACGGAGACGAGGACGATCGGCACGACGATCGTCCGGTCCCGTGCGTTGGTGTCCTCCAGGTCGAGCTGCTCGGCGCTGGGCCCGCCGACGTAGGAGCCGTCGAGTCGGTCCCGCAGTGCCTTGATGGTCGCGGTCTCCCCGGCGGACTGGGGAGCGCTGTCCGCCATGACGGTGATCTCGGTCCACCCGTCTCCGCTCCGGCCCTTCTGGGCGCTGTCGACGCCCTGGGTGCCACGGATCGCGGCGAGGGTCGCGTCGGCGCGGTCGGCCGGGGTGATGACGCCGATGGGCTGCGTGCCCCGCTCGGGATAGGCCTCGGCGAGCGTCCCCATGGCGGCGACGGCGTCGGGCTTGCTGGTGAAGGAGTCCTCCTGCTTGATGGTGCCGGGCAGATTCAGCACGCCCAGTGCGAGGGCCCCGAGCAGCACGGCCCCGCCGGCCAGCACGGTGAGCGGCCGCCGCCCGGCCGAGCTGCCCATCGCGGCGAACAGCGACCGGCGGACCTTGGGGGTGCTGCCGTGGCGCGGCACCAGCGGCCAGAACACCCGGCGGCCGAGGAGCACGAGGACCGCGGGCAGCAGCGTCATCATCGCGGCGAGCGCGACCAGCACCCCGACCGTCCCCAACGGGCCCATGCCGCGGCTGCTGTTGAGGTCGGCGGCGAGCAGACACAGCAGGCCCGCGGCCACGGTCCCGGAGGAGGCGAGCACGGCGGGCCCGCAGCCCTTCAGCGCGGCCGCCATGGCGTCGTACGGCCGCTCGGTCCGCCGTAGCTCCTCCCGGTACCGGGAGACGAGCAGCAGCGCGTAGTCGGTCCCGGCGCCGAACACGAGGATCGTCATGATGCCGGAGCTCTGACCGGTGACGGAGGTTCCGAAGCCCTGGTTGAGCCCGTAGGCGACGGCCCGCGCCAGGAACTCCGACATGCCCGCGACCCCGAGCGGCACCAGCCACAGCAGTGGGCTGCGGTAGATGACGATCAGCAGCAGGGCGACCACCGCGGCGGTGGTGTAGAGCAGCGGCCCGCCGAGCGAGTCGTAGACCTCGCCGGCATCGGTGGCGAGGGCCCCCTCCCCGCCGACCTCGACACCGAGTCCGTCCCGGCCCTTCGCGATGTCCCGCACGTCGTTGACGAGGCGGTCGCGGGCCTTCTCGTCCGTGCCCGGCTCGGTACTGGCGACGGGATACATCACGGTGGTCCCGTCCTTGGACGGAATGCCCTGCGGCTCGGCGGTGAGCGTGTGCGCGTCCGCGATCCGCCCGATCTGCCCGGCGGCGGTCGCCTTGTCGGCCGCCGTCAGCCCGCCGTCCCGGTGGTAGACGACGACCATCTGCGTGGCCTCGCCCCCGGGCAGCCGTTCCTGGATCTTCGCGACCTGCGTCGAGTCCGCGCTCGCCGGCAGATAGTCCACGGCCCGGTCCCGCTGCACGTCCGCGAGCTTCGACGCGAACGGCGACACGGCCGCCAGCACGACGATCCACAACCCCAGCACGAGCCAGGGCACGGCACGTCGTCGCCGTGCGCTCATCTTTGCGGCCCCCATCGACGGGCCTCCCTCCGGTTCGGATGTCTGGATCGCTTCCAGACTCCCGGCGAAAGGGCCGGTGTTCGTCGGGCGGAAGGGCGAGTCGGGGGGTACTGCCAGGGGTGGCCCGGGGCGCGGACTACTCCCCGGGGAGTATCAGGACGGCGTCCGGGCCGCGACCAGCAGCCTGGTCACGTCGTCCGCGCAGATCGTCAGGGCCGTGCCCACCGTGGTGAGGACGTCCCGTTCCGCCGGGGTGTACGGGCCGTCCGCGAGGGCGATGCGGGCGGCCTGGAGGAGGATCGACTCACGGCCCGCCGGGGCGAGGTGGGGGGCGAGCGGGTCAAGGGCCTCGTGGAGCTCTATGGCGAGGCCGGCTCCGCAGGGGCGGTCGTAGACCCGGCCGGTGTCCTGGGCGAGGGCCTCGACCAGGGCTTCCAGCTGGTCCTCCGTGCAGTCGTCGAAGCCCGCCGCGCGGACCGTGGCGGCCGCGGTCTCCAGGGAGGTGCGCGAGCAGGTGCCGCCCGCCGCCAGGACCGCGAGCGCGACGGTGTGGACGGCGTCTCGGAGCATCGCGGAGAAGCGGGTCGTGGTGAGGTGGTCGAGGACGTCCGTGCCGAAGTGGCGTTGGCAGGCCGCGCATTCCACCACCGGACCGGTGTCACCGCGCGGCAGCACCGGGACGCCCAGGAGGACGAGGCGGCGACGGCCCGTCAGTCGCTGGTAGTTGCGGTCGCCCCCGCATCCGGGGCAGAAGAACTCGCCGTCGCCGACGGTCGTCCACGCGGTACGGGTGCCCAGTAGGCGCGCAGGCCTGGCGGCACCGGTTCGTCCCCGTCCTGGCAGCACGTCGCACCTCCGCGTAACGCCGCGGCAACATCGCCGCGCTTGCGTGATGTTAGCCACATCAGAGGGGCGGAGTCAGCCCCCCGACGAGACCTACCCGTGACCTCCACGCGCCGGTGGCCGATAAACGACGGGGCCTTGATCGCCGTATACAGCGGTCAAGGCCCCAAAATCACCGGTCAGAGGGATTATCGAGCGGCTCGGTTGACGGCGGAGACGACCGCCTTCAGCGACGCACGCGTCGTGTTCGCGTCGATGCCGATTCCCCACAGAACCTTGCCGTCGATCGCGCATTCGATGTAGGAGGCGGCCTGCGCGGAGGCACCCTCGCTCATCGTGTGCTCCTGGTAGTCCAGCAGCCGGGCGTCGATGCCGACCTTGGTCAGCGCGTCGAAGAAGGCCGAGATCGGCCCGTTGCCGCTACCGGTGAGGACGGTGTCCTCGCCGTCGACCGTCGCCTCGACCCGCAGTGTGTCCACGCCGTCGGTGTCCGTCGTCGACTGGCCGTTCCTGACCTGGATACGGCCCCACGGGTTCTCGGGGTTGGGCAGGTACTCGTCCTGGAAGGTCGCCCAGATGGCGGAGCCGGTGACCTCGCCGCCCTCGGCGTCCGTCTTGGCCTGGATGAGCTTCGAGAACTCGATCTGCATCCGGCGGGGCAGGTCCAGCTTGTGGTCGTTCTTCAGGACGTACGCGATACCGCCCTTGCCGGACTGCGAGTTGACCCGGATGACCGCCTCGTAGGAGCGGCCGACGTCCTTGGGGTCGATCGGCAGGTACGGGACCGCCCACTCGATGTCGTCGACGGTGACGCCCTTCGCGGCCGCGTCGGCCTCCATGGCGTCGAAGCCCTTCTTGATGGCGTCCTGGTGGGAGCCGGAGAAGGACGTGTAGACCAGGTCGCCCACGTACGGGTGGCGCGGGTGGACCTCCATCTGGTTGCAGTACTCCCACGTACGACGGATCTCGTCGATGTCGGAGAAGTCGATCTGCGGGTCGACGCCCTGCGAGAACAGGTTCATGCCCAGGGTGACCAGGTCGACGTTGCCGGTGCGCTCGCCCTGCCCGAACAGACAGCCCTCGACGCGGTCGGCGCCGGCCATCAGGGCCAGCTCGGCGGCGGCGACGGCGGTACCGCGGTCGTTGTGCGGGTGGACGGAGATGACGACGTGCTCGCGGCGGGAGATGTTGCGGCTCATCCACTCGAAGCGGTCCGCGTGCGTGGACGGCGTCGAACGCTCCACGGTGGCGGGCAGGTTGAGGATGATCTCGCGGCCCGGACCCGGCTGGTAGACGTCCATCACCGCCTCGCAGACCTCCAGCGCGAAGTCCAGCTCGGTGTCGGTGAAGATCTCGGGGCTGTACTGGTAGCCGAACTCGGTCTCGGGGCCCAGCAGCTTCTCCGCGTACTCCATGACCAGGCGGGTGCCGTCGACGGCGATCTGCTTGATGTCGTCCTTGGAGCCGCGGAAGACCACACGGCGGAAGACGGGAGCCGTGGCGTTGTACAGGTGGACGGTCGCGCGCTTGGCGCCCTTCAGCGACTCGACGGTCCGCTCGATCAGGTCCTCGCGGGCCTGGGTCAGTACGGAGATGGTGACGTCGTCCGGGATCGCGCCCGGCTCCTCGACGATCGACCGTACGAAATCGAAGTCCGTCTGCCCGGAGGCCGGGAAACCGACCTCGATCTCCTTGTAGCCCATCTTGACCAGCTGATCGAACATCCGGCGCTTGCGCTCGGGCGACATCGGGTCGATCAGGGCCTGGTTGCCGTCACGCAGGTCGGTGGAGAGCCAGCGGGGAGCGACGGTGATCCGGTTGTTCGGCCAGGTGCGGTCCGGGATGTCGACCTGCTCGTACCGGCCGTACTTGTGGATCGGCATGGTGCTGGGCTGCTGGCGGTTCGCCATGATTGCGGGGCTCCTCAGGATGTCCGGGAAGGACGGCCGACACGCAACGCAAAGCTCCGCGGGGAGGGAGTCGACCTGGACTACAGGCCCTCGCCGCGGCAGCTAAGAAGAAGCAGCCCGAAACGCATGATGCGCAGAATGCTAGCGGAGCCGCTCCCCGTGCGGGGCGCCGTATCAGTATGCGGGACCAGGGAATCGAAAGGGAGAGAAGCGGACAAAAAGTGCGCCATACCACTTCGTCACGGAGAGTGCGCACCTCTGTCCGTATATTTCACCAATCATGGTTGCGGCTAGTGACACGGTCATGACTCAGTGCAAGGGTGCCGGGCATGACGACTCACGGGGGCTTCGAGCCCGTCTTCTGCACCGTCATTCCGCCGCATGTCCTCGACAAGCTGGCCAGGAACGACGACCCCGCACTCTCCGGTCCCGCCCGGCGCACGTTGATGCGCGACAGCGAGCTGCGCGGCCGCCGCCGCGTGACGACCGAGTTCGGCCTCGCGGCCGCGCCGACGGCGAAGGCACCGTCGGACCAGCCGCTGCGCACCATCTACGACGCGGGGCACAAGACCGGCCTGCCGGGCAGGAAGGTCCGCGCCGAGGGCTCCGAGCCCGGCCAGGACGCCACCGTCAACCGCGCCTACGCCGGTCTCGGCGCCACCTTCGACCTCTACCTGAAGGCCTACGCGCGCCAGTCGATCGACGGCGACGGCCTCCCGCTCGACGCGACCGTCCACTTCGACGAGAACTACAACAACGCCTTCTGGAACGGCGAGCAGATGGTGTTCGGCGACGGTGACGGCGAGATCTTCCTCGACTTCACCATCCCCATCGACGTCATCGGCCACGAGCTGACCCACGGCGTCACCCAGCACACGGCGAACCTCACGTACTACGGCCAGCCGGGCGCCCTCAACGAGTCGATGTCCGACGTCTTCGGCTCGCTCATCAAGCAGTACACGCTCGGCCAGACCGCCGCCGAGGCCGACTGGCTGATCGGCGCGGGCCTGCTCGCGCCCAGCGTCTCCGGCAAGGCCCTGCGGTCCATGAAGGAGCCGGGCAGCGCCTACGACGACGACGTGCTCGGCAAGGACCCGCAGCCCGCGACGATGGACGACTACGTCCGCACCGGCCGCGACAACGGCGGCGTGCACATCAACTCCGGCATCCCCAACCACGCGTTCTACCTGGTGGCCAACGCACTCGGTGGCCATGCCTGGGAGAAGGCGGGACAGATCTGGTACGACGTCCTGACCGGCGGCGAACTCTCGGACCGGGCCCTGTTCACCGACTTCGCGAAGCTCACCGTCGCGGCGGCGAAGGCCCGCTTCAGCGAGGGCGACGAACTCCAGGCCGTGTCGAAGGCCTGGGAGCAGGTCGGGGTGCGGATCCTCTGAGTCCGTACTAGACAGGGACCCATGCGTATTCAGGTGCGGCGCACGGGCGGATTCGCGGGCATCGAGCGGCACAAGGAGGTCGACACCTCCGGGCTGCCCGATGCCCACGAATGGCAGGCCCTGGCCGAGAGGGCTCTCGCCGCCGGCCGGGGCACCCGGCCCATCGGGGTCCCGGACGGCTTCAGTTACGAGATCACCGTGGACGGGAGGACGGTGTACGCGGCCGATCCCCGGTTGACGGAGGAGCAGCGGAAACTGATCTCGAAGGTGCTCAAAGAGGGCGCGTAACTGCTTGTTCACGCCTGCCCGTTGACTTCCCTACCCGCCGGTACCGATGATCCGGCGCATGGCGACTCAAGAGCATGCGATCCCCCGGTTCCCGGCAGGCTTCCTGTGGGGCGTCTCGACCTCGGCCCATCAGATCGAGGGCGCGGCGGACCAGCGTGAGCGATCCGTGTGGGACACCTTCACGGCCGAACCGGGACGGGTGAAGGACGGCTCGACGGCGGCGGTGGCCTGCGACCACTACCACCGCTACCGCGAGGACGTCGCCCTCCTGGCCGGCCTGGGCGTGGACGCGTACCGCTTCTCGATCTCCTGGCCGCGGGTGCGCTCCGAGGGCGGCCTCGACTTCTACGACCGTCTCGTGGACGAACTGGTCGCGGCCGGCGTACGTCCGGTCCCGACGCTCTTCCACTGGGACCTGCCGGTGGCGCTCCACGAGAAGGGCGGCTGGCTGGAGCGGGACACAGCGTCCCGGTTCGCCGAGTACGTGTCCCTCGTGGCCGACCGTCTCGGCGACCGCGTCAAGAAGTGGATCACCCTCAACGAGCCCGCCGAACACACCCTGTTCGGCCACGCGCTCGGTGCCCACGCACCGGGCAAGCAGCTGATGTTCGACGCGCTGCCCGCCGCCCACCACCAACTCCTGGGCCACGGCCTGGCCGTACAGGCACTGCGCGCGTCCGGCGCCACGGACATCGGGATCGCCAACTCGCACGGGCCCACGTGGCCGGCCTCCCAGGAGCAACCGGACCTGGAAGCGGCGGACTTCTACGACCTGCTGCTGAACCGGCTGTTCGCCGAACCGGTCCTGCTGGGTGAATACCCGTCAGGACTGGGCGACCTGATGCCGGGCGACGTCGCAGCCGACCTCAAGATCATCAGTGAGCCGCTGGACTTCTACGGCGTCAACTACTACGCCCCGACCCGCGTGGGCGCCCCGCAGGGCGAGGACATCGAGTTCGGCGGTCTGACGATCCCCGCCGAACTCCCCTTCTCCGTCCAGGAGATCGAGAACGTCCCGGTGACGGACTTCGGCTGGCCGGTGGTCCCGGAGGGGCTCACCGAACTCCTCACCGCCTTCCACGAGCGCTACGGCGACCGGCTCCCGCCCGTCGTCATCACGGAGAACGGCTGCTCCTACGAGGGTGTCGACGACCAGGACCGGATCGCCTACCTGGACGGCCACATCCGCGCCCTGCACCAGGCGGTCGAGGCAGGCGTGGACGTGCGCGGGTACTTCGTGTGGTCGCTGATGGACAACTTCGAGTGGGCGGAGGGGTACGCACGCCGGTTCGGGCTGGTGCACGTCGACTTCGAGACGCTGGCCAGGACCCCCAAGGCGTCGTACGCGTGGTACCAGGAGCTGCTCCGGGCCCAGAGGTGAGCACGGCTCTCTCGGAGCCCGTCGAGCGCGTCGGCAAGGGCTGGACGGCCTCCCTGTCGCTGGCCAACGTGGCGATCTGGGTGGGCTGGTACGGCCCGCTGCAGATCCTGCTGGCCCGGCAGGCGGAGGACTTCGCGCCCGGCGCCGGGATGTCGAAGGAGACGCTGCTGGCCTGGGTGACCGGCGTGGGCGCGGTGGTGTCGCTGGCGGCGAACCCGTTCTTCGGCGCGCTGTCGGACCGGACCACGGCCCGCCGGGGCCGCCGTAGCCCCTGGATCGTGGTTGGTGCGGCGGGCGGCGCGCTGTCGTTGCTGGTGCTCGGCGGGGCGAGCGGGTTGTGGGTCATGACGCTCGGCTGGTGTCTGGTCCAGCTGACCCTGAACGCGGCCTTCGCGGCGGTCACGGCGGCTGTGCCGGACCGGGTGCCGCGGTTCCAGCGGGGCGCGGTGGGCGGCTGGATCGGGGCGGCACAGATCCTGGGCGCTGTCGTCGGCACGGGTCTGGCGACGGCGGCGGGGGGGATCGCGGCGGGCTATGCCGCGTGCGCGGTGTTCACCCTGGCGGGGGTGCTGCCGTACGTGCTCCGCCACCGGGATCTCCGGCTGGCGCCGGCCGACCGCCCCGCCTGGTCGTGGCGGTCGTTCGCGCGCGGCTTCTGGCTGAGCCCCCGCCGCCACCCCGACTTCGCCTGGGCCTGGCTGACCCGCTTCCTGATCAACCTCAGCAACGCGCTGGTGCTCCTCTACCTCCTCTACTACCTGCGGGACCGCCTGCACTACGACGACCCCGAGCAGGGCGTGCTGATCCTGACCGCGGTGGACAGTGTGGCGCTGCTGGCCACGGTCGTGGTGGGCGGCGTCTGGTCGGACCGGGTGGGACGCCGCAAGCCGTTCGTGCGCTGGTCCGGCGTGCTGATGGCGGTGGCCACGGGAGTGCTCGCGGTGTGGCAGACCTGGCCGAGCGCGATCGTCGTGGCGGCGCTGCTGGGGGTGGGCCTCGGGGTGTTCATGTCGGTCGACTTCGCCCTGATGACGGACGTCCTGCCGACGGCTCTCGACCGGGGCAAGGACCTGGGCGTCATCAACGTGGCCAACGCCTTGCCCCAGGTCGCCGCCCCCGCCATCGCCGCACCGATCGTCACGCACCTGGGGGGATACCGGGTCCTGTACGGATTGGCGGCGGTGGTGGGTCTGGCGGGGGCGGTGCTGGTGGGCCGTATAAGAGGCGTCGACTAGGTCTCCCTAGGGGCGCGGGACTGTATCGATGTGCGGCTCCGCCGCGTGGGCGCGACCAGCCACAACGGGCACGCAGAGAACCACCGGCCGAAGCATCACAACGCCCCGGCCTCCCTCGCGGCATAAACAGACGGATACACCGGCCGATACCCCAGCTCCCGCCGAATCCGCTCCGTGGACATGATCACCAGCCACGGATCGGGATCAACCCGCTCGTACGACTCGGCCGGAATCTCGACCCCATTGAGCTGATGCAACTCCACCGCCGTCACCGGCGCGTCGTCGGCGATGTTGTACACCCGCCCCGAGATCCCCGGCGCATGCAGGATCCGCAGCAACCCCTGGGCGACATCCGCATGGTGCCCCATGTGCAGCCGCTGGGCCGACGCCCAGTTCTTCGCCCACATCAGGGACTGGGCGAGATGCGGATCCCCCTCGCCGTAGACGAAGGGAAGCCGCCCGACCCGCACGTCGAGCCCGTCCAGCGCGAACAGTTCCCGTTCGGCCTCCGCCTTGGACGCGGGATAGGCACCCCACATGGACCCGCCGGGCCGGCTCTCGTCCTCCTCCGTCACCGGGCGCCCCCGCCCCTCGCCGTACACAAGACCGGTGCTGACCTGCACGAACCGACGGACGCCGGAGGCCACCGCGGCACGGCCCAGCTCCACGGCCGCGTCCCGGTTGACGGCCCAGGCCTCCTCGTCCGGCACTCCCCGGAAGGCGGCGGCGACGTTCACGACCGCGTCGGCGCCCGCTACGGCCTTGCCGAGGACGTCGGTGTCGCGCAGATCTCCTACGACGACCTCGGCGCCGAGTTCCGCGAAGGGCTCACCGCGAGCCGTGTCCCGCACCAGCACCCGTACCTGCTCCCCCGGCCGGGACTGCGCCAGCAGCCTGGGCACGAAGCGCCGGCCGACCTGTCCCGTCGTACCTGTCACCAAAGTCAGCATGTTGTGCTCCTCTCGTCGGGACCAGCGTGGAACGGTCGGGCGGGCACCGGGAGAGACCTCTTGATCGGGGGATCGGCAGACCCTGGATAAGCCGGACGGGGTGCCGCACGCTGGAGGGGTGAACCGAGCCGAACTCGCCGACTTCCTGCGCCGTGGCCGTGCCCGGCTGAACCCGTCCGACGTGGGTCTGGCGCCGGGCGCCCGGCGCCGCACGCCCGGTCTGCGCCGCGAGGAGGTGGCACAGCTGGCGGGGATGTCGGTGGACTACTACACGCGACTGGAGCAGTCCCGTGGCCCCCGCCCGTCCCGTCAGATGCTGACCGCGCTGGCCCGGGCGCTGCGCCTGACCGAGGTGGAGCAGGACCATCTGTTCCACCTGACGGGCGAGGAGCCCCCGCGCCGCGAGACGGCGTCGGCGCACGTCCGCCCGGGGCTGCTGCTGATCCTGGACCGGCTGCACGACACCCCGGCGCAGGTGGTGAACGACTGTGGCGAGGTGCTGGCGCAGAACGCGATGGCCAGGGCCCTGGTGGGTGACGCGATGTCCCGCCCGCGCCGCGACCGCAACCTGGTCCGGCGCTTCTTCCTGGACCCGACCGCGCGCACGCTCTTCCCCGAGGAGGACCTCGCGGACCACGCGCGCACCCAGGTCGCCACCCTGCGCGCGGTGGCCGCGGCCCGCCCCGACGATCCGGAACCGAACGCGCTGGTGGCCGAACTCCGTGCGGCCAGCGAGGAGTTCGCGCGACTGTGGGACGAACACGAGGTGTCCCAGCGCAACAAGGCGACGAAACGCTTCGTCCACCCCGTGGTCGGCCTACTGGAACTCGACTGCGAGGTCATGGTCAGCCACGAACACCACCACCTCCTGGTGGTCCACACGGCCCGCCCCGGGACGGAGGCGTACGAACGACTCCAACTGCTGAGGGTGGTGGGCCTGCAGGACCTGTCCCCACAGACGGCGACCCCCTAGAACCCCAGCTTCCGCAACTGCCGAGGATCCCGCTGCCAGTCCTTCGCCACCTTGACGTGGAGGTCCAGGAAGACCGGTGTGCCGAGGAGTGCCTCGATCTGCTTGCGGGACTTGATGCCGACCTCCTTCAGGCGCTTGCCCTTGGGGCCGATGATGATGCCCTTCTGGCTGGGACGCTCGATGTAGACGAAGGCGTGGATGTCGAGGAGGGGCTTGTCGGCGGGGCGGTCCTCGCGGGGGAGCATCTCCTCGACGACCACCGCGATGGAGTGCGGGAGCTCGTCGCGGACGCCCTCCAGCGCGGCCTCGCGGATCAGTTCCGCGATCATGACCTGCTCGGGCTCGTCGGTGAGATCGCCCTCGGGGTAGAGCGCCGGGCCCTCGGGAAGCATCGGGATCAGCAGGTCCGCCAGCAGGTCGACCTGCTTGTTCGCGGTCGCCGACACCGGGACGATCTCCGCCCACTCGATGCCCAGCTCCTTGCCGAGCTGGTCGACGGCGATCAGCTGCTCGGCCAGGGTCTTGGAGTCGACCAGGTCCGTCTTCGTGATGATCGCGACCTTCGGGGACTTCTTGATCCCCGCCAGTTCCTTCGCGATGAAACGGTCACCGGGCCCGAGCTTCTCGTTCGCCGGCAGACAGAAGCCGATCACGTCGACCTCGGCCCAGGTCGTCCGCACGACGTCGTTGAGCCGCTCCCCCAGCAGCGTGCGCGGCTTGTGCAGTCCGGGGGTGTCGACCAGGATCAGCTGGGCCTCGGGCCGGTGCACGATCCCGCGTACCGTGTGCCGCGTGGTCTGCGGCTGGTTCGCGGTGATCGCCACCTTCTGGCCGACCAGAGCGTTCGTAAGGGTGGACTTGCCCGCGTTGGGGCGGCCCACGAAGCAGGCGAAGCCGGCGCGGTGGGGTGCCTCCGACGATGCCGGCGGCTCGGATGACTGACTGCGAACGCTCATGCGCCCCATTCTCCCTGATCCACAGAGCCCCGCCGCACAGGCGCCCGCACACCGGCCCGACCGTGAGCTTCCGGAAACCCAAGCGCAATGAAACACGACGGAAACACCCTCGTGCGCAACCGGAAACGCACACCGGTGACCCTCTGACGAGCCCCCACCTCGTTGGAGACCCCCATGTCCTTCGCCGCGCAAGGCATCGACACCGGTGACACCGCCTGGCTGCTCGCCGCCACCGCCCTCGTCCTGCTGATGACCCCGGGCCTCGCCCTGTTCTACGGCGGCATGGTCCGCACGAAGAGCGTCCTCAACATGCTGATGATGAGCTTCGTGTCGATCGCCCTGGTCACCGTGGTGTGGCTGGCCGCCGGCTACTCCCTCGCCTTCGGCGACGACACGTTCGGCGGCCTGATCGGCAACCTGAAGCACGCCGGCATGAGCGGCCTCGGCCCCGACAGCGTCCACGGCACCGTCCCCACCCTCCTCTTCGCCACCTTCCAGCTCACCTTCGCGATCATCACGGCCGCGCTGATCAGCGGCGCGATCGCGGACCGTGCGAAGTTCGGGGCCTGGCTGGTGTTCGTCCCGGTCTGGGCACTGCTCGTATACGTTCCCGTCGCCCACTGGGTGTGGGGCCCGGGCGGCTGGGTCCTGGACAAGCTCGGCGCGCTCGATTTCGCGGGTGGTCTGCCCGTCGAGATCACCTCCGGCGCCTCCGGTCTCGCCCTCGCGCTCGTCCTCGGCCCGCGTCTCGGCTTCAAGAAGGACGCGATGCGGCCGCACAACCTCCCCATGGTCGTCCTGGGCGCGGGCCTGCTCTGGTTCGGCTGGTTCGGCTTCAACGCGGGCTCGGCTCTCGGCGCCAACGGCCTCGCGGCCGCGGCCTTCCTCAACACCCTCGCCGCCGGCTGCACCGGCCTGCTCGGCTGGCTCTTCGTCGAGCAGAAGCGCGACGGCCACCCCACCACCCTGGGCGCGGCCTCCGGCGCGGTCGCGGGCCTGGTCGCGATCACCCCGTCCTGCGGCTCGGTCTCCCTCCTCGGCGCACTCGTCGTCGGCCTCGCCGCCGGTGTCGTCTGCTCCTACGCGGTGGGCTGGAAGTTCAAGCTCAACTACGACGACTCGCTCGACGTGGTCGGCGTCCACCTGGTCGGCGGAGTCATCGGCACGCTCCTGATCGGCGTGTTCGCCGTGAAGGAGATGACCGGCGGCACGGAAGGACTGCTGTACGGCGGCGGGCTCGCCCAGCTCGGCAAGCAGCTGGTGGCCGTGGTCGCCGTGGGGGCGTACGCCTTCCTGGTGACGTACGGCATCGGGAAGCTGATCGACAAGGTGATGGGCTTCCGTGCCGACGAGGAGCACGAGCACACCGGCCTGGACCTTACGGTGCACGCCGAGACCGCATACGATCACGGCGTCCTGGGCCACGGTGCCCCGGTCGGCGCGTCCTCCGTCCCCTCCGCCCAGAAGGTCAAGTCCCAGGCATGAAGCTCATCACCGCGATCGTCAAGCCGTACCGCCTCGACGAGGTCAAGACCGCGCTCCAGGAGATCGGCGTCCACGGCCTGACCGCGACGGAAGCCAGTGGCTACGGCCGTCAGCGCGGCCACACCGAGGTGTACCGCGGCGCCGAGTACCAGGTCGACCTGGTCCCCAAGGTCCGCATCGAGGTCGTCGTCGACGACGCCGACGCGGACGCGGTGATCGACGCGATCGTCAAGGCCGCCCGGACCGGCAAGATCGGTGACGGCAAGGTGTGGGCGCTGCCGGTGGAGACGGTCGTACGGGTACGGACGGGCGAGCGCGGGCCGGACGCGCTCTGAGGGGAGGCGTCGTGGGCGAGTGGTACGTCCTCGTCGAGGAGAACCAGGGCTGGAGCGACAGCAACTGGCGCCTCAAGGACAAGGTGCACGTGGAGGGCGGCAGGGAGCAGGCTCTCGCGCGCGCCGAGGAGTTGAGCCTCTCCTACCGGGAGGGCCTCTACCGCGCCGAGGAGTACGGCCACCTCGTGTTCCGGACCTCCGAGACGAGCTGGCTGCTGGAGCTCACCAGGGAGTCGTGGCCCTCGGACGAGGACGAGCCCTACACACGCACCGAATACGCCCGCCTGACCGTCGCCGAGCTCGTCGCCTCGAAGGAACCTCCTCCCGCAGAGCGCCCCGCGTCGAAGAAGGGCGTCCTGCGCCGCGCCCTGGGCCGTGACTAGACGATCCGCGTCCGGGCCCGGCGTGCCCTGACGAACAGCACCGTCCCCACGGCGGCCGCCGCCCCCAGCATCACCGCGACCAGCCACGGCAACGCGAAGAAGGACGCGCTCGCCGACTCCCGCGTGTCCTTCGCGCTCGCCGTCAGTTTCACGTCGCCCCAGTCGAGTTGCGGCGAGCCCTGCCACGGCTCACTGAGCCGCACCCGCTGCCCGGGCAGCAACTCCCCCGGAATCCTGGCGAGTTCGCGGGCGAGCAGCGTACGCCCGAACAACCCCGTCGCCCGCAGCTCCACCTTCGGGTTCAGAGTGACGTTGCCGGTGTTGCGCAGGGTGTACGAGATCGTCGCACCGCTGTCCCCCAACCCCGGTACCAGCGGCTGGTGATGGCTGACACGGACGTCCTCGACGGCGATCGCCGGCACGGTCGGTCCACCCACCCGCAGATAGATCCTCGCGGCGACGGCCCGCTGCACGCCGAGCGCCACCGCGCCGTCGCCCTTGTCGATCCGTTCGTCCAGCGCCACCAACGCGCCTGGGTGGTCGCCCGGTTCGGCGCCCTCGGGCACCGACAGCG
This sequence comes from Streptomyces doebereineriae, assembly GCF_031845645.1. Taxonomy (NCBI): domain Bacteria; kingdom Bacillati; phylum Actinomycetota; class Actinomycetes; order Kitasatosporales; family Streptomycetaceae; genus Streptomyces; species Streptomyces doebereineriae. The sequence continues at coordinate 278,165 of NZ_JAVREZ010000009.1, forward strand.
TGAAGGGCACGCTGACCTTGCCGTGCGCGGGGACGGTCACCCGGGACTTCGAGGGCTTCGCCCAGACCCCCACCCCGCGCTGCTTCTCGGCGACGGTACGCACGGCGAAACCGCCGTCGCGGGCGGTGTTGTAGGCGTCGGCGGCGTAGAGCCGGAAGGTCAGCGGCCGACCGGTCTTGTTGGTGACGACCACCTTGTCGTCGATGGTCTGCCCGGGGTCGGCGGAGAGGTAGAAGTAGGGCCGCGCCGCGATCTGGGAGGCAGCGGGGTACACGGACCAGCTGCCGTTGTCGGCGGCGTACGCGGGTGCGGCGGCCGTGACCAGGAACAGGCTCAGGAACAGGACGTACAGCTTGCGCATGGGTGCGGACCCCCAAGAGGCGGACGGGCGGGTGCGGGCGCCCGTACGGTCAGCTGAGCGTGAGGGTGAGAACGCCGGAGTACGTGCCGGGAGGCGTGAACGCCGGTACGTTCAGGGAGAGTCCGGCGTCCACGGTGAACTCACCGCCGGTGAGGGTGCCGTTGGGCGTGGACGCGAGCGTCGCTCCCGAGGAACCGACCGCGCCGGCGGAACCGGCCTGGCAGGTGCTCGGGCTGCCCGCCTTGGTGGCGCAGGCGGGGCTCCAGCTCAGCGCACCGGCGTCGATCTTGGCGCCGGGTCCGGTGAAGTCGGTGACCTTGGCGGTGAGGGACCAGCCGGCGGGTCCGCCGCGGAAGTCCTGGACGGTCACCTTGTTCAGGTCACCGGTCGAGGCTCCGCCCTTGCCGTAGTCCACCGCCGAGAGGCTGACGGCGTCCCCGGCCTGGGACATGGACAGCGTGCCCGCCTTCACCGTGGTGGTGACCTTCTGGCTGCCGTCCGGTACGGGGGTGTCGTCGATGACGACGTACGCCTTCGGCCCCGCCCCCTTGGCGTCGCTGTACGCGCTGCCCTCGTACGCCACGACACCGGTCGTCGTCTTGTCGTTGACGACGAGCGAGCCGCTGAACGCGCCCGAGGAGTCGGCGGTCGCGGTGGCGGTGTCCGCGGTCTGGGCGGCGCCGGACCGCCCGGCCAGGGTCACCGTCGCGCCCGGAGTGAACTTGCTGCCGGTGACGGTGACGCTGTCGCCGGGCTTCCCGGAGGCCGAACCCAGCGCGATGTCCCGCTCGTTGACCGGGTTCGCGTCCGTCGCGGTGACCGTCTCGGAGACCGGGGCGGGCGGGGTGATCACCGTGCAGGGCGTGTCCAGTTCGAGGATGTAGCTGGTGTGGATGTTGTAGTCGCCGGGCGAGAGCGTGATCGCGCCGGGCGAGGTGACCTTGAAGGTGCCGGTCATCGAGAACGACGGGAAGGCGCCGTTGCCCGGCACCGGGTCGTTCTTCTTCGGTCCGGCGACCGTCACGGCACCGGTCTGGGCGCCGCCGAGGGTGACCTTGCCGGTCGGCGTCATGATGTCGGCCGGCAGTGCGATGGCCGTGGGGTTGCTGGCGGCGGGTTTGACCACCGTGTAGGTCACGGTGACGGTGTCGCCCACCTTGGGGCTGGTGTTGTCCACGGCGATGGCGGCAGTCGTGGTGCCGTCGATCGGCGGGATGCCCGCGACCGCGGGCGGGATGCAGTGCGTGGCGAAGTCCACGTTGGTGGCGGCACCGGCCGGACAGGCCAGTGCGCCGCCCGCGGTGACCGCGAGCGCGGTCGCCCCGAGAAAGGACGCCAGACGGCGTCTTCGAGTCGTCGAACCCATGGATGTGCCCCCTCCGGAAGCTCCTGAAGTCCTGCGCCGACAGGGGGCATTGATGTGTGGATCGCGTGAGAAGTCAATGGAGTTGCCGCAGAAACCTGACGAGCCGTCAGTTTCTGCGGCAACACGGGACGTGCCGGGAGGATCAGTCGAACACGAAGGGTCCGGGCGACTGCGGACCGGTCGCCGTGCAGGTGACGGTGATCCCGAAGACGACGATCTGGAGCGAGCCGCCGTACGACTCCAGGCTGTCGCCGGACGCCACGGTGCCGTTGAGCGGGCCGACGGTGACGGGGTCGCCGGCCGCGGTGGCGGGGTTCTCCGTGCCGGTGAAGGTGGTGGTGCCGCCGTTCGCGTTCACGAAGGTGAGGGTCGAGGCGATCGAGTCCTCGTCGAGCGCGAGGGGTGCGTTGATGGCCGAGGTGACGGTCACGGTGGCGGCGGTGCCGTCCTGGGTGGCGGTGAGGGTGGCCTGGCCGCTGCCGTAGAGGCCGCAGTCAGCGTCGATGGTCGCGGTGTCCGGGGTGACGGCCAGGGCGGTGGGTGCGAACGCGAGCCCGAGGGCCGCGAGCGTGCCGACGGCCAGTGCCGCACCAGTGCCTGTGCGCTTGCCTTTCATGGAATCCGGTTCCCTTCCCGTGGTGGGGACTGCCATGTGGGGATGGACGGGGGGTGCGTTCCGACGGACGGCCTGGCTTCACGGGCGTGGTGCGGGACGCCGCGCGAGCTGAATCTGACGGTCCGTCGGAATCTCCGGTTCCATTGATGCGCGTGGGACGGGGGACTGCAAGCCGGAATTCCGGCCAAGTGTTACCGGGGGTATCAGCCTGCGGTCACGGTGCTCCGCACGGTGCCGTCGACCCCTGCCACCAGCACCGGGGTCTGCGGGCCGCCCAGATCCCGGACGGCGGCCCGGTCCTCGTCGGAGGCCGATTCGGCGTCCGTCACCACGGCCGCCGCCTCCAGGGACTTCGCCCCCGACGCCACGGCCATCGCCACCGCCGTCTGCAAAGCACTCAACCGCAACGAGGGAAGAGCCACCGTCCCCGCGACATACGTCCGCCCGGTGTCGTCCCGTACGGCCGCCCCCTCGGGCACCCCGTTACGAGCCCGCGCCGAACGAGCCAGGGTGACGATCTTGCGGTCCTCGGCGTCAAGCGCACTGTTGTCGGTCATGACAGGAGCATACGAAGCGGCCCCGCCCGGTCGACGCCACGGGGTACGCCCACCGTCACCGGGTCACCGCCTGCCACGGGTTCCACCGCCCAGGGCCGGGACACCACCTGCCGCGCGCTCGCCACCGACGGCCGGGACAGCCCCGCTACCGGACACGTAGCTCCGCCACGGGACACGCCGCCCGCCCAGAGCACCGACCCACCACACAGACGCCACCCACCCCGCAGCCGCCCACCGCCACCGGACACCTCACCCCGCCACGGGGTACATCGCCCCCCGTCGCCCCTCCGGGGAGGCCAGCCACTCCAGTTTGGCCGCGGTGTGTGCCTCGTCCAGGGGGGTGTGCAGCACGACCGTCAGGTCGGGGCGGGCCGGCACCCGCAGCGCCGTGGACTCCACGCACAGCAGCCCGACCAGCGGATGGTCGAGCTCCTTGCGGATCACTCCGGCGTCCTCGATGTCCCGCCGCTCCCACAACTCGGTGAACTCGGCGCTCGCCGACCGCACCCGGGCCAGCACGTCCTGGAACCCCTCGTCGTCCGGCCGCGCCGAGGCGGCCGCCCGGAACTGGGCGACGACCGTGCGCGCGTTCTGTTCCCAGCTGTGCGATCGCGACCGGTACAGCGGATCGGTGAAGAAGTCGACGAGACAGTTCTGGGTGTTCTCCGGCCGCATACCGAGCACCCAGCCCGCGGCCTCGTTGTACAGCACGCAGTTGTAGTACGCGTCCATGATGTGTGCCGGATAGGGCATCCACGCGTCGATCAGCCGCAGCAGCCCCTCACAGCCGTGGTCCGCGGCCGGTTCCGGCGCGGGCGGGTTCAGCCCGGCGAGGACGTACAGATGCCGCCGCTCGGCGTTGCTCAGCCGCAGCACCCGGCCGACCGAGTCGAGGACCTGCGGGGAGACGGAGATGTCCCGCCCCTGCTCCAGCCACTGGTACCAGGAGGCACCCACCCCGGCGAGCACCGCGACCTCCTCGCGCCGCAGCCCGGGCGTGCGCCGCCGCGCCCCGCCGTCCGGCAGCCCCGCGTCGGTGGGCGAGACCCGGGCACGCCGGCTCATCAGGAACTCGCGCAGCTCACGATGCCGCTCGCTCTTGGGTACGACCTCGGGCACGAACGCATCCCCCTCGTTGTTGCCTGGTGGTGCCACCACCAGCACAACTTGCCGCTCCCCACGGCTATTCCGACGCGCGCAGGCTCTTGCCCATGGCGATCGACACCACAAAGCCCGTCCCCGATTCGCTCGACACCCCCCGGCTGTCGACGCGCGACAAGCTCGTCCTGTTCGTCCTGTGCGCCGCCCAGTTCATGGTCGCGCTGGACTTCTCCGTCCTGAACGTCGCCCTGCCCGTCCTCGGCACGGACCTCGGCATGAGCCCCTCCGCCCTGCAGTGGGCGGTCACGGCATTCGCGCTGCCGTCCGGCGGCTTCCTTCTCTTGTTCGGCCGGATCGGCGACCTGTACGGCCGTAGAAAACTCTTCCTCGCAGGGCTCGCCCTGTTCGGCGCCGCCTCCCTGCTGGCGACCTTCGCGTGGGACCCGGCGTCCTTCCTCGCCGGACGTGCCCTGCAGGGCCTCGGCGCGGCGGCGATCGTGCCGACCGGCATGTCCCTGCTGACCACGACCTTCCCCGAGGGTCCCGCCCGCGACCGGGCCCTGGGCATCTCCGGCACCCTGCTCTCGCTCGGCTTCACCATCGGCATGGTGGCCGGCGGCACCCTGACCGACACCTTCGGCTGGCGCTCCACGATGGGCCTGCTCTCCCTGTTCGCCCTGATCGTGCTCCCGCTGGCCCCCGGCCTGCTCCCCGAGTCCCGCACTTCGGACCGCCCCCGCCTCGACGTACCCGGCGCGATCACGGTCACCGGCGGCCTGCTCTCCCTGATCTACGCCCTCTCGACCGCCGCCGACCACGGCTTCGCCCGCACCGACGTCCTCACCACCCTGGTCGCGGGCATCCTGCTCCTGGCCGCCTTCGTGACGATCGAGTCCCGTACCGAAACACCCCTGGTGTCCCTCCCCATGCTGCGCCGCCGCACGGTGGCGTGGGGCAACATCGGCGGTCTGGTCACCTTCTCGATGATGTCGACCGTCGTCTTCGTGCTGACCCTCTACCTCCAGGAGGTCCTGCACCTGTCGGCCTTCGAGACCGGCCTGGTCTTCGGCGTCCAGGGCGTCCTGTCGGCGGTCGCCGGCACCTACGCCCCCAGGGTCATCGGCCGCTTCGGCCCGCGCCGCACGCTGGTCGGCTCGCTCGTCGGCCAGGGCACCCTGATCGCCGCCCTGCTGGGCCTGGGCACCGGGAGCTGGTCCGTCTGGCTCGCCACGGCCGCCGTCTCCCTGGCCAGCATGTGCCACCTCGGCGCGATCATCTCGTACGGCATCACCGTGACCTCCGGCGTCCCGGACGAGGAGCAGGGCCTGGCCACCGGCCTGGTCACCTCCACCCAGCAGGTCGGCATCACCGTGGGCATCCCGCTGCTGGGCGTCCTCGCCACCACCTCGGACGACCTGCTCTCCGGCGTCCACACGGTCCTCGCCCTGGACACGGTGATCGTCCTGGCGGCGGCGGTGCTGGTCGCGACGGGACTGCGGGTGCGCTCAGGGGCGGTCGAGGCGAAGCCGGTCGGCGCGCGGTAGACCGGCCACGACCAGGTCGTACGAGTCCTCGACGAGCTCCCGGACCAGACGGTCCGGGAGTTCGCCGTCGACGGTGACGGTGTTCCAGTGGCGCTTGTTCATGTGGTAGCCGGGGGCGATCAGCCCGGGATGGTCGGCACGCAGCCGGATCGCGTCCTCCGGGTCGCACTTGAGGTTGACCTTCAGGGGCCGCGCGTCCAGGTTCGTCAGGGCGAAGAGCTTGCCCAGCACCTTGAAGACCGAGGTCTCGGGGTTGAACGGGAAGTCCTCCACCACCGCGTTGAAGGAGAGGCAGAGGGCGCGCAGTTCCTGAGGGGTCACTCGGACTCCTTCTCCTCTTCGGCCGCTCCGGCCGCGCCCACCGGCTCCACCAGAACCGTCACGATCTTGTTCCGGCGTCCGGCCGCGGCCTCCGCGGTCAGGCGGAGCTGCCGGCCGTCCGGAAGTTCGACGGCGGCGGAGGCCCCGGCGATGGGCACACGGCCCAGCGCCTTCGCCAGGAGCCCGCCGACGGTCTCCACGTCCTCGTCGTCGTACTCGTCGAGCCCGTACAGCTCGCCCAGGTCGGTGATGTCGAGGCGGGCGGTGACCCGGTGGCGGTCGTCGCCGAGATCCTCCACCGGCGGCAGCTCGCGGTCGTACTCGTCGGTGATCTCGCCGACGATCTCCTCGAGGATGTCCTCGATCGTGACGATGCCGGCCGTGCCGCCGTACTCGTCGATGACGACGGCGACGTGGTTGCGGTCCTGCTGCATCTCGCGCAGCAGGTCGCCGGCGTTCTTGGTGTCGGGCACGAAGGCCGCGGGCCGCATGGCGGTGGAGACCAGCTCGGACTCGGCGTCCCGGCTGATGTGCGTCTTGCGGACCAGGTCCTTCAGATACACGATCCCGACGATGTCGTCCTCGCTCTCCCCGGACACGGGGATCCGCGAGAAGCCCGAGCGCAGAGCGAGGGTCAGCGCCTGGCGGATGGTCTTGTAGCGCTCGATGACGACGAGATCGGTCCGCGGGACCATGACCTCCCGCACCAGCGTGTCGCCCAGCTCGAAGACCGAGTGCACCATCCGGCGCTCCTCGTCCTCGATCAGCGACTCCTTCTCGGCGAGGTCGACCAGCGCGCGCAGCTCCGCCTCGGAGGCGAAGGGGCCGCGGCGGAAGCCCTTGCCGGGGGTGAGCGCGTTGCCGATGAGAATCAGCAACGACGGGATCGGCCCCATGATCCGGGCCAGCGGGAGCAGGATGTACGCCGCCGCGGTCGCCGTGTTGAGCGGGTGCTGACGCCCGATGGTGCGCGGGGAGACGCCGACGGCGACGTACGACACGAGCACCATGACCCCGATCGCGACGAGCAGGGCGCGGGTGGTGCCGGGGAACTCCTGGAGACAGGCATAGGTGACCAGGGCGGCCGCCGCCATCTCGCACGCGACGCGCACCAGCAGCGCCACGTTGAGATAGCGGGTCGGGTCGGCGGCGATCTGCGCGAGCTTGGCGCTGCCGCGCCGGCCGTTGCGTACGGCTTCCTCGGCGCGGAAGCTGGAGACGCGCGCGAGGCCCGCCTCCGCGCAGGCGGCGAGCCAGGCGACGACGACCAGGGCGATCGCACCGGAGACGAGGGGCAGGCTCATGAGACGGTCGGCGCGGGGGACGGGCCGGTGAGCCCCTTCTCCTGCCGCCACCCGTCCACGATGGCCGCCTGCAGGCCGAACATCTCGGCCTTCTCGTCCGGCTCCTCGTGGTCGTACCCGAGAAGGTGCAGCACGCCGTGGACGGTGAGGAGTTGGAGCTCCTCGTCCATGGAGTGCTGCGTCTCGGCCTCCTCGCCCTGCCGCTTGGCGACCTCGGGACACAGCACGATGTCGCCGAGGAGGCCCTGCGGGGGCTCGTCGTCGTCCTTGCTGGGCGGCCTGAGCTCGTCCATCGGGAAGGACATGACGTCGGTGGGCCCCGGCAGGTCCATCCACTGGATGTGCAGCTGCTCCATGGCGTCGGTGTCCACGACGATCACCGAGAGCTCGGAGAGCGGGTGGATGCGCATCCGCGCGAGCGCGTAGCGGGCGATGTCGAGGATCGCCTGCTCGTCGACCTCGGTTCCGGACTCGTTGTTGACGTCGATCGACATGGTGCTGGCTTGTCTACTTCCGCTTGTTCCGGCCGCCCTTGTGGGTGCCGTTCTCCGTACCGTTCTCGTTGTCGTACTTCTCGTACGCGTCGACGATACGGCCGACCAGCCGGTGCCGTACGACGTCCTGGGACGACAGGCGCGAGAAGTGCACGTCGTCGAGGCCCTCCAGGATGTCCTGGACCTGACGCAGACCCGACTTGGTGCCGGTGGGCAGGTCGACCTGCGTCACATCACCCGTGATCACGATCTTCGAGTCGAAGCCGAGACGGGTGAGGAACATCTTCATCTGCTCGGGGCTCGTGTTCTGGGCCTCGTCCAGGATGATAAAAGCATCATTCAGGGTTCTACCCCGCATGTACGCCAGCGGCGCCACCTCGATCGTCCCCGAAGCCATCAGCTTCGGGATCGAGTCCGGGTCCAGCATGTCGTGCAGGGCGTCGTACAGCGGGCGCAGGTACGGGTCGATCTTCTCGTAGAGGGTGCCGGGCAGGAAGCCCAGCCGCTCTCCCGCCTCGACCGCGGGGCGGGTCAGGATGATGCGGTTGACCTGCTTGGACTGCAGGGCCTGCACCGCCTTGGCCATGGCGAGGTAGGTCTTGCCGGTACCGGCGGGGCCGATGCCGAACACGATCGTGTGCTTGTCGATCGCGTCGACGTACCGCTTCTGGTTGAGGGTCTTGGGGCGGATGGTGCGGCCGCGCGAGGACAGGATGTTCTGTGTGAGCACTTCGGCCGGGGTCTCCAGGCCGTCGCTCGTCCCGTTCTCGCTCGCTCGCAGCATGGCGATCGAGCGTTCCACTGCGTCCTCCGTCATCGGCTGTCCGGTGCGGAGCACCAGCATCATCTCGTCGAACAGGCGCTGGACGAGGGCGACGTCCGCCGCCTCGCCTGTCGCGCTGATCTCGTTGCCCCGGACATGGATGTCGGCCGCCGGGAAGGCCTTCTCGATCACGCGCAGGAGGGAGTCGCCGGATCCCAGGACCGTGACCATGGGGTGCTGGGCGGGGACCGTGAACTGTGCTCTCGCCTGCCCCTGCGCGGGGCTGTGACCTGTGGGTGTCTGAGTCATGGGCCGGCGCTCAACGCCTGCGGTTCCTCCTCGTCATGGCCGCGCAGTGGAAGGCGGCCTCGCGGTTTCAAGGGTACGACGGTGCACTGACAACGCCGTAGGGCTTTTCGAGGGTCAGGGCGCCCTGAATGCAGCGGTGAGCCCTGCATGCTCCCCCGGGCCCCCGGAAAGAATGCGCTCACTGCCATGCGTGTTCGACGACCTCGACTGTTCGAAGAAGGAAGACCGTGCTGCTGCGTCTGCCCACGTCCCTGCCGGAGGCACAGGAGTGTCTGACCGACGGGGCGATACCCGTCGGCGGTGCCACGCTGGTGTGGGCCGCCTGGCAACGCGACGGCTTTCCCGAGCAGGCCGTGTCGCTGCGCGAGGTGCCGGAGGCGAACGTTCTGGGGGCCGGGGAGGTGGGGGCGGCGGTCCTGCTGCACCGGATCGACGAGGGGGTGCCGGAGGTGCTGCACCGGGCCGCGGCCGGCATCGGCACCGGGGCCGTGCGCCGGGCCGCCACGGTCGGCGGGAACATCGTCGGCAGCACCCTGCGCTGTCTGCTGCCCGCGGCGCTCGTCCTGGACGCCCGCGCGCAGGTGCTGGCGGCGGAGGGGCCGTTCGAGATCGACCTCGCCGAGCTGCTCGCCAAGAAGCCGCTGCTGCTGAGCCTGCACTGGCGCGATCCGCTCGTCAGCGGCTACCGCAAGGTGGCCGAGGCCCCGGGTGGGCCGCCGCCCCTGGTCGTCGCGACGGCCGTCCACGCGGACGACCGCCCGGTCCTGCGCGTCGCCGTCCGCGACGGCTACGAGTTCCTGAGCGAGAGTGCGCCCTGCGACGCGGGCGCCGACAGCGTGCTCGACGCGTTGAGCGGTACGACGATCGGGGCGCTGCCCGCCGCGGCCCGCGAGGTGGTCCGGGAGCAGGTGGTGACGGTGCTGGAGCGGGCGGGCGGACACTGACCGGCCAAACGTCTCGACGCGCCACGGAGGCGGACTGCCCAGCGGCGACAGGGTTCGACCCCCGACCTCCCACAGCGCTGACGAACCGAGCCCTCGACGAGCCGCAGGGACAGGTCCGGCCACCTCCGTCACCCCCGAACCCGCCCCCTCGACGAGCACGGGGGACGGACGACCCAGCCGCAGCACCGCCAGGCTCCTGCCTCCCACGGCGCCGACGGGCCGGCGTCCTCGACGAGCCACGGAGAGACGTCGACCAGCAGTGACGCCCCCGGGCCTGACCTCGCCCACCCCCGAGCGCCCCCGACGCGCCGCGGAGACAGGCCACCCCGCCGCAACACCACCCGACCCCGACCTCCCGCAGCACTGACGAGCCGATTTCCTCGACGAGCCACGGAGACGGGCCGACCAGCGGCGATACCCGGCCCCTGTCGGCTCGGCATGAATCACCGAGGCTCAGGATCCCCGCAAACCGGGCAGTCGTACTCGTCGACCGAGTCCACGACCACCGGCTGTCCACAGAAGTCGCAAGGACGCATGCCCTCCTCAGCGGGCAGTTGGACAGTTGGCTCGTCTCCCATGTCGGCCCCCCGCCCTCAGGCCGACCGGCCGAATCCGATCGTCGGGACCGCCCGTCGCAGGGGCCAGCCCGGGGACTCCTCCTCCGGGACCAGGTCCGCCAGGAAGGCGTACCGGCGCAGGGCGGTCGGGTCCTGGGAGGCGACGGACTGGACCTTGCGCCACCAGGCGCCGATCTCGGACCAGCCCGGCGCGGACAGGGAGCCGCCGAACTCCTGGACGGAGAGCGCGGCGGTCAGGCCGGCGAAGGCCAGGCGGTCCGCCAGCGGCCAGCCCGCGAGGGTGCCGGTGACGAAGCCGGCCACGAAGACGTCCCCGGCGCCGGTCGGGTCGAGCGCCTCGACCTCGATCGCCGGGACCTCGGCGGTCTCCCCGGTACGCCGGTCCACGGCGTACGCGCCCTCCGCGCCGAGGGTGACCACGGCGAGCGGTACATGTTCGGTGAGCGCGTGCGCGGCCTCCCGGGGGCAGGTGGCGCCGGTGTAGCGCATCGCCTCCTGCGCGTTCGGCAGGAAGGCCTCGCAGTGTTCGAGGTCGGCGAGGCCCGCCAGGTCCCACGCCCCGGTCTCGTCCCAGCCGACGTCGGCGAAGATGCAGGTGCCCTCCTGTGCCGCCTGAGCGATCCAGGGGGCACGCTTCCCCGGCTCGAGCGACGCCACCGCCGCACGCGCGCGTGGGGGGCGGTCGGGCGCTCCCTCTTGGATGAGCACGGCCTCCGGGGGCGGCTCGTGGCCGTGGGAGACCATGGTGCGCTCGCCCTCGTACGCCATCGACACGGTGACCGGGGAGTGCCAGCCGGGGACCGTGCGGGACGGGGAGAGGTCGATGCCCTCGCCCTGCTCGAGGGCGTCCCAGCAGTACTCGCCGTAGTGGTCGTCGCCGAAGGCCGCGGCCAGTGAGGTGCGCAGCCCGAGCCGGGCCAGGGCCGTGGCCATGTTCGCCACGCCGCCGGGGCTCGACCCCATCCCGCGTGCCCAGGACTCGGTCCCGCGCACCGGGGCGGAGTCGAGCCCGGTGAAGATGATGTCGAGGAACACGGTGCCGGTGAGATAGACGTCCCAGGGGGGATCGCCGGGTACCCGCAGGGCTGCGAGAGGGTCGACCCGGGCCTGGCCGTGCCCGGTCCCTCCGAAGTGCGACGGTCCCTTTCCGGTGGACGCGTTGGACGCGATCACGGTGCGCTCCCTGGACGTGGTGCGGATCAGGCCAGTCTGCACCACACTGCCGACAACGCGTCGGCGCTCACCTGCGACCCACCCGCCGCGTCAGGCCGTCGCAGGTCCCGGGCGCGCCGTCCGGTCCGCGCCGGGTGTGGCCCCAGGGGCTCCAGGGGCCCCGGGGGCGGCGATGACCGCCGGGGTCGTCTCCGTCCGCGTCCGGATCCGCTCCTCATGCCCCCCGGCGAGAGGGACCGTACGTCCAGGCCAGGCCCCTCCAGCGCTACCAGCGGGGCACACCCGGCGTGACCCACCCCGGCTCGGCCACCCGCATGGCCGCGGCGTCGTCCCGCTCCCGCAGCGAGCCGTCGTCATCGAGCCACCGCCGATGCAGGAACTCCAGCTTCTCCCGGTCGAGTTCGACGCCGAGGCCGGGCGCGTCGGAGACCTTCACGGCCCCGTCCTCGAACGTCAGGCGCTCGCTGAGCACGTCCTCCGACTGCCACGGATAGTGCGAGTCACAGGCGTGGTGAAGGTTGGGCACGGTGGACGCGACATGCGTCATCGCGGCGAGCGAGATCCCCAGATGTGTGTTGGAGTGCATGGACACTCCCACCCCGAACGTCCGGCAGATCGCGGCGAGTTGCTGGGTGTTCCGCAACCCGCCCCAGTAGTGGTGGTCCGAGAGCACCACCTGGACCGCGTCCCGGGCGAACGCCTCCTTGATCTCCGCGAAGGTCGTCACACACATGTTGGTGGCCAGCGGGACATCGGTCCCGGCGGAGACCTCGGCCATGGCCGCCGTCCCCAGCGCGGGATCCTCCAGATACTCCAGGACATCGCCGAGCTCCGCGGCCACCTTCAGCGAAGTCGACACGCTCCAGGCCCCGTTGGGGTCGAGCCGCAACGGGTGCCCGGGAAACGCCTCGGCCAGCGCCCTGACCGCCGCGATCTCCTCGTCCGGCGGGAAAACCCCGCCCTTGAGCTTGAAGGACTTGAAGCCATAGCGCTCCGTGAACAACCGGGCCTGCTCCACCACCCCCGCGGGGTCGACGGCCGCCCCCCAGTCGTCCTTCTCGGAGACGACGCCCTCGGGATGCGAGGCCCACTTGTAGAACAGGTACGCGCTGTACTCGACCGCGTCGCGCAGCTTGCCCCCGAGCAGCGCGTGCACCGGCAGCCCGAGGGCCTTGCCCAGCGCGTCGAGGCAGGCGACCTCGAACCCGGAGACCACGGACAACCGCAGCTTGTCGGCCGTCTGCACGCCTCGCAGCCCGCCGACGTCGACCTGTCCGGAGACCCGGGAGGAATCGACGGCCATCTGATCCGCGACGGTGAACAGTCCGTTCAGGTCACCTACTTGACGTCCGATCAGCTTCGAAGCGAACGGCCGCGCCAGCTCCAGGTACTTGGTGTCGCCGTACGTCTCCCCGACACCCGTGACCCCGTCGGCGGTCTCGACCTCGACGATCAGCCGGGGCGTGTACGGCTGGTGGACGCCCTGCGTGTTCAGCAGGGGCGGATCGGCGACGAGGATCGGTGTGAGGCGGACGTCGGTGATCGTGAGGTTCACAGGTCGGCTCCTACGAGGTCGAGTCCGGAGGCCAACAGCCGCTCGAGGTCCGCCAGGTCGGCGGCCGACGGATCGGTGAGCGGCGCGCGCACAGGTCCGACCGGACGCCCCCGCAGTCGTGCCGCCGCCTTCACCAGCGAGACGGCATATCCGGGCACACGGTCGCGGAGTTCGACGAGCGGAACGTAGAAGTCGCGCAGCAGTTTCCCGACCGTGCCGTCGTCGCCGTCGCGCAGGGCGGTGAAGAAGGCGTTCGCGATCTCGGGGGCGAAGGCGTGGACGGCCGAGGAGTAGGCGGGGACGCCGACGGTGGCGTAGGCGCGGGCCTGGATCTCGGCGGTGGAGGCGCCATTGAAGAACAGGAAGCCCTCGGGGGCGGCGAGCGTGAGGCGCTGGAGCCGGTCGAGGTCGCTGTGTCCGTCCTTGAGGCCGATGACACCGGGGATCTCGGCGACCCGCCTGAACGCGTCCACGCCGAAGGCGACCTGACCGCGCTGATAGGCGATGAGCGGCAGCCGCGTCCGCGCCGCGATGTGCTCCAGCTGCGCGACCAGCCCGTCCTGCGGGGCGGCGACCAGGTAGTGCGGGAGGACCAGCAGCGCGTCCGCGCCCGCCTCCTCGGCGATCCGGGCGAACCGAACGGCCTGCGCCCAGCCGTAGCCGGTTCCGGCGACGACGGGCAGCCGGCCGCCGGCCTCCTCGACCGCGATGGTGACGACCTGCCGGTACTCGTCCTCGTCCAGCGAGAAGAACTCACCGGTGCCGCAGGCAGGGAAGAGCGCGCCGGGGCCGGTGGCGATCTGGGCGGCGACGTGGGCGCGGAAGCCGTCCGGGTCGAGGGTGCCGTCGTCGTGGAAGCTCGTGAGCGGGAACGACAGCACGCCGCGTGCCATGCCGTCCCGCAGGCGTCGGGCCGTGTCCGGGTCGAGGGTCACCCTCGGTCATCTCCCCATGTAGACAATATCTACGTATGAAGATGAAGGTTAGATACGCGAATCCCGTCCGTCAATGGGTCCGGCGCGGAGTTCGACAGGCCGATTACCATCGGCGCATGTCAGAGACAGGTGGCGTCCGCGAGGTGAAGTCGGCGGCCCGCACGGTCGAACTCCTCGAACTGCTGGCCGCGCGCGGCGACCGCCCGGCACGGCTCCAGGAGCTCGCGGACGCGCTGGCGGTGCCGCGCAGTTCGATGTACGCGCTGCTCCAGACCCTGATCTCGCGCGGCTGGGTCCGCACCGACGTCACCGGCTCGCTCTACGGCATCGGCATCCACGCCCTGCTCACCGGCACCAGCTATCTGGACTCCGACCCGCGCGTGCGGGTCGTACGGCCGTATCTGGACGAGGCGTCCCAGGCGCTGGGCGAGACGATCCACATGGGCCGGCTCGACGGCCGGGACGTGGCCTATCTGGCGACGCGTGAGTCGCACGAATACCTGCGGACGATCAGCAGGGTGGGCCGCCGGCTGCCCGCGCACGTCGGCGCGCTGGGCAAGGCGCTGCTGGCCGAGTGGCCCGACGAGAGGCTCCCCGGGGGACCGTACGAGGCACTCACCCCGAACTCCCACACCACCCGCGAGTCCCTGCTGGCCGACCTCGCCGAGGTCCGCGCGCGCGGCTACTCGATCGACCGCGAGGAAGGTGTCCTCGGCATCGTCGGCTTCGGGTTCTGTCTGCGCTACGACTCCCCCGCGCAGGACGCCATCAGCTGTTCGGTCCCGGTAGCCCGTCTGACGGCGGAACACGAGCAGCAGATCATCGCGGTGATGCGCGAGATCAGAGGCAAGATCGAGGCGACGGCGCCGGGTGCGAGCGGCGCCCCCAGTTGGCGTTAGGCGGGCATTGGGGGGCGCTCGTCTACCCGGCTTCCCTCACCCCAAACGGAACGTGATCCACATCACGCAGCCTGGGCTTTTTCCGCAACCGCGTGCTTGATACAAATTCTTCGCGCGTTCCTGTCCGTCGACGGCCTGCGCCAACCCCCTTCTTGAGCCGCTTCTTTCGCATGCCCTGGGAACGCCCGTGTTCGCCCGCACCACCTTGCCCTGGCCCCTCGTTGCCCTTTTCACGGCCGGGTACCTCGCCCCCTACCTCCTCCCGACCACCGTCGGCAGGCTCGACTCGGGGCTTCCGCTCACCGCCACCGAGGCGGGTGCGGTCGGCAGCGCGCTGCTGCTGAGTTCGGCGGCGGCAGGCTTCCTGCTCGCCTCCCGCGTCGACCGTGCCGGCCCCCGCACCCTCGCCCGCATCGGCCTCACCCTCGCCGTCCTCGGCTACGGCGGCGCCGCCCTCGCCCACGCCGTCCCGGCCGTCGTCATGGGCGCGCTGATCGGCGGCTTCGGATCCGGTACGTCGACGGCGGTGGCCGCCACCGGCATCGCCGCCCAGCCGGACCCGCACCGCACCACCACGGTCGGCCTCCTCGGTGTCTCCGCACTGGCGGGCGCCGTCTACCTGACCGTCCCCCACCTGGGCCCGGGGCACGGCCAGCCCTTGGCCGCGATCGCCCTCACCGCGCTGGCGGTCTGGCCCCTGACGGGCCGTCTCCCCCTGGCCACCGCCCCCATCCGAAGCCGGGAGACGCGCGCCCCGCTCCCCCACCTCCGTGCTGGCCTCCTCCTCGCCGGCACTCTGCTCTGCTGGTCCCTCGCCCAGAACGCCCTCTGGGGCGTCAGCGGCCGCATCGGCCTCACCCAGGCCCACCTCTCCGAGGCGACGGTCGGCGCGGTCTTCGCGATCGCCCTCGGCGCGGGCCTGCTGGGCGTCGTCGGCGCGGGCGCCCTGGGCCCACGCCTCGGCCGCGCGCTCCCCATCGGCGGCGGCACCGTCCTCATCGCCGCCTGCATCACCCTCAGCGCCTCCGCGACCGACCTGACGTCCTTCGCGTCCGGCGAGATCGCGTGGAACACGCTCTACCCGATCGTCCTGTCGTACGTCATCGGCCTGGCTGCCTCCCTGGACCCCCGCGGCCGCTGGGCGGTCCTGGTCGGCTCGGCATCCTCGCTGGGCACGGCAGCGGGCCCGCTGACCGGCAGCCTGCTGGCCACGCGGGCCGGCTTCCCGGCGATGGGCACGGTCCTGGCCGTCGGCCTGCTGCTGATCGCCGTACCGATGACGGCGGTGGCAATGGGCGCGGGCAGGCGCACGCTGCCGGTGGTGGAAATCCCGGTGGAGACCCAGGCGTACGACAAAGCAACGGCCGCATAGTTGCCTTCAGGGGCGCGGGGAGAACTCGTACGCGTCAACTTCCGCAAGGTACCGAGCCCGCAGCTCCTCATCGTGCTCCAGGAAGGACGCGAGGAAGGAGTTGCGGGCCAGCTCCCGCAACCGTTCCTCGCCCAGGCCCAGCGCCGAGTGCACCGCGTCGAAGTTGTCCCCCGCATACCCCCCGAAGTACGCCGGGTCGTCGGAGTTCACCGTGCAGAGCAACCCGGCGTCCAGCATCGCCGGCAACGGATGGTCGGCGAGCACATCGACCGTACGGAGCCGCACGTTGGACAACGGACACAAGGTCAGCGGAACCCGGTCCCGTACCAGCCGCGCGACCAGCTCCGGAGACTCCATGCACCGCAGTCCATGGTCGATCCGCTCCACCCCGAGCACGTCCAGCGCCTCGACGATGTACTCCGGCGGCCCCTCCTCCCCGGCGTGCGCCACCCGCCGCAGCCCCAGCGCCGCCGCGGCCTCGTACACCTCGCGGAACTTCACCGGAGGATGCCCCACCTCGGCGGAGTCGAGCCCCACACCGACGATCCGGTCGAGATACGGCTTGGCGGCCTCGAGGGTCTCGAGAGCGGACTGCGCGGACTCGTCCCGCAGGAAGCACATGATCAGCTGCGTGGAGACGCCGTGCACGTCCTCGCTGCGGGCCAGCGCCCGCCACAGCCCCTCGACGACCGTCCCCATCTCCACGCCCCGCGCGATGTGCGCCTGCGGGTCGAAGAAGATCTCCGCGTGCCGCACCCCCTGTGCTGCGGCCCGGGCGAGATAGGCGTTCGCCAGGTCCTCGAAGTCCCGCTCGGTGCGCAGGACGGCCATGAGCTCGTAGTACAGGTTCAGAAAGGACTGGAGGTCCTCGAACCGGTACGCCTTTCGGAGCGCGTCCGTGTCGGCGTACGGCAGCTCGACGCCGTTGCGCGCGGCCAGCTCGAAAGCCAGCTCCGGCTCCAGGGTGCCTTCGATGTGCAGGTGCAGTTCAGCTTTGGGGAGGGACATCAAAGCATCGTACGGCTGCTTTATCGCCGTTTCGGAACCGGGACCCGCAGGAGGTCGTGGGCCACGGTCAGCTCGCCCTGGTAGCCGGCCGCCCGCGCCTGCCGCTCGAACTCCTCCGGTTCGGAGTACCGCTGACTGAAGTGCGTGAGCACGAGATGCCGTACGCCGGCGTCGCGGGCGACCCTCGCGGCCTGACCGGCGGTCAGGTGGCCGTGCTCCACGGCGAGTTGCTCGTCCTCGTCCAGGAAGGTCGACTCGATGACAAGCAGGTCGCAGCCGTCCGCGAGGGCGTGGACGCCGTCGCAGAGGCGGGTGTCCATGACGAACGCGAACCGCTGGCCCCGGCGGTTCTCGCTGACGTCGTCGAGGGAGACGCCGTTCAGGGAGCCTTCCCTCTGGATCCGGCCGACGTCGGGCCCCTTGATGCCGTGCGCGGCGAGGCGGTCCGGGAGCATGCGGCGGCCGTCGGCTTCCGCGAGGAGATAGCCGTAGGACTCGACGGGATGGGAGAGCTTGCGGGCCCGGAGGGTGTAGCCGCCGGTGCGCGCGACGACCCCGTCCTCGGCGACCGGTGCCTCGGTGAGCCGGACGGTCTCCCGGTACGCCGTCGCGTACCGCAGCCGCTCGAAGAAGCGCTGCCCCGACTTCGGGTAGTGGGCGGTGACCTCGTGCGGGACCCGGTCGAGGTTGATGCGCTGGATCACGCCCGCGAGGCCGAGGGAGTGGTCGCCGTGGAAGTGGGTGACACAGATCCGGTTGAGGTCGTGGGCGGCGACCCCGGCGCGCAGCATCTGACGCTGGGTGCCCTCGCCGGGGTCGAAGAGGATGCCCTCGCCGTCCCACCGCAGCAGGTAGCCGTTGTGGTTGCGGTGCCTTGTGGGGACCTGGCTGGCTGTGCCGAGGACGACCAGTTCACGTACGGACACGGTGGGTTATCCGGGCGGCCAGTGCAGGCCGCGGCCGCCGATCACGTGGGCGTGGGCGTGCCAGACGGTCTGGCCGGCGCCGCTGCCGGTGTTGAAGACCGTGCGGTAGCTCTCCAGCTTCTCGTCGTCGGCGACGGCCTGGGTCTCGCGAAGGACGTCGGCGGCGAGCTCGGGCGCGGCGGCGGCGAGCACCGCGGCGGTCTCGTAGTGGGCCTTGGGGATCACCAGGACGTGGGTGGGAGCCTGGGGGTTGATGTCCCGGAAGGCGACGGTGGTGTCCGTCTCCCGGATGATCGTCGCCGGGATGTGGCCTTCGACGATCTTGCAGAACAGGCAGTCGCCCTGGGGTTCCCCTGGCATGGTGTTCCTTTCGCCTCGGATCTCGGGGGCATCTTAGTCAGGCAGAGTCGGCGGAATCTTGGCAGGACTGCTCTCCAGTGCCTCCAGAGCGATCCGCACCGCCTCGTCCAGCTGCGCGTCCCTGCCGGCCGCGTAGTCCTGCGGCCGCTGCACGACCTCCACGTCCGGGTCCACTCCGTGGTTCTCCACACCCCACTCGTAACCCTCCAGCCAGAACGCGTACTTGGGCTGGGTGATCAGCGTGCCGTCGACCAGGCGGTAGCGGCTGTCGATGCCGATGACCCCACCCCATGTGCGCGTTCCCACCACCGGGCCGATGCCCAGCGCCTTGATCGCCGCGTTGACGATGTCGCCGTCGGAGCCCGAGAACTCGTTCGCCACCGCCACGACAGGACCGCGCGGCGCGTCCCTCGGGTAGCTGTAGGCGCGCATGCCGCGCGGCAGCGCCCAGCCGACGATCCGGCGGGCCAGCTTCTCGACGACCAGCTGGGAGGTGTGGCCGCCGCGGTTCTCCCGGACGTCGACCACGAGCCCCTCGCGGGCCACCTCGACCCGCAGGTCGCGGTGGATCTGGGCCCAGCCCGGGGCCTGCATGTCCGGGACGTGCAAATACCCCAGCCGCCCGGCGGACTTCTCGTGGACGTAGGCGCGGCGGTCGGCGACCCAGGCGTGGTAGCGCAGGGGTTCCTCGTCGGAGATCGGTACGACGACCGCGTGCCGCAGCTCGCCGCCGCCGGACGGGGAGATGGTGAGCTCGGTCGGTTTGCCCGCCGTGCCGACCAGGAGCGGGCCGGGGCCCGTGACCGGGTCGACCGGGTGGCCGCCGACCGCGACGATCGCGTCCCCGGCGCGGACCGCGACGCCGGGTGCGGCGAGCGGGGAGCGGGCGTCGGGGTCGGAGGTCTCGGTCGGCAGGATGCGGTCGATGCGCCACTGTGCCGCCCCCTGGGGGCCGTCCTCGTGGCGGGTGATGTCGGCGCCGAGCAGACCCTGGCGGGGGCCGTGGCCGTGGCCGCCGCGGGGGGTGACGTAGGCGTGGGAGGTGCCGAGTTCGCCGTGCACCTCCCAGAGGAGGTCGACGAGGTCGTCGTGGGTGGCCAGCCGGTCCAGGACGGGCCGGTAGCGGTCGAGCACGCCGTTCCAGTCGACACCGCTCATGTCCGGACGCCAGAAGTGGTCGCGCATGATGCGGCCGGTCTCCGCGTACATCTGGCGCCACTCGGCCGACGGGTCGACGGTCTGGCGGATGCGGCCGAGGTCGACGCTGATGTTCGTGTCACTGTCGTCGTCGTTCGAGGCACGGCGGTCGCTCGGTACGACCTTCAGGCGGCCGTCGGTCCACAGCAGGACCCGCTTGCCGTCGCCGCTGACGGCGAAGTGGTCGGCATCGGCGGCGAGATGCTCGAGGCGCTGCTGGGCGAGGTCGTAGCGCTGGAGGTCGGTCTTGGGGTCGGGGTCGTCCGGGGTGGCCCGGGAGGAGCCGAGGACGCCCTGGACGGGGTGGCGCAGCCACAGCACGCCGTCCTTGGCCGCGCGGAGGTTGGAGTAGCGGCCGGCCTCCACCGGGAAGGGCACGATCCGGTCGGCGAGGCCCTCGAGGTCGATACGGGTGGCCGGGGTGCCCTCGCTGTCGGGGGTCTCGTCCTTGTCGGGGGCCTCGAAGGGGCGGCCGTGACGCTGCGGGCCGAACGGGGAGGGGGTGGTCGCGGCCAGCGTGATCAGGTGCGGGCGGTCGCCGACCACGAAGGCGAGGTCGAAGACGTGCTCGTCGTAGACCGGGTCGAAGGAGCGGTTGGACAGGAAGGCCAGGTGCTTGCCGTCGAGGGTGAAGGCGGGGGCGTAGTCCTGGAAGCGCAGCGGGGTCGCCTCGGTGACCGACAGGTCGGTGGTGTTGGCGAGGCGGAGCTGGCAGAGCGGGGCGGGGCCGGGGTGCGACCAGGCGAGCCAGGCCGAGTCGGGCGAGAAGGTCAGCCCCCGTACGTCGCCGTCCTCGCTGCGGTCGACCTCGCGGACCTCGCCGGTCTCCCGCTCGACGAGCAGCACGCGGCCGTCGTGCGCGGCGACCGCGGCCCGGCTGCCGTCGGGGGCCATGGCGAGACCCAGGACGCGGCCGAGCTGTCCCGCGGCGAGGCGGCGCGGAGTGGCGCCGGGAGCGAGGCCGGTGGCGGGCGCGAACTCCAGGGCGTCGTCGCCCTCCGCGTCCGTCACCCACACCACCCACTCCTCGCCCTCCGTGCGGAAGGTGCGCGGCAGCCGGGCCCGGACGCCGGGTTCGGCGGCGAGCGCGCGGGCCGGCCCCGAGCGGTGGGTGACCCAGTGGACGGCCCCGCGCACCGCGACCGCGCTGCCGCGCGCGGTGTGGTCGGGGGCGGCCGAGCCGAACCAGCGGGAGGCGTCCACCGGGAACGGCTGCCGGTCGGCACGCTGTCCGCCGAGCCGGACCTCCAGGCGGCGCGGTTCGGCGCCGTCGAGGTCGTCGAGGATCCACAGCTCGCCGGCCGAGGTGTAGACGACCCGGGTGCCGTCGCCTGCCGCGTGCCGGGCGTAGTAGCCGTCGAGGGGGGTGTGCCGTCGCAGGTCGGAGCCGTCGGCGAGGGAGGAGTGGACGGCCCCGGTGCCCTCGTGGTCCGAGAGGAAGGCGATCCGGTCGCCCGCCCACACGGGGTACTCCAGGTTTCCGTCCAACTCCTCATGCAGGCGTACGAATTCGCCGTCGCCCTCGGGATCGATCCACAGCTTGCCCGCCGTACCGCCCCGGTACCGCTTCCACCAGGCCGCCTCCCGGCCCATGGGCGCGGAGAGGATCACGGTCGCCGGTCCGTACGCGACCTGGCCGACGGGCCCGTACGGCAGGGTGGTGCCGGGGCCGCCGTCGAGCGGGACGGTGTGTGCCCAGCTGCGGCGCAGGCTGGCCTGGCCGTGGGTGGTGATCGCGAGGACCTCGCCGTCCGGGGTCCAGCCGCGCACCTGGGTGCGTGCACTGCCCCAGTGGGTCAGCCTCCTGGAGGGTCCGCCGTCGACCGGGGCTATGTGCACCTCGGGGGCGCCGTCGCGGGCGGAGGTCCAGGCGACGGTGGTGCCGTCGGGCGAGATACGGGGATGGGTGACCGGCACGTTGTCCGCGCTGACCCGCCAGGCGCGCCCACCGTCGAGCGGCGCGATCCACACGTCGTCCTCGGCGGTGAAGGCCACCAGCTCGCCCTGCAGATGCGGAAACCGGAGATATGCAGACGTCGCAGGCTGTGTCACCCGATCACCCTATGCACGGGCGGTCCCCGTGCACAGAGGTTTCGATCACTTGCCGTCGGGCCAGCACTGGGGGTCGTTCTGGCACCAGATCGTCTTCGTGACGGTCACGGTGACGGTCGGACCGGGCTGTCGCGGGTTGTTGACCGGCGGGGTGGGAGTGGCATTGCAGTCGCCGAGCCCCTCCACGTGGAACCACTGCTTGCCGCCGACGGTGGCGGTGAGGTCTCCGCGCACACACGCGCCGCTGACGGTCCGGGTCACCTTGCCCTTGACGGTGATGTCCTTGCCGTCCCGTGTCTTGCCGTCGCAGTCGACGGTGGCGACGGTGTTCACGCTGGAACTCGGTGTCCGGTCGCCGTTGTCGTACGAGGCCGTGCAGGTCAGCCAACTCACGTCGGCCTTCTGCCGGTTCAGCTCCTTGGTGACCAGCTGGTCGGTGGTGTACGACACGGTCGCGGAGCTGACCACGCCGGTCGGATCACACGCGGCGACCCCGCCCACGGCCAGCACGGCAACCCCGATCACACCCGCTACTCGCACCCCGCGCGGCCGACGCCAGTTCCGTCTCAACGCCACCATGGAGGGCAGCCTGCCACTGTCCCGCCCGGGACGGTAGGGCGCATACGGCCACCTGCGCGCCGGTCGAGGACGAGCGAGGGGGATCGACGAGGCGACGGACCGCGGACTCCTGGCCAGTGCAGCCGAGTTGGACGGCTGGGACCTGTTCGACGCGGTGCTCAGGCGCGCAGCAGCAGCCACTCCTGCAGCTCCACCAGGTTGCCCTCCGGGTCCTTGAGGTGGGCGACGCGCATCCGGTCCGTCATCGGGGACGGGCCGTGCAGCAGGGTGGCACCGCGGGACGCGATCTGCTCGCAGTAGGTGTCCAGGGCGTCGACGCGGAGCACGACCAGGGAGCGGTGGCCGGTGGCCGTGTCGCCCAGTTCGCCGAGGACCGCCGCCATCATCGACCGGTCCTGCAGGGCGATGCCCGCCGAGCCGGTGGCGGGGCTGAACTTCTCGTACGGCCCGCCCTTCGCCCCCGACTGGGGCTTGAGGCCTAGGACCTCGGCGTAGAAGCGGTAGCAGGCGGCGAAGTCGGTGACGAGCAGGCGTACTTGGGCGAGTTCCACAGCCGTCCTTCCAGGGGGGTCAGGACCAGCGGCCGGTGCGGCCGAGGAGCAGTGCGGTCGCCGCGGTTCCGGCGGTCGAGGTACGCAGCACGGTGGGCCCGAGGACGTAGGCACGCGCGCCGGCCTCCTCGAAGAGCGCCAACTCGTCCTTGGCGACGCCTCCTTCGGGGCCGACGACCAGCACGATCTCACCCTCGTCGGGGAGTTCGGCGGTGGCCAGCGGCTCGCTGCCGCGGTCGAAGTCGGAGTGGAGCACGGCGGCGAAGTCGGCTTTGGCGAGAAGTGCGGCAACCTGTTTGGTCGTCGCAGCGTCCGCGACCTCCGGGAAGCGGACCCGGCGGGACTGCTTGCCGGCCTCGCGGGCGGTGGCCCGCCACTTGGCGAGCGCCTTCAGGCCCCGGTCGCCCTTCCACTGGGTGATGCAGCGGGCCGCCTGCCAGGGCACGACGGCGTCGACGCCGACTTCGGTCATGGTCTCGACGGCGAGTTCACCGCGGTCGCCCTTGGGGAGGGCCTGGACGACGGTGATACGGGGCTGGGCCTGAGGTTCCTCGGCCACCGAGTCCAGCTGGACGATCAGCCGGTCCTTGCCCTCGGTGCCGAGCACGACACAGTCGGCCCAGCGCCCGGCCCCGTCGGTGAGGATGACGTCCTCGCCGGGCTGGAGCCGCTTCACGGAGACGGCGTGGCGGCCTTCGGCGCCGTCGAGGACGTAGCGTCCGCCGCCGCCCGTGTCGAAGTGCTCGACCACGAACACCGGTGCGGTCATCGCGGGTCCCCCGTGCCTGACAACGCTGTCCTGACCGCGTCGAGTTCGGCGGCGAGTATCTCCACCAGCTGCCCCGCGGGCAGCTCGCGTGCCATCCGGTGCCCCTGGCCCGCCCACAGCGCCATGCCCTGCGGGTCCTTGGCCTTGGCGGCGGCCTTCCTGAGCGGGGCGGTGAGGTGGTGGACCTCGGGGTAGGCGGCGGGCGCGTACGGTCCGTGCTCGCGCAGGAAACGGTTGACCAGGCCACGAGCCGGTCTGCCGGAGAAGGCGCGGGTCAACTCGGTGCGGACGTACAGGGGGTTGGTCAGCGCCTGCTTGTGCACGTCGTGGGCGCCGGACTCGTGTGTGGCGAGGAACGCCGTGCCGAGCTGGGCCGCGCTCGCGCCCGCGGCGAGGACGGCGGCGATCTGGCTGCCGCGCATGATGCCGCCGGCGGCGACGATCGGGATGGTCACCGTCTCCCGGATCTGGGCGACGAGGGAGAGGAGTCCGAGACCGGAGCCGTCCTGCTCGGGGAGGTCCCGGTGGGTGCCCTGGTGCCCGCCGGCCTCCACGCCCTGCGCGATGACGGCGTCGGCGCCCGCGTACTGCACGGCGAGGGCCTCTTCGGGGGTGGTCGCGGTGACGAGGGTGAAGGTGCCGGCGCGGCGCAGCGACTCCAGGGTCTCGCTGCTCGGGATGCCGAAGTGGAAGGAGGCCGCCGGCACGGGGTTGTCGAGGAGTACGGCGAGTTTGGCGTCGTACCCGTCGTCCCGGCCGCTGTCGGGGTCGCCCAGCTCGGTCTCGTACCAGGTGGCCTCGCCGGCGAGCTGATGGGCGTAGACCTCGACGGCCGCCGGGTCGGCATACTCGGGTTGCGGCATGAACAGGTTGACCCCGAAGGGCAGCCCGGTCAGCCCGCGCAGCTGCTTGATCTCCTGGTACAGCCCGTCGGCCGTCTTGTACCCGGCTGCGAGGAACCCGAGCCCGCCCGCCTCGGACACGGCGGCGGCGAGCCGCGGCACGGAGACGCCGCCCGCCATGGGGGCCTGCACGATCGGATGACGGAAGAGACCGGTCAGCGCGGAGGACATGACGGCATGTTGTCACGTCCTCCGAACAAGTCCGAATCGGGCCTTCGACAGCTCACGTACGACCGTTGAACGCGTCCTTCAACCGGGAGAACAGCCCCTGCTGCCCCGGCTGACTGTGTCTGCCCGGGGGACGACCCCCGGACCCCCGGCAGTCGTCCCACAGCTCACGTACGGCCGTTGAACGCATCCTTCAACCGGGAGAACAGCCCCTGCTGCCCGGGCTGGAACTGCCCCGTGGGCCGTTCCTCGCCGCGCAGCTTCGCCAGCTCGCGCAGCAGGCGCTCCTGCTCGGGGTCCAGCTTGCTCGGGGTCTGGACCTCGACGTGGACGATGAGGTCGCCCCGGCCGCCGCCGCGCAGGTGGGTGACGCCCCGGCTGTGCAGCGGGATCGACTGGCCGGACTGGGTACCGGGCCGAATGTCGACCTCCTCCATGCCGTCCAGCGTCTCCAGCGGCACCTTCGTGCCGAGCGACGCCGCCGTCATCGGGAGCGTGACCGTGCAGTGCAGATCGTCGCCGCGCCGCTGGAACTGCGAGTGCGGGAGTTCGTGGATCTCGACGTAGAGGTCACCGGCGGGACCGCCACCGGGACCGACCTCGCCCTCACCCGCGAGCTGGATCCGCGTGCCGTTGTCCACACCGGCCGGGATCTTCACGGTCAGCGTGCGGCGCGAGCGGACCCGGCCGTCGCCGGCGCACTCCGGGCACGGGGTCGGGACCACGGTGCCGAAGCCCTGGCACTGCGGGCACGGCCGGGACGTCATGACCTGGCCCAGGAAGGACCGCGTCACCTGCGACACCTCACCGCGACCGCGGCACATGTCACACGTCTGAGCGGAGGTCCCCGGCGCCGCGCCCTCACCGCTGCAGGTGGTGCAGACGATCGCCGTGTCGACCTGGATGTCCTTCGTGGTGCCGAAGGCCGCCTCGTCGAGCTCGATCTCGAGACGGATCATCGCGTCCTGGCCGCGCCGGGTGCGCGAGCGCGGACCCCGCTGCGACGCCGTACCGAAGAACGCGTCCATGATGTCCGAGAAGTTCCCGAACCCACCGGCCCCGAAGCCGCCCGCGCCACCGCCGCCGGCCTGCGAGAGCGGGTCGCCACCGAGGTCGTAGACCTGCTTCTTCTGCGGGTCCGACAACACCTCGTAGGCGGCGTTGATCTCCTTGAACCGCTCCTGGGTCTTCGGATCCGGGTTGACGTCCGGGTGCAGCTCGCGTGCGAGCCGACGGAACGCCTTCTTGATCTCATCCTGCGACGCGTCGCGGCGCACGCCGAGAACGGCGTAGTAGTCCGTGGCCACTTACGACTCCGCCAGGATCTGTCCGACGTACCGTGCCACTGCGCGTACCGCTCCCATCGTTCCCGGGTAATCCATGCGGGTCGGTCCGACCACGCCGAGCTTGGCGACTGCCTCGTTGCCCGAACCGTAGCCGACCGACACCACTGAAGTGGAGTTGAGTCCCTCGTAGGCGTTCTCGTGACCGATGCGTACGGTCATGCCCGAATCCCCCGCCTCGCCAAGGAGTTTGAGGAGGACGACCTGCTCCTCCAGAGCCTCCAGGACGGGCCGGATGGTGAGGGGAAAGTCATGTCCGAAGCGGGTGAGATTGGCGGTGCCGCCGATCATCAGCCGCTCCTCGTTCTCCTCGACGAGTGTCTCCAGGAGAGTGGAGAGCACTGTCGTGACCGTACCCCTGTCCTCGACGTCGAAGCCTTCGGGCAGGTCCTCGACCAGTCGCGGCACATCGGCGAACCGCCGCCCCGCGACCCTGCTGTTGAGCCGGGCCCGCAGATCGGCCAGCGAGGCCTCCCCGAAGGGCGCCGGGCAGTCGACCATGCGCTGCTCGACCCGGCCGGTGTCCGTGATCAGCACGAGCATCACGCGCGCGGGGGCGAGCGAGAGCAGTTCCACATGCCGCACGGTCGAGCGGGTCAGGGACGGGTACTGCACGACGGCGACCTGCCGGGTCAGCTGCGCGAGCAGCCGCACGGTCCTGGCCACGACGTCGTCGAGGTCGACCGCGCCGTCGAGGAAGTTCTGGATGGCGCGCCGCTCCGGCGCGGTCATCGGCTTGACGCCCGCCAGCTTGTCGACGAACAGCCGATAGCCCTTGTCGGTCGGGATCCGCCCGGCACTGGTGTGCGGCTGGGCGATGAACCCCTCGTCCTCCAGGGCCGCCATGTCGTTGCGGACGGTCGCCGGGGAGACGCCGAGGTTGTGCCGCTCGGTCAGGGCCTTCGACCCGACCGGCTCCTCGGTGCCGACATAGTCCTGGACGATGGCGCGCAGCACCTGGAGCCTGCGTTCACTCAGCATCGCGCACACCTCCAGAAGTCGTTCCCTTGGCGCCTCGCCTGGCACTCTGTCCGTCCGAGTGCCAGCGCTCCCCGGCCAGTGTACGGCGGTGGGGTAGTCCCTGGGCAAGGCTGGTCCCGGCGTGACGGGTTGTAGGGCTAGCGTCGCGGTATGACGGTGACTTGGGAAGAGCTGGGGTGGGAGCGGGTCGCGACCGGGGTGGGGCGGTGCCGGCTGCCCGGCTGGGACTGCACGGCGGGCCTGGTGATCGGCGAGGGGACGGCCCTGCTGATCGATTCCGGCTCCGGCCTCGCGGAGGGCGCCCGCCTGCGCGCACAGGCCGAGGAACTCGCCGGCCAACGTGTGACCCATCTCGCGCTCACCCACCCCCACTTCGATCATGTCTTCGGGGCGGCGGCGTTCGCTGGCGCGGAGGTGTTCGGCGCGGTGGGCGTGGAGACGGTGCTGAGGGGACGGCTGGGCCGCGCGGAGCTGCGGGCGGACGCGCTGCGCAACGGACTGGCCCCGGAGGTGGCCGACGAGGCGGTGGACGCCCTCGTCTCGCCCCGGCACCACGTCTCCGGCGAGTGGACGCTCGACCTCGGCGGCGGCCGCCAGGCGCTGCTGGCGAACGTCGGCCCCGGCCACACGGCCCACGACCTCGCCGTCCTCGTCCCCGGCTCCCCGGAGGTCGTCTTCTGCGGCGACCTGGTCGAGGAGTCGGGCGAACCGCAGGCCGGCCCGGACGCCGTACCGTCGCACTGGTCCGCCGCGCTGGACCGGCTGCTGGACCTGGGCGGCGAGGACGCGCTGTACGTGCCCGGTCACGGAGCGGTGGTGGACGCGGCGTTCGTCCGGGCGCAGCGGGACGCGCTCGCGGCCCGCTTCGGCGTGTCGTGATGACTCCCGAGCCGCTTCTCCTATCGTCATCCGAATGCGCCAGTACTCCGCCGACCTGACCCCTCCGTGGAAGAAGCCCAAGGCGGTGCCGGAGGTCCCCGCCGAGCCCGGCCTGGTGGTCGAGGAGCCGGGGACGGGCTTCTGCGGAGCGGTGATCCGCTGCGAGGCGGGCACGGTGACGCTGGAGGACCGCTTCGGCAAGCACCGGGTGTTCCCGCTGGAGCCGCGCGGTTTCCTCCTGGAGGGCCGGGTGGTGACGCTGGTGAAGCCGTCGGGCGCTTCGGGCGCTGCTGTACGACCCACCCGTACCGCGTCCGGCTCGGTGGCCGTCCCCGGCGCCCGCGCACGCGTGGCCCGCGCGGGCCGTATCTACGTCGAGGGCCGCCACGACGCGGAGCTGGTGGAGAAGGTCTGGGGCGACGACCTGCGCATCGAGGGCGTGGTCGTGGAGTACCTGGAGGGCGTGGACGACCTCCCGTCGATCGTGGCCGAGTTCGCGCCGGGCCCGGACGCCCGCCTCGGCGTCCTGGTCGACCACCTGCTCCCCGGCACGAAGGAGTGGCGCATCGCACAGGAGGTGACGAGCGAACACGCCCTGGTCGTCGGCCATCCGTACATCGACATCTGGGAGGCGGTGAAGCCGTCCTCCCTGGGCATCGAGGCGTGGCCCCGGGTACCGCACGGCCAGGACTGGAAGACGGGCGTGTGCAAAGCCCTGGGCTGGCCGTCGGAGAACACGGGCGCGGTGTGGCAGGCGATCCTGAAGCGGGTGGGGTCCTACAAGGACCTGGAGCCGGAGCTGCTGGGCCGGGTGGAGGAACTGATCGACTTCGTCACGGCGCCCTAGGACATCCTTAAAGAACCTGCCCCGCCGGTTCGCTCAGTCCACCAGATCCCGCACCACCGCGTCCGCCAGCAGCCGCCCCCGGAGCGTCAGTACAGCCCGGCCCTCCCCGTAGGGCGCCTCCTCGAGCAGGCCCTCCCCCAGCGCACGCCGAGAAGCTGCCAGGCCCTCCTCGCGCAGCAGCGACAGTGGCGCACCCTCCCGCAGCCTCAGCTCCAGCAGAATCCGCTCGACCCGCCGGTCCTCGTCCGACAGCAGCTCACGCCCTGCTCCCGGAGACTTCCCGGAGGCCAGCGCCGCCGCGTAGGCCCCGGGATGCTTCACGTTCCACCAACGAACCCCGCCCACGTGCGAGTGGGCCCCGGGCCCGGCCCCCCACCAGTCCGCGCCCCGCCAGTACAGCTCGTTGTGCAGGCACCGGCCCGCCTCGGACGTGGCCCAGTTCGACACCTCGTACCAGTCGAACCCGGCCTCCGCCAGCACCGAGTCCGCGATCAGATACCGATCCGCGTGCACGTCGTCGTCCGTCATCGGCACCTCGCCCCGACGGATGCGACGAGCCAGCTGGGTGCCCTCCTCGACGATCAGCGCGTACGCCGACACATGATCCGGTCCGGCCCCGATCGCCGCCTCCAGGGACGCCCGCCAGTCGTCGTCCGACTCCCCGGGCGTGCCGTAGATCAGATCCAGGTTGACATGCGAGAACCCCGCCGCCCGCGCCTCCGCCACGCACGCCTCCGGCCGCCCAGGGGTGTGCGTACGGTCCAGCACCTTCAGCACATGCTGCCGCGCGCTCTGCATCCCGAAGGACACCCGGTTGAAGCCGCCCGCCCGCAGCTCGGCCAGATACGCCGGGTCCACCGACTCCGGGTTCGCTTCGGTCGTCACCTCCGCGTCCGCGGCCAGCCCGAACTCGTCACGGATCGCCCCCAGCATCCGTACGAGGTCCCCGGCGGCCAGCAGCGTGGGCGTACCGCCGCCGACGAACACCGTGCGGACCGGGCGCGGGTCGTCGCCGAGGACCTTCCGCGCCAGGCGGATCTCGTCGATCAGCGTCTCCGCGTAGTTGTCGCGGGAGGCCAGCACCCCGCCCGAACCGCGCAGCTCGGTCGCGGTGTAGGTGTTGAAGTCGCAGTAGCCGCAGCGCGTCGCGCAGTACGGGACGTGCAGATAGAAGCCGAGAGGGCGGTCGGCGGACCCGGTGAGCGCGGACGCGGGGAGTGAACCGTCGTCGGGGACGGGTTCGCCGTCGGGGAGTGCGGAAGGCATGTCCTCCATTGTCCCGCACCCCGGCGGACACCTACTCCGCCTGCAGCACCAGCAACGCCAGATCGTCCTCCGGCGGCCGCGCCCCGAACTCGTGGACCAGCCGCTTGATCCGCTCCGCGATCAGCTCGGCGTCCAGCCCCGCGCAGCCGGCCAGCGCGTCCGCGAGGCCGTCCTCGTCGTCGAACTGCCGGGAGCCGCTGCGCCGCTCGGTCACCCCGTCGGTGACACACAGCAGGCTGTCACCGGGCCGCAGCTCGAAGGTCTCACTGGTGTACGTCTCGTCCTCGACGACCCCGAGCAGGGTCTGCGGCCGCGCGGTGGTGCGGACCTCGCCATCCGATCCGAGCAGCAGCGGCAGCGGATGTCCGGCGGAGGCGAGGGTGCAGCGCACTCCGCCGTCGAAGGGCGCGAGCTCGCCGTAGAGGAGGGACAGGAAACGGGTCTGGGGGCCGTCGCCGGGGTTCATGGGGCGGCCGCCCGCGGAGGCCAGGGCCCGCGCCGCCGCGTCCGCGGCCTCCGTCGCGTCGTCGAGGAGCAGCTGGTTGAGGCGGTCGAGGACATCGGCGACGCGGTAGCCCTCGCGGGCCAGCAGCCGGAGCCAGGGCCGGGCGAGACCGATGACCACGGCGGCCTCGGGGCCCTTGCCCTGAACGTCACCGACGGCGAAGCACCAGCGGCCGTCGCCGGCCGGGAAGAGATCGTAGAAGTCGCCGCTGGGCCCGCCCTTGTCGCACGGCTCGTACACCAGGGCGCTGCGCACCCCGGGGATCTCGGCGACCGCGCCGGGGAGCAGACCGCGCTGGAGCACCGCGCTGATGGTGGCCTGGCGTGCGTACTGGCGGGCCGCGCCGATGGCGAGCGCCACCCGGCGGCTGAGATCCTCGACGAGCCCGGTGATCTCGTCGGGGAAGGAGACCAGCCCGGCCCGTCCGATGACCAGGGTGCCCAGCGGGCGGCCGCCGGCCGTGAGGCGGTAGGCGAGCGCGGAGCCGTGCGTGCCGTGCGGGCCCAGTGCCTGGCCGGGCCAGGGGAACGGGACGGGCCCGGGATGGTCCGGCCCCGAGGTGCCCGGCGGCTCCTTCTCCAGCGCCTGCCGCAGATCCTCGATCCGGGTCTCTGAGCAGTGCCAGACCCGGGCCAGCCGGGGCCCGGACACACCGCCCTCGCTCCAGCCGGTCCCGCTCTCGGCCTCACCCGGGCGAGGGGACCCCCAGCGCCCGGCGACCTCGTCCTCCAGCCACACCGCGCACCAGTCGGCCAGCCGCGGCACGATCAGCTGGCCGGCGAGGGCGGCCACCAGGTTCTCGTCGAGCTGGCCGGCGAGCAGGTCGGAGGCCTCGGCGAGGAAGGACAGTGCACCGCGGTTCAGCCAGTCCCGGTCCTGCCCACCGCGAGGGACGGGCTCGGGCGAGACCGGGGCCCGGGACGGAGGCGGCTCCGGGGCGAGTATCCCGGCGACCCGCAGCGCCCGGTCACGTGCGCGGTCCCCGGCGTACGCCTGGATCCCGTCGAGGGCCTCCTTCCCTCCGGCCGGCAGCTGCGCCCACACGGTCTTGGCGCCCGTGCGGTAGGTGATGCCCCAGGTCTCGGCGAGCGCGGCGACCAGGCGCAGCCCGCGCCCGTACTCCGGTGTGCCGTACGACGGTTCGGGGTCACCGTCGCGAGGGGCACGCGAGGGATGGTGGTCGAGGACCTCGACGACGAGGGCACCGGTGTGCGCCTCCAGGCGGCAGTCGAGCTCGACGTCGGTGCCCGCGTGGATGACGGCGTTGGTGACGAGCTCGCTGACCACGACCACGGCGTCGTCGGTCTGCCGGTCGGTGAGGAACTCGGTGCCGGGCAGGGCGAGTTCGGCCCATTCGGTGAACGCGGCCCGTAACAGGGCCCGCGCCGAGCCCGCCGCGAGCGGACCGCCGGAGAAGGTGGCGTGGGCGTGCGCCCGGGCGGGCGGGAGCGCGTCACCGTCGCGCGTCGGCACGCCGGACGCACGGGCAACGGACTCCCGTTGCGCAGGAATGGCCCCCATGTCCGTCTCCCGAACCAGTTCGGACGAATACACCTCAGTCGATGCGGACAGAGTGACAGACTGGCCACGCCCATAAGCGCCGAGTTACCGAAGTGGGCCGCCATGAGTGAGAACAGTGGTACGCCTGTGCTCGAAGACGGACAGAACGCCGACCGGATGCGAGCATCGGATCTGCGCCCTCTGCTCGCCGCGATGACCGCGGCCCGGGACGGCGACTTCCGCCGGATGCCGGAGTCCGGGGACGGGATCGTGGCCGAACTGACGGCCGTCTTCAACCAGCTGGTGGACCGCAACGTCCACTTCACCGGCGAGGTCAACCGGGTGAAGCGGGAGCTGGTGCGGCACGGCCGGCTCGACGAGCGGCTCTCCCCCAGCCCCGGTCAGGGATCATGGGCGTCCCGGGTGAACGACGTGAACCAGCTGCTCGACGCCCTGGTGGCCCCGGCCGCCAACGCGACCCGGGTCCTGGACGCGGTGGCCGGCGGCGATCTGACCCAGCGGGTCGATCTGCACGACGGCAACCGGCAGTTGCGCGGTGATCTACGACGTCTCGGCCGGGCCGTGAACAAGATGGTCGACCAGCTCTCCCTGTTCACCGGCGAGGTGACCCGGGTGGCCCGCGAGGTCGGCACGGAGGGGCGGCTCGGCGGGCGGGCCAAGGTGACGGGCCTGTCGGGCAGTTGGCGGGACGTGACCGAGGCGGTCAACACCATGGCGTCCCGGCTGACCGCCCAGGTCCGGGACATCGCCCTGGTGACCACGGCGGTGGCCCGCGGCGACCTGACCCGTACGGTCACGGTCGAGGCGACGGGCGAGCTGCTCGAACTGAAGCTGACCGTGAACACGATGGTCGACCAGCTGTCGGCCTTCGCCGACGAGGTCACCCGGGTGGCCCGCGAGGTCGGCACCGAGGGGCAGCTGGGCGGCCGCGCCCAGGTACGCGGGGTGTCCGGGGTCTGGAAGGACCTCACGGACAACGTCAACTTCATGGCGTCGAACCTGACGTCGCAGGTGCGCAACATCGCCCAGGTCACCACGGCGGTGGCCAACGGCGACCTGTCCCAGAAGATCACCGTCGACGCGCAGGGCGAGATCCTGGAGCTCAAGTCCACCATCAACACGATGGTCGACCAGCTCTCCGCCTTCGCGGACGAGGTGACGAGGGTCGCGCGCGAGGTCGGCACCGAGGGCAATCTCGGTGGGCGGGCTCAGGTACGGGGTGTCAGTGGCGTCTGGAAGGACCTCACCGACAACGTCAACTTCATGGCGGACAACCTGACCTCGCAGGTCCGCAACATCGCGCTGGTGTCGACGGCGGTGGCCCAGGGCGACCTCGGCAAGAAGATCACGGTCGAGGCGAAGGGCGAGATCCTCGAGCTGAAGTCGACCATCAACACGATGGTGGACCAGCTGTCGGCCTTCGCCGACGAGGTCACCCGCGTGGCCCGCGAGGTCGGCACCGAGGGAAACCTGGGCGGTCAGGCGCAGGTACGGGGCGTGTCGGGTGTCTGGAAGGACCTGACGGACAACGTCAACTTCATGGCCCTGAACCTGACGTCGCAGGTGCGGAACATCGCCCAGGTCACCACGGCCGTGGCCAACGGCGACCTGTCGAAGAAGATCACGGTCGACGCCCGCGGCGAGATCCTCGAACTGAAGGACACCGTCAACACGATGGTGGAGCAGCTGCGGGCCTTCGCCGACGAGGTCACCCGCGTGGCCCGCGAGGTCGGCACCGACGGCCGGCTCGGCGGGCGGGCCCAGGTGCTGGGTGTCTCCGGGGTCTGGCGGGATCTGACCGACAACGTCAACTACATGGCCGACAACCTGACCTCGCAGGTGCGGAACATCGCCCAGGTGACGACCGCGGTGGCCAACGGCGACCTCTCCAAGAAGATCGACGTGGACGCGCGCGGCGAGATCCTGGAGCTGAAGACCGCCATCAACACCATGGTCGACACGCTCTCCTCCTTCTCCTCCGAGGTCACCCGCGTGGCCCGCGAGGTGGGCTCCGAAGGCCAACTCGGCGGCCAGGCACGGGTCGAGGGCGTGTACGGCACCTGGAAGCGGCTGACGACGAACGTCAACGAGCTGGCGTCCAACCTGACCACCCAGGTCCGGGCGATCGCCGAGGTCGCCTCCGCGGTGGCCCAGGGCGACATGTCCCGTGCCATCACCGTGGAGACCCAGGGCGAGGTCACCGAGCTCAAGGACAACATCAACCTGATGGTGGCCAACCTCCGCGAGACGACCCGGGCCAAGGACTGGCTGGAGTCGAACCTCGCTCGCCTGGCCGCCCTGATGCAGGGCCACCGGGACCTGATGGAGGTCGCCGACCTGATCCTGCGCGAGCTCACCCCGCTGGTGAACGCCCAGTACGGGGCGTTCTTCCTGGCCGACCCGGACGAGGACGGCGCCGCTCTGCGCACCACCGTTCCCGCAAAGGGACTCGCGTTCATCGCGGGCTACGGCTCGGCGCAGGGCGCGACCGTCGACACCGGCGGCATGCCGGTCCACGGCCTGGTGCGCCAGGCGGCCCGCGAGAAGAAGCGCATCCTGGTGGAGGAGGCCCCGCCGGACTACATCAAGATCAACAGCGGGCTCGGCGAGGCGGCCCCGAGCAGCGTCGTGATCATCCCGATCCTCTTCGAGGACAAGCTCCTCGGCGTGATCGAGCTGGCGTCCTTCTCCCGCTTCTCCGATGTCCACCTGGCCTTCTTCGACCAGTTCGTGAACACCATCGGCGTCGCCATCAACACCATCATCGCCAACTCCCGCACCGAGTCCCTGCTGGGCG
The DNA here is from genome assembly GCF_031845645.1 of Streptomyces doebereineriae. Taxonomy (NCBI): domain Bacteria; kingdom Bacillati; phylum Actinomycetota; class Actinomycetes; order Kitasatosporales; family Streptomycetaceae; genus Streptomyces; species Streptomyces doebereineriae. The sequence continues at coordinate 313,008 of NZ_JAVREZ010000009.1, forward strand.
AGTCCCAGCGCCTGGCGATGCAGCTCCAGGAGCGCTCGGACGAACTCCAGAAGCAACAGGCGGAGTTGCAGCGCTCGAACGCGGAGCTGGAGGAGAAGGCCGCCTTGTTGGCCACCTCGTCGCAGTACAAGTCGGAGTTCCTGGCGAACATGTCGCACGAACTGCGCACGCCGCTGAACTCCCTGCTGATCCTGGCGAGGCTCCTCTCCGACAACCCCGACGGCCATCTCTCCGACCAGGAGGTGCAGTTCGCGACGACGATCCACCGGTCGGGCTCGGACCTGCTCCAACTGATCAACGACATCCTGGACCTGTCGAAGATCGAGGCCGGCCGGATGGACGTACGCCCGAAGAAGCTGCCGCTCATCAAACTGCTCGACTACGTCCACGCGACCTTCCGCCCGCTCACCCTGGACCGGGGGCTCGCCTTCGAGGTGGCGGTGGGCGAGGACGTACCGCGCGAGATGTACTCGGACGAGCAGCGCCTCCAGCAGATTCTGCGCAACCTGCTCTCCAACGCGATCAAGTTCACCGCCGGCGGCCGGGTCGAGCTGCGCGTGAACCGCATCAAGGACCCCGAGCACGAGCACGTCCGCGACAGCGACGACGTGGTCGCCTTCGCGGTCTCCGACACCGGCATCGGCATCGCGCGGGAGAAACTCCCGGTGATCTTCGAGGCGTTCCAGCAGGCCGACGGCACGACCAACCGCAAGTACGGCGGCACGGGGCTCGGTCTGTCCATCAGCCGGGAGATCGCGGGACTGCTGGGCGGCCGTATCGTCGCGGAGAGCGAACCCGGCAAGGGCTCCACCTTCACGCTCTACGTCCCCGTCGTCAGCCCCGGCCACTCGGCGACCGGCCCGACCACCGAGGACCGTCTCCTGCCGGCCCCGGAGGACCTGTCCACCGAGCCCTACCCGACCGCCCACGACGCCGAGGACTCATGGCCGGCCCCCACCAAGCTGGAGGCGTGGACGGCGGGCCGGGCAGGGCAGGTGCTGTCGGGACGGCGGGTGCTGATCGTCGACGACGACATCCGCAACGTCTTCGCCCTCACCCATGTGCTGGGCCGGGTCGGCATGCCGGTCCTGTACGCGGAGAACGGCCGCGAGGGCATCGAGACCCTGGAGCGCAACCCGGATGTGGAACTCGTCCTGATGGACATCATGATGCCGGAGATGGACGGCTACGAGACCATCGCCGCCATCCGCCGCACCTCGCGCTGGTCCGGTCTGCCCATCGTCGCGCTCACCGCGAAGGCGATGCCCGGAGACCGCGAGAAATCGATCGCGCGCGGCGCCAACGACTACGTACCCAAGCCGGTGGACGTCGACCAGCTGCTGACCGTCGTCTGGGCACTCCTGGACCCCGAGGGCGCTCAGGCGGAGGAGCGGACCGACGTCGAGGAAGCGGTGGTCCCGCCCACCGACGACTGAATGAGGCAGTCACATGAGCAGCGCCGAGGCAAGGACCGACGAGAGCGCGGGCATCCTCCTGGTCGACGACATGGAGGACAACCTGATCGCACTGGAGGCCGTCCTGGGATCTCTCAACGAACCACTGTTCCGCGCCCGTTCGGGCGAGGAGGCGATGAAGGCCCTGCTCCGCCGCCAGTTCGCCCTGGTCCTCCTGGACGTCCGCATGCCGGGCATGGACGGCTTCGAGACGGCGGCGCACATCAAACGCCTGGACCAGACGAAGGACGTCCCGATCATCTTCCTCACGGGCGCGGAGGACGACTCCGGCTACGCCTTCCGCGGCTACGCGACAGGCGCCGCGGACTATCTGACCAAGCCGTTCGACCCCTGGGTGCTGAGGGCGAAGGTGAGCGTCTTCCTGGAACTGCACAGGAAGAAGCAGCAGTTGGAGAGTCTGCTGGCGCGACAACGGGCTGACTACGAGGAGGTGAACAAGCAACTGGCCGCGCTGGAGACCGAGTTGGCCGATCCCCAGCGCACCCAGGTGAGAGAACTACGTCAGCTTCTGGGGCGATTTTAGGGGCGCGGGGAACTGCGCGACCAGCCACGACGAACCCGCGGCCGCCAAGCAGCCCCCACCACCCTCCCGCTTACGCGCTACGCCTCCCGAGACCCCGCGTACATCTCGTCGATGAGGTGCTTGTACTCCCGCTCCACCACAGGCCGCTTCAGCTTGAGACTCGGCGTGATCTCACCGTGCTCCACGTCCAGATCCCGCGGCAGCAACCGGAACTTCTTGATCGTCTGCCACCGCTGAAGCCCCTCGTTGAGCTGCTTCACATAGCCCTCGACCATGGAGACGGTGACGGGCGCGGCGACGACCTCCGCGTACGACTTCCCTTCGAGCCCGTTCTCCTTGGCCCACTCCAGGATGGACACCTCGTCCAGCGCGATGAGCGCCGTGCAGAAGTTCCGGTCCGCCCCGTGCACCAGGATGTTGGACACGTACGGGCACACCGCCTTGAACTGCCCCTCGACCTCGGCGGGCGCGATGTACTTGCCGCCGGACGTCTTGATGAGGTCCTTCTTGCGGTCGGTGATCCGCAGATACCCGTCGGGCGACAGCTCACCGATGTCCCCGGTGTGGAACCACCCGTCGGCCTCGAGAACCTCGGCGGTCTTCTCGGGCAGCCCGTGGTACCCCTCCATGATCCCCGGGCCCCGCAGCAGGATCTCCCCGTCGTCCGCGATACGGACCTCCGTGCCGGGCAGCGGCTTGCCGACCGTACCGGTGCGGTAGGCCTCGCCCGGGTTCACGAAGGAGGCGGCCGAGGACTCCGTGAGGCCGTAGCCCTCGAGGATGTGGATGCCGGCGCCGGCGAAGAAGTACCCGATCTCGGGTGCGAGCGCGGCGGACCCGGAGACACACGCCCGCAGGTTCCCGCCGAACGCCTCGCGGATCTTCGAGAAGACCAGCGCGTCGGCGACCTTGTGCTTGGCGCCGAGCGAGAACGGGACGGACGCCGTGCCGGTGCGCCGGAAGTTGTCCTGGCTCTCCTTGGCGTAGGCGCGGCCGACCTCGGCGGCCCACTGGAAGATCTTGTACTTGGCGCCGCCGCCCGCACGGGCCTTCGCGGCGACCCCGTTGTAGACCTTCTCGAAGATGCGCGGGACGGCCGCCATGTACGTCGGCTGCACGACCGGCAGATTCTCGATGATCTTGTCGACGCGGCCGTCGACGGCGGTGACGTGACCGACCTCGATCTGCCCGGAGGTGAGCACCTTGCCGAAGACGTGGGCGAGCGGCAGCCACAGGTACTGCACGTCCTCGCTGCTGATCAGGCCGGTCGCGGCGGTCGCCTTCGCCATGTAGGCCCAGTTGTCGTGCGGCAGCCGTACGCCCTTGGGACGGCCGGTGGTGCCGGAGGTGTAGATCAGCGTCGCGAGCTGGTCCTTGGTGATCGCGCCGACCCGCTCCTTGATCAGCTCGGGGTCCTTCTCGAGGCGGGCGGCACCACGGGCCTCCAGCTCGGAGAGGGTCAGGATCCAGTCGGCGGTCTCGACACCGGCCGGGTCGATCACCACGACATGGGTGAGGGCGGGCAGTTCGCCGCGCTTCTCGACCGCCTTGGCGAGCTGGGCCGCGTCCTCCGCGATCAGCACCCGGCTCTCGGAGTCGGAGAGGATGAACGCCGACTCGTCGGCGTTGGTCTGCGGGTAGACCGTGGTCGTGGCGGCGCCGGCACACATGATGCCGAGGTCCGCGAGGATCCAGTCGATCCGGGTCGAGGAGGCGAGGGCGACCCGCTGCTCCGGCTGCACTCCCAGTTCGATCAGTCCGGCCGCGATGGCGTACACCCGCTCCGCGGCCTGCGCCCAGCTGAGCGACTTCCAGTCGTCCGGGCCCTGCCCGGAGGCCGCCGGTACCGGGTACCGGTACGCCTCGGCGTCCGGCGTGGCCGCAACGCGCTCCAGGAAGACGGTCGCCACACTCGGCGGACGGTTCTCGATCAGTGTCTGTGTGTCGCTCACGACATCCTCCGGGCCCGCGACAATGCGGCTGGCTCAGGTTGCGGCTGTTGTTTAACTCGCGAGTAACTATCGAGCAGGGATCAGAGTAAAGCGCGGCCGACCCGTTCGTAAGGGGCGGCGGCCTGTCACTTCCTACAGAGCGCGACCCTACGCACGCGTAGGGGTCCACCGCACTTTCGCACGACGGACCCCTTTCCATCCGATTCGACGGGTAACCGGCTGTAACCCGCGGTTACTTCTTGCCCTTGCCCGACCCCGCGCTGTCATCGCTGGAGAGCACGGCGATGAAGGCCTCCTGCGGAACCTCCACGGAACCCACCATCTTCATCCGCTTCTTGCCTTCCTTCTGCTTCTCAAGGAGCTTCCGCTTACGGGAGATGTCACCGCCGTAGCACTTGGCGAGGACGTCCTTGCGGATGGCGCGGATGGTCTCGCGGGCGATGACCCGGGAGCCGATGGCGGCCTGGATGGGCACCTCGAAGGCCTGCCGCGGGATCAGCTCGCGCAGCTTGGCGACGAGCCGCACCCCGTAGGCGTAGGCCGCGTCCTTGTGCGTGATCGCCGAGAACGCGTCCACCTTGTCGCCGTGCAGCAGGATGTCGACCTTGACCAGGCTGGAGGCCAGCTCGCCGGTGGGCTCGTAGTCCAGCGACGCGTAACCGCGCGTCTTCGACTTCAGCTGGTCGAAGAAGTCGAAGACGATCTCCGCGAGGGGAAGCGTGTAGCGGATCTCGACCCGGTCCTCGGACAGGTAGTCCATGCCGAGCAGGGTGCCGCGCCGGGTCTGGCACAGCTCCATGATCGAGCCGATGAACTCGGACGGGGCGAGGATCGTGGCGCGTACGACGGGCTCGTACACCTCACTGATCTTCCCCTCCGGGAACTCGCTCGGGTTGGTGACGGTGTGCTCGGTGCCGTCCTCCATGAGGACGCGGTAGACCACGTTCGGGGCCGTGGCGATCAGGTCGAGGCCGAACTCGCGCTCCAGCCGCTCCCGGATCACGTCGAGGTGCAGCAGGCCGAGGAAGCCGACGCGGAAGCCGAAGCCGAGGGCGGCGGAGGTCTCCGGCTCGTAGACGAGGGCGGCGTCGTTGAGCTGGAGCTTGTCGAGGGCGTCGCGCAGCTCGGGGTAGTCGGAGCCGTCCAGCGGATACAGACCCGAGAAGACCATCGGCTTGGGGTCCTTGTAGCCGCCGAGCGCCTCGGTCGCCCCCTTGTTCAGGGTGGTGATCGTGTCACCGACCTTGGACTGGCGGACATCCTTCACGCCGGTGATGATGTAGCCCACCTCGCCGACGCCGAGACCGTCGGCGGAGAGCATCTCCGGCGAGTTGGTCCCGATCTCCAGCAGTTCGTGCGTGGCGTTCGTGGACATCATCCGGATGCGCTCGCGCTTGTTGAGCTGTCCGTCGATGACTCGTACGTACGTCACCACGCCCCGGTAGGAGTCGTAGACCGAGTCGAAGATCATCGCGCGGGCCGGAGCGTCCTGGACGCCGACCGGGGCGGGAACCTCCGCCACCACCTTGTCCAGCAGCGCCTCGACGCCGAGCCCGGTCTTGGCGGAGACCTTGAGCACGTCCTCGGGATCGCAGCCGATGAGGTTGGCGAGCTCCTCGGAGAACTTCTCCGGCTGGGCGGCCGGCAGGTCGATCTTGTTCAGTACGGGGATGATCTTGAGGTCGTTCTCCATCGCCAGGTAGAGGTTGGCGAGGGTCTGGGCCTCGATGCCCTGGGCGGCGTCGACGAGGAGGACGGTGCCCTCACAGGCGGCGAGCGACCGCGAGACCTCGTAGGTGAAGTCGACGTGCCCCGGGGTGTCGATCATGTTGAGGATGTGCGTGTCGGTCTTGTCGTGGGTCGGGGCCCACGGCAGACGCACCGCCTGCGACTTGATCGTGATTCCGCGCTCACGCTCGATGTCCATGCGGTCGAGATACTGAGCACGCATCTGGCGCTGGTCGACCACGCCGGTCAGCTGGAGCATCCGGTCGGCGAGCGTGGACTTGCCGTGGTCGATGTGCGCGATGATGCAGAAGTTGCGGATCTGAGCCGGGTCGGTACGGCTCGGCTCGGGCACGTGGCTGGGGATCGCGGGCACGCAGGGTCCTGATTCTTGAGGCGTCCGCAGTGTCTGCGGTCTCGGGTCGGATCGATACGTAGCCTCCATGGTCCCACGGGCGGGGACCGGCGACCGGTTTGGGCCACTCGCGGAGCCGCTGGTACTCTGAGTGGCTGTGTCCTCATGCCCTCTCAGCGCGAGGCACAACTCCGAGAAATCACCTGGTACGGGACCCTGGGTTTTCCTTCGTGGAAATCCTCCTGGCCCCGTGCCTGAACCTGTAGAGGCTCATTCGTGGCGAACATCAAGTCCCAGATCAAGCGGATCAAGACCAACGAGAAGGCCCGGCTGCGCAACAAGGCCGTCAAGTCCTCCCTGAAGACCGCGATCCGCAAGGCCCGTGAGGCCGCTGCCGCGGGTGACGCCGAGAAGGCCACCGAGTACCAGCGCGCTGCTGCGCGTGCGCTCGACAAGGCCGTCGCCAAGGGCGTCATCCACAAGAACCAGGCCGCCAACAAGAAGTCGGCGCTTGCTTCGAAGGTCGCCGGCGTCTAAGGCTGACTCTTTCTGATCTGACCGGTCCTGTTCCTACGGGACCGAACCGCCGGAAGGACCCAGAGCGGGCCCTCTCTCATCCGCTCCCGACCGGCCCCCAGGAGTCACGCGCGGCCTGCGTTCGCCACGCGGGCGTGACTCCGACAGCTTGAACCGAAGGCCCCGGTGCCGTGCCCTCCCCAGGGCAGGGTGACCGGGGCCTTCGTCATGACGTGCCTGGATTCCTGTCTGCCGGGGGGCTCAGTCCGCCCAGAACTCATTGCTCTTGTCGATGTCCTCGACGCACTCGTCGAGGTCGGTGACCTTGTCCCCGACGATCCGGAAGACGATGCACCCGGTGTCGTCCAGGCGACGGCCCTTCCGCTCGGCCGTGAACCGGCACATCCCGACGGCGTGACCACGCCCGTCCACGGCGATCCCGAGCATCTCCAGACGCATCGAACCGCCGGTCTCCTGCCCGAGCCTCTGATACATGTCGATGATCGCGTCCTGCCCCTTGAAGTCCCCCGAGAGCGGGTGACTACCGGGCACGTGATGCGTGGCGTCCTTCGCGATCAACTCCCGCAGGGTGTCCAGATCCCCCCGCATGAACGCCTCGAACCCCTTGCGAACGAGCACTGCGTGCGGATGCTCAGCCATGACGACCGCCACCTCTCCGTTGTCCGGCGATGTTCGGCTGACACGACGATTCTCCTCCCGAGCGCTGGGGGGAGCCAGGTGGGGCATGGCGTGAGGGGTCGCGCCCGAAGGGGCGCGGGGAACTGCGCGGCCGACCACAGCGCACGCGGCAGACGCACTACGGCAATGCGAAGCACCCCCGATGGCCCTACGGCTCCCGCACAGGCACAGGCACGGGCACAGGCACAGGCACAGGCACAGGCACAGGCACGCCGTACGCTAACCGCGCCCCCGAGACCGCGCCGCCCGAGCAATCGCCACTACCGCCTTCTCCAGGGCGTACCCGGGATCGTCCCCCCCGCCCTTCACCCCCGCGTCCGCCTCAGCCACGGCCCGCAGCGCGACGGCGACCCCGTCCGGCGTCCACCCCCGCATCTGCTGCCGCACCCGATCGATCTTCCAGGGCGGCATCCCCAGCTCACGCGCGAGATCAGCGGGCCGCCCGCCCCGTGCCGACGACAACTTCCCGATCGCCCGCACGCCCTGGGCCAGCGCACTGGTGATCAGGACCGGCGCAACCCCGGTCGACAACGACCACCGCAACGCCTCCAACGCCTCCGCGGCCCGCCCCTCCACGGCCCGGTCGGCAACGGTGAAACTGGAAGCCTCGGCCCGCCCCGTGTAGTACCGTCCCACGACGGCCTCGTCGATCGTCCCCTCGACATCCGCGACCAGCTGGGACACGGCGGACGCCAGCTCCCGCAGATCACTCCCGATCGCATCGACCAGCGCCTGGCATGCCTCGGGTGTGGCGGACCGCCCCGTCCCCCGGAACTCCTGCCGCACGAAGGCCAGCCGGTCCGCCGGCTTGGTCATCTTCGGACAGAGGACCTCTCGGGCCCCCGCCTTCCGCGCGGCGTCGAGCAGTGTCTTACCCTTGGCTCCCCCCGCGTGCAGCAGCACGAGGGTGATCTCCTCGGCGGGCGCCCCGAGATACGCCTTCACATCCTTGACGGTGTCGGCGGAGAGATCCTGCGCATTGCGCACGACCACGACCTTGCGCTCCGCGAACAACGACGGACTGGTCAACTCGGCAAGCGTCCCCGGCTGCAACTGCTCCGGATTCAGATCCCGCACATCCGTATCCGCGTCGGCGGCCCGAGCAGCGGCGACCACCTCCCGCACAGCCCGGTCGAGCAGGAGCTCCTCCTGGCCCACGGCAAGGGTCACAGGGGCGAGAGGGTCGTCATGAGCAGTCTTCTTGGCCATCGCGTACAGCATGGCACGGGGCACTGACAGCGCCGTGGCTGCGGGCCGGTGGGGGCCAAGCGCCGGCGAGCGAAACCCGCCTCAAGCACCCCTGAGCCGGCGCATCACGGCTCTTCCCGCCACCCGTCCCACTCCCCCACGAACTCGTTCAGCTCCCCGGCGTCCAACCGCCCCGCCGCATCCCGCAGCACCACAAGCCACTGCGCGTCCTCCGCATCGTCCTCCCCCGCCAGAGCGTCCCGAACGACCTGCGGCTCCTCGTCCACCCCGAACCGCTCCGAGAGCGCCTCGACGACCTCCTCCGCGGCATCCCGATCTGGCAGCACCAGCACATGTCTCACATCGCTCACGGCACCATTTTCCAGCTCGGCCCCCGTGCCCGACCGCTCACCCCTTCGACACGACCTGCGCTCAGCCGTTCCCGTCGGGGTGACGCGCAGTCGGCACTCGGTCGAGCTCGATGCCGAACCTCTCCCGGTACGCCCCCAGCACCTCCTCGTCCGTCTCCAACTCCCGTTCCTCCCGCGCCCCGTCGGCCGCCGTCACCTTGAAGGTACGACCGCTGAGAGTGATCCGCCCGCCGTCCTCCGTCACCCTCGAACACACCAGTGACCGGGTGAAGTGCGAGGCCGACGAGGTGCTGTGCCACCAGGCACCGGCCACGAAATCACCGAGCGCCCGGGGCCGCACCTCCAGCCGGTACTGGCTCCTGCCGCCCATGAGTACATCCAGATCCGCGGCGTCACTGCCTCCTTTCTTCGCCGCACCGTCCCCGCTCCGCACCCCGGCGGCATCCGGCCCCGCCTCGACGATCCGGAAGGTACCGCCGGGATCCTCCTGCTCACCCCGCGCCCCGAACGCCAGCGGGTAGTGGCTGTGCGCCCCGAACCCGACGTCGGCCAGCCACTCGCCCCCGTCCACCGTCCGCACCCGCAGCGCGAGATGGTCGTAGGGGATCCCGAGTCGCCCCTCGTCCCCGTACACCCGGCCGGCGAGCAACGCGACGTCGAAGCCGAGCGCGGCCAGCAACGCCCCGAACGCCCCGTTCAGTTCGTAGCAGAACCCTCCCCTCCGGGCGCCCACCACCTTCTCCACCAGCCGCTCCTCCTCCAGCACGATCTCCTCGCCGAGGTGGATCGACAGGTTCTCGAAGGGCACGGTCTGCAGATGGCGCAGATGCAGCTCGCGCAGGACCTCCACGGTGGGCCACGCCGGGTGCTGGACTCCCAGTCGGCGGAGATACGCGTCAACCTGTGTGGGATTCATGCCTCCAGTCTCGCGCCACCCACAGCTCCCCACCGCCCGCGCCACCGCCTTCACCGCCACCGGCGCCGCGCCCCGCACCTCCTCCGTCTCCGCTTCCGCCGCCCGCCCCGGCGACCGCCAGCGCCCCGTCCCGGTCCGTCCGCAGCACCACAGCGCCCCCGGCCCGCAGCGCGGCGACCGTGCTGGGAGCCGGATGGCCGTAAGAGTTGTCGGCACCGACGGAGATGAGCGCCAGCCGCGGGGCGGCCCGGCGTATCAGCTCCGGGTCCTGGTAGGCCGAACCGTGGTGAGCGACCTTGAGGACATCCACCCCGGCCAGCCGCGCACCCGCCGGTGATCTCAACAGCTCCTGCTGGGCCGGGGGTTCGAGGTCCCCGAGGAGGAGGAAGCGCAGCCCGGCCGACCGTACGAGCATCGTGACACTGGCGTCGTTCGGCCCGTCCGTCGCCGCCACCGCCGCCGGGCCCGCCGGCGGCCACAGCACCTCCCAGGCCAGCGCTCCCGTACACCGCTCCTCCCCGGCCACGGCACGCGTCACCGGAATGCGCCGGGCGGCCGCCTCCCGCCGTACGGCCTCGGCCTGGTCCAGCGGTTCCTCGAACCCCGTCGTCTCGATCGCCCCCACCGACCGCCCCCGCAGCACTCCGGCCAGCCCCGCGACATGGTCGGCGTGGAAATGGGTCAGCACCACGAGCGGCACCTTGGTGATGCCGAGCGTGCGCAGACAGTCGTCGACGAGCCTCGGATCGGGTCCGGCGTCCACGACCACTCCCGCGCCCTCGCCCGCCGCCAGCACCATCGCGTCGCCCTGGCCCACGTCGCACATCGCCAGCCGCCAGCCCGGCGGTGGCCAGCCCGTGATCACCCGGGTCAGGGGTGGCGGCTGCACGACTGCCAGCACGAACGCCAGGGCGCAGACGGCACACCACCAGGGATGCCTCAGCAGCCGTCGCCCGACGAGCAGCAGGAGCCCGGTGACGAGAGCGAGCAGCCCCGCCCCTGTCCAGCTGCCCGGCCAGTCCACTCCCCCGCCGGGCAGCGACGCCCCGGCCCGGGCGACGTCCGCGATCCACCCGGCAGGCCAACTCGCGCACCAGGCCAGCCCCTTGGCCACCGGCATCGCCCCGGGTGCCGTCGCCAGCGCCGCGAAGCCGAGCACCGTGGCCGGGGCGACCGCGAACTCCACGAGCAGATTGCATGGCACGGCCACCAGGCTCACCCGCGCCGACAGCACGGCGACCACGGGCGCGCACAGGGCCTGCGCGGCGGCCGCGGCGGCCAACGCCTCCGCCGATCGCGGCGGCACCCGGCGCCGACGCAACGCCAGGCTCCAGCGCGGCGCGAGTGTGAGCAGGGCGCCGGTGGCCAGCACGGAGAGCAGAAAGCCGTAACTGCGGGCCAGCCACGGGTCGTACAGCACCAGCAGCAGTACGGCTGTCGCCAGCGCCGGGATCAGTGATCTGCGGCGTCCGGTCGCGAGAGCGAGCAACGCGACGGTCCCGCAGGCCGCGGCCCGCAGCACGCTCGGGTCCGGCCGGCACACGACGACGAAGCCCAGCGTGAGCCCTCCGCCGAGCAACGCGGTCGTCCGCAGCGACACCCCTAGGCGCGGCGCCAGCCCCCGTCGCTCGACGAGTTGGGCGAGTCCGGGTGGCCCGATGAGCAGGGCGAGCAGGATCGTGAGATTGCTGCCGGAGACGGCGAGCGTGTGCGCGAGGTCGGTCTCCTTGAATGCCTCGTCCAACTCGGGCGTGATCCGCGAGGTGTCCCCGACGACCAGCCCCGGCAACAACGCCCGGGCATCCGCCGGCAACCCGTCGGTGGCTTCCCGAAGCCCTCCCCGCAACCGCCCCGCGAACCGCTGCGTCCCCGACGCCTCCGCCACCACCTCGGGCCCTCCCCGGTCCCGCACCCGCAGTACGGCCGCGACCCGGTCACTCCCGGCCAACGCCGGCGCGGCACGGGCGGTGACCCGCACCCGCGTGGACGGCAACAAGCCGAGCCAGGGCGACCGAGCCGGACCTTCCACGGCGGACGGCGCACTACGTGCCCCCCGCGCACCCGAGTCGGCCCCCGCACGCGCGTCGACGATCAACAGCACCGGCGCCCGCGTCACCACCGCCCGGCCGTGCGCCGTCTCCACCCGCCGGACGTCGGCGCTGATGACGACGGCGGTCGGGGCCGTGTGGTCCCCCGTGATCCGGGGCCGGGTCAGTCGGGGGTCGGAGGTCAGCTCGACCTCGGCGGTCACGGTGGCGTACTGCCGGGCCAGCACGGGCACCGGCCCCCGTCGCAGATCGGCCCCGTGCAGCCCGGCGGATACGGCGGCCGCGGCGACACAGAGCAGCACAGCGGCGACCGGCACCCGGCCGCCCCTTCCCGGGCCCCGCACTCCGCGCCACCGTCCCCACAACAACACGCAGGCGAGCACCAGGGACCCGGCCACCAGCCCCGTGACCCACCCCGACGAGGCATCCAGGGTCACAGCGGCCGTGCCCCAGGCCGCGAGCGCCGCCGGTACCAGCCGCAGATCCGTAGGGCCTTCCTGCCGGGGGTGGGCGTCCCCCAGCCGTTTCCCCGAGGCAGCGTGCACAGCGGCCCGCACTGGCGCCTCGCTCTCATGGTCTCGCCGCATCCTGGAGCCGTGCCTCATGGCCGTACGAGATTCCGCAGATCGGCGAAGCGGCGATCGCCGATGCCGTTGACCTCGCGCAGTTCGTCCACCGAGCGGAAGCCGCCGTGCCGGGTGCGGTAGTCGACGATGTGCTGGGCCAGCACAGGGCCGACGCCGGGCAGGGTGTCGAGCTGGTCCACGGTGGCGGTGTTCAAGGAGACGGGAGCCGCCGGGCCGGCCGGGCCGCCGGAGACGGGGCCGCCCATGCCGGGCGCGGGGGCGGGTGCGGCCGGGCCGCCGACGATCACCTGCTCGCCGTCCACGAGGAACCGCGCTCGGTTGAGCGTGTCGGTGTTCGTGCCCGGCCGCACTCCACCGGCCGCCTTCAACGCGTCGGCGACCCTCGAGCCGGCCGGCAGCCGCTGGATGCCGGGCTCACGGACCTTGCCACCGACATCCACGACGATCTCGGCCCCGGCCGGTCCGGCCGTGTTCGGGATCCCGCCCGAGTCGGCCGGCCCGGCCACCCCTCGCCGTCCACCCGCGCTGCTCGCCCCGCTCTCCCCGAACGGGGCCGCCGCGCGCACCACTTCGGGAGCCTGGACGGACTGCGTGCGGCCCGTCCAGAAGTGCTGCACGGCGAACACCGCGGCCACGACGAGCAGCACCGAAAGGGCGACCACGTTCCGCCGCTCCAGCCCGCACCGCGCCTGCAGCCACACCGGCATCCGCTCCCGCAGAGCCGACCCGGCCCGCTCCCGCCAGTCCCCGTACCCGTACCCGTACCCGCTCCCGCTCCCGCTCCTGGAATCGGTGTCTTGCCAGGTCCCAGCCCTGGTATCGGCGTCCCGCCAAATCCCCTCCCGAGAACCTGCGTCCCGCCGGCCCCCCGCCGCGGAACCACCGTCCCGCCGGCTCTCTTCGGCAGCATCCGCCTCCCACCGAGCCCTCTCCACGAACCCGACCGCATCGGCGCGCGAACCGGCCTCGGCGACGTCGACGGCACCGGCACCAGCACCGGCACCGGCACCGGCACCGGCACCGAGAGCCTCCAGACGCTCCGGTTCGCTCCCCGCCACCTCGTCGCTTACGCCCGGCCCACCCGGCGGCGGCCCCTTCCCCGAGTCCCGCCGCTCCGCGGCCCGTTCGGCGAAGAGCACCTCCGCCCGCCGCTGGAGTTCGTCCGCCGAGGCGGCATGCCGATGCCGGACCCGGCCTCGGGTGCCGGGCGGTCGGCGGTGCCGTGAGCGCCCGTCGGAACGAGGGCCGCGGCCCGGCCCGCTGGTCGCCGTCGCTGTACGTGAGCGTGATCGAAGTGCCATGCGCCGAGGATCGGCCACATCCGCACTCTCGCGATGATCTTGGTCAATTCCCGGGGATTACCCACTGGTTGTGGAAAACTCCACCACCCGAACGAGTGATTCAGGCACCCGGCGTGGCTCCGTCACCGGGGCGAGACCACGACCCCCAGCAACCCGGGTCCCGTGTGCGCCCCGATCACCGCCCCGACCTCGCTCACATGCAGGTCGGCAAGTCCCGTCACCCGCGCCCGCAGACGGTCCGCGAGGGCCGCCGCCCGGTCGGGGGCGGACAGATGATGGACCGCGATGTCGACCGGCGCGCTGCCGGCCCGGTCGGCCGCGATCTCCTCCAGGCGGGCGATGGCCTTCGACGCCGTCCGCACCTTTTCCAGGGGCTCGATCCGCCCGCCGACCAGTTTCAGCAGCGGCTTGACGGCGAGCGCGGAACCGAGGAGCGCCTGCGCGGCGCCGATCCGGCCGCCACGGCGCAGATAGTCGAGGGTGTCGACGTAGAAGTAGGCGGACGTGCCCGCGGCCCGCTTCTCCGCCGCCATGACCGCTTCGTCGACCGTGCCGCCCGTCTCCGCGGCCTCGGCAGCCGCGAGCGCGCAGAACCCGAGAGCCATGGCGATCATGCCGGTGTCGACCACGCGCACCGGCACGGGCGCCTCACGCGCCGCCATGACCGCCGCGTCGTAGGTGCCGGAGAGCTCGGCGGACAGATGCAGCGACACGATGCCGGTGGCGCCGGACTCGGCGACCTTGCGGTAGTGCTCCGCGAACACCTGGGGGCTGGGCCGCGAGGTGGTGACGGGGCGTCGCTTCTGGAGCGCCTGGGCCAGTGACCGGGTGGAGATCTCGGTGCCCTCTTCGAGCGCGCGGTCGCCGAGGACCACGGTCAGGGGTACCGCTGTGATGCCGTGCCGCTCCATCGTCCCCTGCGGCAGGTAGGCCGTTGAATCCGTGACGATCGCGACATGGCGGGACATGAGCTGGAGGTTACCTGCCGTAGCGCCCGGGTGGCAGCCCGGCCCCTGTCACCCAGGGCCGCCGTGTCCCGATCAAGTCGTGCTCTCAGGACGGGGTTTCTTCTGCCAGGGGTAGGTGGGACGAGGGCCCGGCGGGGTGATCGCGGGCCGCGCCGGCTCCTCGGCGGTGCGGGAGCTTGGCGTCTCGGGCCAGGTCTGCTGCTCGGTGCTGCCGCCGACGGTGGGGGTCTCGGGCCACGGGGGCGGTGTCGCGGCGGGCTCGGTCTTCGTCCAGTGCCGCAGGGCGCCGGACTCGACGTCGATCTGCGCACTCAGCGTGTCCAGGTCATCGTCGGCGAAACGGCGGGCGCGGTCGCGTGCCGCCCAGCGCAGGGAGTCCGCCGACTGTGTGATGCGCTCGGTGCGCTCCCGCAGTCCGGGCAGGCGCTCCGCGAGCGTCGCACGGTCGGGCTCGGACTCCAGGCGCTTGAGTTCGCCGTCCAGTTCGTGACCGTGGGCGCTGAGCCGCTGGAAGAGGCCGAGGGACTCCTTGAGGGATTCGTCCTCGGCCACGCCCGCGTGCAGCGCGTCCTGGGTGGCCCGCATCGAGGTGCGCAGCTTCAGCCGCAGCTGGGCCAGTTCGCCCGCCGGGCCGAGCTGGGCGAAGGACTTGGCGCGCAGGGTGTGGTCCTCGACCGTGCGCCGGGCCTGACTGATGGTGCGGTCCACACCGCGCTTGGCGGCGCCGACGGCCTTCACTGTCGCGTACACGCCGAGCGCCACGAAGAGCACGAAGAGCAGGGCCACGATCGCGATCACCGCTTCCACGAAACTCCTCCTCCGCCCGGCCGACGGTCGCCGTGCCGTTCTTCAAAGGTAAACGCCACGGGCAGGCCCTGAGTTCCGGAGGAACCCCGAACCTGCCCGCACACAACCCCTAGGGGCCAGAGGTCCTGGTCGGCGGATCACGCCGGGCGGACCCTACGCCGGAACGATGTTCACCAGCTTCGGCGCCCGCACGATCACCTTGCGGATGCCCGCCCCGTCCAGCGCCGCCACGACCTTCTCGTCGGCCAGCGCGACCTTCTCCAGCTCGTCGTCGGAGATGGCGGGCGAGACCTCCAGACGGGCCTTGACCTTGCCCTTGACCTGGACCACACAGGTCACGGTCTCGTCCACGACGTACCGCGGGTCGGCGACCGGGAAGTCCTGGTGGACGACCGAGTCGGTGTGGCCCAGCTTGCGCCACAGCTCCTCGGCGATGTGCGGGGCCAGCGGCGCGATCAGCAGCACCAGCGACTCGGCGACCGGACGAGGAACCGCGGCGCCCGTCTTGGTCAGGTGGTTGTTCAGCTCGGTGACCTTGGCGATGGCGGTGTTGAAGCGCAGGCCCTCCAGGTCCTGGCGCACCCCGTCGATCGCCTTGTGCAGGGCACGCAGCGTCGTCTCGTCGGGCTCGGCGTCGGCGACGGTGACCTCGCCGGTGGCCTCGTCGACGACGTTGCGCCACAGCCGCTGCAGCAGGCGGTACTGGCCGACCACCGCGCGCGTGTCCCACGGACGCGAGACGTCCAGCGGACCCATCGCCATCTCGTACAGGCGCAGGGTGTCGGCGCCGTACTCCTCGCAGATCGCCTCGGGGGTGACGGCGTTCTTCAGGGACTTGCCCATCTTGCCCAGCTCGCGCTTGACCTGCTCGCCGTTGTGGAAGAAGGCGCCGTCGCGCTCCTCGATCTCGGCGGCCGGCACCGGGAAGCCCCGGCTGTCGCGGTAGACGAAGGCCTGGATCATGCCCTGGTTGTACAGCTTGTGGAACGGCTCGGGCGACGAGATGTGCCCCAGGTCGTACAGGACCTTGGACCAGAAGCGCGCGTACAGCAGGTGCAGCACGGCGTGCTCGGCGCCGCCGACGTACAGGTCGACACCGCCGTGCGGCTGCCCCGCGCGCGGGCCCATCCAGTACTGCTCGATCTCCGGGTCGACCAGCTTCTCGCTGTTGTGCGGGTCCAGGT
Organism: Streptomyces doebereineriae; assembly: GCF_031845645.1. Taxonomy (NCBI): domain Bacteria; kingdom Bacillati; phylum Actinomycetota; class Actinomycetes; order Kitasatosporales; family Streptomycetaceae; genus Streptomyces; species Streptomyces doebereineriae. Next base: position 329,623 of record NZ_JAVREZ010000009.1, read on the forward strand.
AGCGCAGTTCGTACCAGCAGGAGCCGGCCCAGTTGGGCATGGTGTTGGTCTCGCGGCGGTACGGGCGGGGACCGCGTCCGTCGCCCAGGTCCAGGGTGACGTCGACCCAGTCCTGATTGCGGGACAGCGGGGTCTCCGGGGAGGTGTCCGCGTCGTCCGGGTCGAAGGTGCGCGGCGAGTAGTCCTCGACCTCGGGCAGCTCCAGCGGCAGCATCGACTCGGGCAGGGAGTGGGCGATGCCGTCCTCGTCGTAGACGATCGGGAAGGGCTCGCCCCAGTAGCGCTGGCGGCTGAACAGCCAGTCGCGCAGCCGGAAGTTGACGGTGCCCTCGCCGATGCCCTTGCGCGCCAGCCACTCGGTGATGCGCGCCTTGGCGTCGGTCACGCCCAGGCCGTCCAGAGAGACGTCCTCGCCGTGCGAGTTCACGATCTTGGCGTCGTACGAGACGAAGGCGTCGTCCCACGTCGAGGCGTCCGTGCCCCGGTCGTCGCTCGGCTCGACCACGCAGCGGACCGGCAGCTCGAAGGCGCGCGCGAAGGCGAAGTCACGCGTGTCGTGCGCCGGTACGGCCATGATCGCGCCGGTGCCGTAGCCCATCAGGACGTAGTCGGCGATGAAGACGGGGATCTGCTCGCCGTTGACCGGGTTGGTGGCGAACGCGCCGGTGAAGACACCGGTCTTGTCCTTGGCCTCGGCCTGGCGCTCGACGTCCGACTTGGAGGCGGCCTGGGCGCGGTAGGCGGCGACGGCCTCGGCCGGCGTGGCGTGGCCGCCGGTCCACACGTCGTGCGTGCCCTCGGGCCAGGCGGCCGGGGTGAACTTCTCGACCAGCGGGTGCTCGGGGGCCAGCACCATATAGGTCGCGCCGAACAGGGTGTCCTGGCGCGTGGTGAAGACCGTGATCGCCTCGCCGTCGATCGGGAAGTCGACGCGGGCGCCCTCGGAGCGGCCGATCCAGTTGCGCTGCTGCAGCTTGATGGCCTCGGGCCAGTCCAGCTCGTTCAGGTCGTCCAGCAGGCGGTCGGCGTACGCGGTGATCCGCATGTTCCACTGGCGCAGCTTGGCCTTGAAGACGGGGAAGTTGCCGCGCTCGCTGCGGCCGTCCGCGGTGACCTCCTCGTTGGCCAGCACGGTGCCCAGACCCGGGCACCAGTTGACCGGGGCGTCGGAGGCGTACGCCAGGCGGTACTCGCCCAGGACGTCGGCACGCTCGGCGGCGGACAGGGCGTCCCAGGAACGGCCACCGGGAACCGCGCGCTCACCGCACTCGAACCGCGCGACCAGCTCGGAGATCGGGCGGGCCTTCTTCGCCACGTCGTCGTACCAGGAGTTGAAGATCTGGACGAAGATCCACTGGGTCCACTTGTAGTAGTCCGGGTCGATCGTGGCGAACGACCGGCGCTTGTCGTGGCCCAGGCCCAGCCGGCGCAGCTGGGACTTCATGTTGTTGATGGCGGCCTCGGTGGTGACCCGGGGGTGCTCGCCGGTCTGCACGGCGTGCTGCTCGGCGGGCAGGCCGAAGGCGTCGAAGCCCAGGGTGTGCAGGACGTTGTGGCCGGTCATCCGCTGGAAGCGGGCGAAGACGTCGGTGGCGATGTAGCCCAGCGGGTGGCCGACGTGCAGTCCCGCACCGGAGGGGTACGGGAACATGTCCATGATGAACTTCTTGGGCTTGGCGACCAGCCCGGGGTCGCCGGCCAGGTCACCCTTGGGGTTCGGCGCCGCGTAGGTGCCGTCGGCCTCCCAGAAGTCCTGCCAGCGTGCCTCGATCTCGGCCGCGACGGCGGCCGTGTAGCGGTGCGGCGCGGCCACCTCGGCGGCAGCGGGGTTCGTCTCGCTCATGGTCCTCAAAGCTCCATCGATCGTCTCTGCCAGCGGCTGTGTCGTCCGGAAACGAAAAATCCCCTCGCACAGGAGGGGACGCCGCGCCGATTCCGACCACGTCTTCACCGGTGGTCGGGACTGATCAGCGCGGCTCGCTAAGCAGAAGGCGTACGGCACGCATGGCGTCAGAGTACCGCAGCCGTTGAGCAAGCCGCGACGAGCTTACGTATGCCTCTTTGGCACCGGGTGCCGCACTCGCCGCCGCAGTCGAGCGCAACCGTCCGATCCGACACAGGAACTGAGCCATGGCCAATGGTTACTTCGCGTAACAGCTACTAAGGGACATCACAACGGCCCCGCAGTCGTTTGATAACAACGCAATAACTCAAATGCCGTACCCGTCGGTATGGCGCCACTTAGAGTGCGGCAGCGGGACCGCCTTCCCGAACCGCTCGGAGTTGCCCCCATGAACCCTCGTAGTACTAGCAACACGCTCCCCAGGACCGGCCGGTCGGCCTACGGGGTGGCGACGGCCGTCTTTCTGCTGGCCATCCCTCTGGTCGTGGTGTACGGAGGTGTCCCGCTCCAGGACTTCCTCAACTTCGGAGCGGGCGTGGTGACGCTTGTCCTCCTCACCTGCTCCGTGATCTGGGGGCTCGTCGCACAGGACCGGCTGATCCTCAACACCCGGCAGCGGATCGTCGCGCAGGGGATCCACCGGATCACCGCCGTGGGCTCGATCGCGTTCCTTCTGCTGCACATCGGAATCAAACTGACCCTCGACCACACCACCTGGATCGCGGCGTTCATCCCGTTCGGGCTCGGCTTCAGCAGCAGCGGAGGCCTCATAGGTCTCGGCACCCTGGCCGGCCAGCTCATGATCTTCGTCGGCATCACCGGCGCCCTGCGCAACCGGTTCGCGTCCCCGGCACCGGTCGCGGCACGGTGGCGGGCGATGCACATGCTGGCCTACCCGGCCTGGTGCGCCGGGCTGATCCACGGCCTGTACGCGGGGCGCGCGGTGAAGGCCCCGATCTTCACGTACATGTACGTGCTCTGCGTCCTCGGTGTCATCGCGGCCCTCGCCCTGCGCTCGGCACCTCGCCCCTTCAAGCGCAAGGTCACCGACCGGATCGCCATGCTCCTCGGCACCGAGGAGCGACCGGGCCGCGAGGGACTGGAGGCCAGCCGCGCCAGGCGGGCCGCGGAAACCGCCGCACCGGGACGCGAGAGCCGCCGGCCCGCCGAGTCCGCCGGCCGGCGTTCGGAGTCCGCCCTGCCCGGCTACGAGGGCCTGACCCAGCAGACCGGCGGCATGCCCCTCTACCAGGCCCCACCGGCCCCGGAGCCCGCAGGCAGCGGATTCGCCGCCGCCTATCGCGCTGTGTCACCCAACACACAGCAGCCCTTCGACACCGGCCAGACCGCGCGCATGGACATGCCGATGGACATGCAGGCCGCCACCGACCCCATCGCGCGCATGGACAGCGGCGGCAGCACCTCCGGCAGCTGGCCGGTCCCATCCCCGCCACCGGTCGGCGAAGCGCCCCCCTCCGCCTACGACCCGCTCCAGGACACGGGGTACAACATCCCGACCTATGGCGGTAATTCGGGCACGGCCAGCTATCTCTCAGGTGATGTGCGCGACACAGGTGAGACGAACACCCTTTACGGCACGTACAACCCGAATGACACGTACAACAGCGGTCCCGCCACGGATACAACGCCCGGTCAGTCGTACGACTTCGACGCACCGGGCTCGGGCGAACCTTGGAACACGCCTTCCGGAGGCTATAGGTGAACGAGGCCCTGCCCGACGTACCAGAAGTCCGCGTGGTCGGCCTTCCTCAGCTCACGTCGGGTTTCGACCTTGTCGAACGACTTGACCTGCCCATGCACCTGAAGGTGCACGGGCCGCTCGAACCCATGGGCGGGGAGCAACTCGCGAAGCTCTCCGAAGCCATCAACCTGAAGGGACGCGGCGGCGCCGGCTTCCCCTTCCACAAGAAGCTGCGCTCGGTCGCCGAGGCAGCGATCAAGCGCGGCGTCCGCCCGGTCGTCGTCGTCAACGGCAGCGAGGACGAACCGGCCTGCCGCAAGGACACGGTGCTCATCAACCGTGCCCCGCACCTCATCCTGGACGGCGCCCTCCTGGCCGCCGAAGCCCTGGGTGCCCGCACGCTCGTGGTGGGGGTCACCCGGGAGTCCACCCAGCGGTCCATGGAGGCCGCCCTCGCCGAACGCGGTCTCAGCAACGGCCGCAGATCGGCTCTACGCGCACGCGTGCAGCGCAATCCCGTCCGTATGGTCACCGGAGCGGCGGCCTCGCTGATCCGTTCCATCGACGGCGGCCCGGCCATCCCGCCCGGCCGCAAGATCAGCGCCTCCCAGAGCGGCGTCGGCGGGGCGCCGACCCTGCTGTCCAACGCCGAGACCTTCGCGCAGCTCGCGATCGCCGCCCGCATCGGCCCGGAGCGCTACGGCAACACCGGGCTGTACGACGAGCCGGGCACCGTCATGCTCACGGTCTCCGGCGCCGTCGCTCGCCCGATGGTGATCGAGGTCCCCACGGGCGTACCGCTGCGCTACGTCCTGCAGTTGGCCGGCGCCCCGCCCGTTCCGCAGGGCGTGCTGACCGGCGGCTACCACGGCAAGTGGATCGACGCGGCGACGGTCAACGAGGCGATCGTCTCCCGCAACTCCCTGGACGCCGTGGGCGGCGCGCTCGGCGCCGGCGCGATCCTGCCGATCACTCAGGAGACCTGCCCGCTGGGTGAGTCGCTGCGTGTGGCGCAGTGGCTGGCCGAGGAGAGCGCGGGCCAGTGCGGGCCCTGCTATCTCGGTCTGCCGGCCGCCGCGCGCGGCTTGGAGGACATCCTCAACGGCGGCGGGCCTGCCGCTCTGGAGGCCCTCAAGCAGGTCGCCAAGAACGTGAAGCGGCGCGGCGCCTGCTCGCACCCGGACGGCTCCGCGATGTTCCTGGAGTCGACCATCAAGGCGTTCACCGACGACCTGGCCGCCCATGTTCTCGGCAACGGCTGCGGACGGCCCGTGGAGGGCGTTCTGCCGCTCTTCGAGGGCGGCAGGACGCCCACCGGCATCCCGGGTGGCGCCGAGGCCGAGGAGAGCGGTCCCAGCCGTCAGAAGATCTACGTCGACTGGACACTCTGCCGGGGCCACGGTCTGTGCGCCGACATCCTGCCCGAGGTCTTCGAACTCGGCGCCGACGGCTTCCCGACCGTCGCCCAGGCGCAGGTGCCGCGCTACGCCGAGGCCAAGGCGCTACGCGCGGTGCGTCGCTGCCCCGCGCTCGCCCTGCGCCTCGAGGAGGAGACAGCGCGCGACAAGGGCCCTTCCCGCAACCTGCCGGTCCTCTCCCAGGGCCGCGGGAGGCGTGCGCTGGGCCGCTGAACCGACACCACGAAAGGGCCGCCCTGAAGAGGGCGGCCCTTTCGGCTGTCCGGCCACAACTGCCTCTGAAAACGCCGAGATCCCGCCGGATCGATGATCTGGCGGGATCTTTCTGTGGAGCTAAGGAGATTTGAACTCCTGACCCCCTGCATGCCATGCAGGTGCTCTACCAACTGAGCTATAGCCCCGAGCGGTGTTCCGCGGGTTCCCCCGGCGGCGACGCCAACATTACACGGTCCACCGGGTGGAACACCAAATCGTTTCGCTGGGGCGGGAGGGGCAACGTCAAGCGGTCACGAACGAGTAGAACCGCTTCAGCGTGCAGTGTTCTTCGAGGAGCCGGCCGTAGATCGGCTCACCCTCGAGTTCGCGGTACGTCTCGATGGGATCGCCTTTTATGATCAGCGCCCGCGCGCACTCCTCGCACCAGTACTGGTAGTCGGGATTGACCGGCTCCATGTCCCGCACGATCGGCGTCCCGCTGCCGCACCAGTCGCACTTTCGCCTGTGTGCACCCATCCGTCAGCTCCAGCTGTGGCCGCAGGCCGTGCACACGTAGGAGATTCCGCCATTGTCACCGAGTACCTGGGCGACATGGACAGAACCGCAGGAAGGGCAGATGAGGCGGACCGTCGTGTCCCTTGTCGACGCCGCTTCGCGGAGGTGGCCGACCTCCACGAGGATGCTCGCAGGCATCACTACTCCCTCCCGTCGGGCCGCGCCCCCTTCCGGCCGTTTGATTCTGCCACGGCCGGACCAATACGGTCAGCGACGCCTGAGTACCAGTCCGGACACGGCGCCCACCGCGGCGGTCCCGGCCAGCGCGAACATGCACGTCCAAAGCGCCTCCGCAGAGGTATACGCCTCAGAGGGGCCGAGTGACTCAAGTCGGTTCAAGAACAGTGTGCCGAAGCCCGCGACGCCGATCAGCTGGCCGAGCTGGGTGACCGTGGCGAGCAGACCGCTCGCGTCCGCCGCGTGCCGGGGCGGCACCGTGGCCAGGGCGCCGGTGAGGGTGGGGCTGAAGGCGAGCGCGAGCCCGACGCCCACCCCGGCGTACGCCGCGTACAGCGCGACGCCGCCGTCGCCGCCGTCCTTCAGCGCCAGGCCCACCCCCAGGGAGGCCAGCGCGGTGATCACGAACCCGGCGGGCGTCAACAGCCGCTGCCAGGAGGCCGGCCAGGCGCGCCAGGTCAGTCCGACGATGCCGAAGATCACCGCGGTCGGCGCGAAGGAGAGCCCGGCCCGCAGCGCGCTGTAGCCGAGGCCGCCCTGTACGTACAGGGTGAGAACGAAGAGGAAGCCGCCGTTGACGGCCATGACCGCCATGATCCGGAAGACGGCGAGGCCCATGCCGGGATGGCGCAGCACGCTCGGTGTGATCAGCGGGGCACCGCCGCGCCTCGCCAGCCGGGACTCGTAGCCGCAGAAGACGGTGAACAGGATCGCGGCGGCGGCCAGGGACAGCCAGGACCACAGCGGCCAGTCCTCCTCCTGCCCGAGCACCAGCGGCACCGTGCACAGCGACACGGCTGCGCCGAGCAGCACCAGACCGGGCAGGTCGAGACCGCGCGCCCGGTCGCGGGGCGTCGGACGGTCCCCGGGCAGCAGGACACGCGTGCCTACGGCGAGCAGGACGAGACCCACCGGCACATTCACGAGGAACACCGGCCGCCAGCCCGTGCCGAACAGGTCGGCGCCGACCAGGACTCCACCGACGACCTGCCCGGCGGCGGCGCCGACCGCGAGGACCGCCGAGTACACGCCGAGCGCCTTCATCCGGGCCTCGCCGGTGAAGTTGCGCTGGATCAGACTGAGCACCTGCGGGATCATCACCGCCGAACCGGCGCCCTGCACCAGCCGGAAGACGATCAGTTCGGTGGCTCCCTGCGCCAGCCCGCAGGCGAGCGAGGCCGTCGTGAACAGGGCGAGTCCGGCGAGGTGGACGCGGCCGTGCCCGAACCGTTCGCCGAGCCGGGCGCCGGTGATCAGCAGCACCGAGTACGTGATGGCGTATCCGGCGACGACCAGCTGGAGTTGGGCGCCCGAGGCGTGCAGTTCCGTGCCGATCGTCGGGGCCGCGACGTTCACGATGAACACGTCGAGCAGCGCCATGAACTGGGCGGCGAGCACGAGCGCGAGCAGCGGCCGGGGCCGGTTGTCAGTGGCGGGTGCTTCACTTTTGGCAGAGGGGAAAACGGGTGCGGGATCCGGTCCTGTCCGGGGAGTTGTCGTCATGCCGTCGAGCCTGAGGACATCTGGGTAAGGGTGCCGAGAGCCCGCCGATGCTGGTACTGCCAGCACCTGGCAAGCGCTGGGTGCGGGACCGAGGATGGTCGTGACGAGGGGGACGTGACGATGAGGACGACACAGCGACGACGGCCCGAGTTGGCCACGTTCCTGCGCAGCAGGCGGGCCCGGGTGACTCCGGCCGACGTGGGCATGCCGCCGGGCCTCAGGCGCCGCACCCCGGGACTGCGCCGCGAGGAGGTCGCCCAGCTCTCCGGCGTCGGTGTGACCTGGTACACGTGGCTGGAGCAGGGCCGGCCGATCAACGCGTCCGCGCAGGTCCTGGACGCCGTGGCCCGCACGCTCCGGCTCGACCCCCCGGAGCGGGAGCATCTGTACCGCCTGGCGCAGGTGCCGTTCGCCCCGGACCCGGAGAGCCTGACGCGGTCGACGGGACCGGAGGTGCAGGGCATCATCGACGCCCTCGATCCGCTCCCGGCTGTCGTCTACAACTCGCGCTACGACATCCTGGCCACCAATCCGGGCTACCGGGACCTGTTCCTGATCCCGGAGATCGTCGACATCGGGGTGGCGAACGCGCTGTGGACGCTGTTCACGGTCTCCGAGCAGGCGTGTCCGCTGATGCACCGGGAGCGCGAGCTGCCCGTCATGGTGGCGACGCTGCGGTCCTCGTACGGCAGAAATGTGGGCGAGCCGGCCTGGGAGAGATTCATAGCCGGGCTGGCGGCGGCCAGCCCGTACTTCGCCGAACTGTGGGCGAGCGGAGAGGTGGTGCAACCGGGGCCACGGGTCAAGACGTTCCGTCACAAGGCGGTGGGCGAACTGCGGATGACGTCCCAGTCGCTGTCGATCGACGGGATGCCGGAGTGCCGGATCGTGGTCTACACACCTGAGGACAAGGAGACGCGGGAGAAAGCGGCGCGGCTGCGGGAGCACACAGAAAATCCCGCCTCCTGAAGGAGACGGGACCCTGATGATCACCGATCTTTGACAACTCAACAGAGTGTCGATCTGTGGAGCTAAGGAGAATTGAACTCCTGACCTCCTGCATGCCATGCAGGCGCTCTACCAACTGAGCTATAGCCCCTTGTGTTCTTCCCGCTCGGCGGGCGAACAAGAAGAACTTTAGCCTGCGACCTGCCGGAAGTGAAATCCGGTCCGGAGCCCTCAGTCGTCGTCGCCGAGCACCGGCTCCGGGAGGGTGCCGGCATTGTGCTCCATGAGGCGCCAGCCGCGGGCGCCCTGGCCGAGGACGGACCAGCAGCAGTTGGAGAGGCCGCCGAGGCTTTCCCAGTGCCGGGCGTCCAGACCGAGCAGTCGGCCGATGGTGGTGCGGATCGTGCCGCCGTGGCTGACCACGACAAGGGTGCCGTCCTCGGGGAGCTTCTCGGCGTGCCGGAGCACGACGGGAGCGGCGCGGTCGGCGACCTCGGTCTCCAGTTCGCCGCCGCCGCGGCGGACCGGCTCACCGCGCTTCCACGCGGCGTACTCCTCGCCGTGCCGGGCGATGATCTCCTCGTGCGTCAGCCCCTGCCAGACGCCCGCGTAGGTCTCGCGCAGGCCCTCGTCGTGAGCCACGTCCAGGCCGGTGAGCGCGGCGAGCTCGGCCGCGGTGTTCGCGGCCCGCTGGAGGTCGGAGGCGACGATGGCGTCGGGCTGGAGGGAGGCCAGCAGCCGGGCGGCGCGGCGGGCCTGGCCGACACCGGTCTCGGTGAGCTCGACGTCGGTGGTGCCCTGGAAGCGGCGCTCCACGTTCCAGGCGGTCTGGCCGTGCCGCCACAGGATGACGCGACGGCCCCGGCCCTTGCGGTCGGCGGGAGCGGTCACCGCGGCTCCCCGAACTCGGCGGCGTCCTCCTCGGCCCGGAGCTTGGTGTGCTCCTCCGCCTTGCCGCGGGTCGCCTTGGCGTCGGCCGGCAGCTCCAGCTCGGGGCAGTCCTTCCACAGCCGCTCCAGAGCGTAGAAGACCCGCTCCTCGCTGTGCTGGACGTGGACGACGATGTCCACGTAGTCGAGCAGGACCCAGCGGGCCTCGCGGTCGCCCTCGCGGCGCACCGGCTTGGCGCCGAGCTCCTTCGAGAGCCGCTCCTCGATCTCGTCGACGATGGACTTGACCTGGCGGTCGTTGGGTGCGGACGCCAGCAGGAAGGCGTCGGTGATCGACAGGACGTCGCTGACGTCGTAGGCGATCACATCATGGGCGAGCTTGTCGGCGGCCGCCTGCGCGGCGGCGTTGATGAGCTCGAGAGAACGGTCAGTGGCGGTCACTACAAGGCTTTCGGTCGGCGGTCGATTGACATCAAGGGTCTCACGGACCGCCGACGGCACCCCACGTGATCGTGGAGATCACGCGGGGTGCCGCTTCGGAGCCGGAGCCCGGGCCTAGGACGAGGAGGACGGCTTGTAGTCCCGGCCGAGGACCACGGAGACGTTCGCGCTCGACTGCAGGGTGCCCTTGGCGACCGCGCCGGCGGGCAGGCCCAGGGTCTTGGCGACCTCGGTGGCGTTCGCCTTGTCGGCGGCGTCGGCGTAGACGACCTTGGAGGTGGCCTGCGCCGAGGAGGGCGTGCCGCCGTCGACGAAGGTGAAGCCGCCGTTGAGGAGGACGACGCGGGCCTTCTCGGTGTTGTCCTTGGTGCCGGTGGCGTTCTGGACGGAGACGCTCACGGCGGCGTCCTTGTCGGGGCTCTTCGCCTTGCCGCCGAGGACGTCCTTGACCACGCTCGCACTGGCCGCCGCGCTCAGCGTGCCGTCCTGCTGGACGGGCAGCAGCGCGGTCTTGTAGTCGCCGCCCTTGGCGAGGTCGGCGAGCTTGGCGAGGAAGGTGCCGAGGTCCTTGTCGGTCAGGGACGGGTCCAGGATCTGGGCCAGTGTCTGCACGGTGGTGGTCGCGGCCGTCGGATCGGAGGACAGCTTGCGCAGCACAGCCTGCATGACCTGGCCGAAGCGCTCCAGCTGAGCGTTCTGGGCCTCGCCGGAGGCACGGTAGGTGGCGTAGGCGACGGCCATCTTGCCGCTGAGGGTCTGGCCCTTCCCCTTGTTCACCAGGGGCGCCTGGCCCTTCTTCTTGGCGTCCGGGTCGGGCACGGCGGTGTTGGTGTCGACGTCGATGTTGCCGACGAGGTCGACCAGGTTCTGCAGATAGGGGGTGTCCAGACGCCAGGTGCCCTCGATGTCGGTGCCGAGGGCGGTGTCGAGGGAGTCGACGGTCCCGGAGGAGCCGTCGTCGTCGACCGACTTGGCGAGGGTCGTCGTGGTGCCGTCGTCGGCCGTCAGGGCGAGGGAGTTGGGGATCAGGACGGTGGTGCCCTGCTGGGTGGTGGTGTTGTCGACGAGCAGCGCCGTGGAGGTGCCGCCCTTCGCGGTGTTGTGCAGATGGACGACGATCACGTCGCGGTTCTGGGCGCTCGCCGCGATCGTGGTGCCCTTCTTGCTCTCCGGGTCCGACAGAGCGGGCAGCTTTCCGGCGTACCAGAGGTAGCCGACGCCGCCCACCGCGACCAGGGCGAGGACGACGACCAGGGCGACGAGCCGGCTGCGGGCGCGGCGCTTGGCCTCCTCACGGCGCTCGGTGCGGTTCTCGGTGAAGTTGAGCCAGTCGATGACGTCCTCGGAGTCACCGTCGGGATCCTCGACGAACGCGAACTGTGCGGTGTGGTACTGCCGTTCGTCCCCGTCGGCGGGGTCCGCACCGGGACGGGCGGCGCCGGGACGACCCGCGTCGGCAAGGTCCTCCTCGACCGCGGGGCGGTAGCCCTGGCCGGCCTGCTGGCCCGCAGCGTGCCTCTGGTCGGCCTGCGTGCCCTGCGCATGGCCCCGGCCGGCCTGCCTGCCCCGGTCCGGCCCGCCCTGCTGCGGGATGTAGGCGGTCTGTTCGGCGACTCGGGGCTGCTGACCGCTCGCGGCGGCCTGGCCGTAAGGGTCGTACGCCGCCGGACCGCCGCCCTGCTGGGCCCCGTTGGCGTAGGGGTCGTAGGGCGGCACGGGCGCCTGCTGACCGGTGTCGCCGGCGCCGTAGGGGTCGTACGGCGGGACGGGGTTCTGGGTGCCCGTGTCGTACGGCGCGGCCTGTCGGCTGTCCGTGGCGTACGGGTCGTAGCCGTAACCCTGCTGCGCGTAGGGGTCGTACTGCTGCTGCGGGGCCTGTTGCGGCGGGACCTGCTGGTACACCGGCCGGCCGTACTCGTCGTAGCCGACGAGTGCGTACTGGTTCTCCTGATCGTCGCCGTAGCCCGCGTCGTATCGGTCGTTCACCGGTGCCCCTCTCGGCTCACTCGCCGCGGTACAGCTCGCGCTTGTCGATGTAACGCACGACTCCGTCCGGCACCAGGTACCAGACGGGGTCGCCCTTGGCGACTCTCGCCCGGCAGTCGGTGGACGAGATGGCCAGGGCGGGAACCTCGACGAGCGAGACACCGCCCTCGGGCAGCCCGGGGTCGGCCAGGGTGTGGCCGGGCCGGGTGACTCCGATGAAGTGCGCGAGGGAGAAGAGCTCTTCCGCGTCCCGCCAGGTGAGGATCTGGCCGAGGGCGTCGGCGCCCGTGATGAAGAAGAGGTCGGTGTCGGGGTTGAGGGACTTGAGGTCGCGCAGCGTGTCCGTGGTGTAGGTCGCGCCGCCGCGGTCGATGTCGATGCGGCTGACCGAGAACTGCGGGTTCTCGGCGGTCGCGATGACCGTCATCAGATAGCGGTCCTCGGCCGGGGAGACCCGGCGGTGGGTCTTCTGCCACGGCTGGCCGGTCGGTACGAACACCACCTCGTCCAGGTGGAACTGCGCGACGACCTCGCTGGCCGCCACGAGGTGCCCGTGGTGGATCGGGTCGAACGTCCCGCCCATGACGCCGAGGCGGCGCTTGCCGGGGTTCGACGGGCTGTTGCCCGGGCCGGTAGGCATGTCCTGCTCTCCCATGCGTGCAGACCCTACCGGCCCGATCTGAGGACACCGGCCGGTGGAGGCCCCAAGTGCCCCGCTTTGGGCACTCGGCGCCTCAGCGGTCGCGGTTGAAACGGGTGGTGATCCACAGCAGGAGCAGCAGGATGAGGAAAGCGGCGCCGCCGGTCACCAAGGGGTCGAGGCTCTCGTGGTTGCCGCCGTGCTCCTCGCCCTCTGCGGCGAGGGTGACCAACTGGGCAGCGGTGCTGTGGAAGCTCATCTTCGGCAGGACCTATCCGGTGGGCGGGATAAAGATGTCGGCCCATCGTAAGCGGGCGCGGTGAGGGCGAACACGCCGACTCCACCGTTGGGGGACGGCGGGGAACCTTCGCCCTTTCTCAGTCGTCCTTCCGCTTGTACCCCCGCAGCAGGAACCACGCGGTGAACGCACAACCCACGAACATCACGATCAGTACCACCCGGAGCAGATCTCCGGACCCCTGCTGCTCGGCGGCGCTCGCGGCCTCGGTGAGCCAGGCGGCCCGGGTGTGCTCCATGACGTGGACTCCTTCGCTGTACTGCCCGTCCACGCTATCTCCGCCTAGGCTGGGCTCTGCTTCGGGGGGCGCAAAGGGCCGCACAAGGGTCCGCAAAGGATCACAGAGGTCAAAGGGCACAGCCAAAGACGCACATGGGGGAAGACATGTCCGACGACGGCCATCAGAACAACGGGCACGAGAACGTGCCGAGCAGGCAGCGCAAGCGTTTCCCGGGAATCTCCTCCCGTGCGTACGAACACCCCGCCGACCGCTCCGCCCTGGTGGCGCTGCGCAAGCTGAGCGGTTTCGACACGGTGTTCAAGGCGCTCAGCGGTCTGCTCCCCGAGCGGAGTCTGAGGCTGCTGTTCCTGTCCGACTCGGTGCGCGTCTCCGACCAGCAGTTCGCGTACCTCAACGACATGCTGCGGGACGCGTGTTACATCCTGGACCTCGAGAAGGTCCCGCCGATGTACGTCAACCAGGACCCGCAGCCGAACGCGATGTGCATCGGCCTGGACGAGCCGATCATCGTCGTCACCACAGGTCTCGTCGACCTGCTCGACGAGGAGGAGATGCGGGCGGTCGTCGGCCACGAGGTGGGCCACGCCCTGTCCGGCCACTCGGTCTACCGGACCATACTGCTGTTCCTGACCAGCCTCGCCCTCAGGGTGGCGTGGATCCCGCTGGGCAACATCGCGATCATGGCGATCGTGACCGCGCTGCGCGAGTGGTTCCGCAAGTCGGAGCTGTCGGCGGACCGGGCGGGCCTGCTGGTCGGCCAGGATCTGAAGGCCTCGATGCGCGGCCTGATGAAGCTGGCCGGCGGTCACCATCTGCACGAGATGAACGTGGACGCGTTCCTGAAGCAGGCCGAGGAGTACGAGGCGGGCGGCGACCTGCGCGACTCCGTGCTGAAGATCCTGAACGTCCTGCCGCGCTCCCACCCCTTCACCACCGTACGGGCGGCCGAGCTGAAGAAGTGGGCCGAGTCACGCGACTACCAGCGGATCATGGACGGCCACTACCCTCGCCGCACCGAGGACAAGGACACCTCGGTCACGGACTCCTTCCGCGAGTCGGCGGCGAGCTACGCGACCAACGTCAAGGGCTCCAAGGACCCCCTGATGAAGCTGGTCAGCGACATCGCGGGCGGAGCGGGCGATCTGGGCGGCAGGGTGCGCAGGGGCTTCGGCGGCTTCTCGAACTCGGCCCCACGGGACGACGAGCCGCCGACGGACACGTCCCGCAACAACGAGGAGGACTGAGGCTCCGGGGTGTGGGGGCTGTGTCGCTGTGCGGCTCCGCCGCGTGGGCGCGACCGGCCCCCCGCCGGCCCGCACGGGCCCGCACGGGACGATCCGACCCTGCGCCCGGTCACACCTTCGGCTGCGCACCGGTCGCCAACGACCCGCACAGTGCCGTGGCACTCCCCGTCGCATACGGATCCGTCCCCGCCGGCCCGCCTGCCTTCGCCGTCTCCCCGGCCAGCAAGGGATGCAGCCGATTCGTGGAGTCCTCCGCACAGGACAGCGGCCCGGCCTGGACATAGGACACGACCAGCTGAGCCGTGTGCATCCGCAGATCGTCCCGGTCGAACCGGAAGTGCAGCTCACGCCGGACGGTGAACAGCGACACCTCGGCCCTGGCGTCCGCGGCCGCGGAACGCAGCGCGTACACGAACGTGTGGTCCGCCGTGACCTCCAGCGTCGACGAGTCGGTCTCGGCGGCCTGCAGGCTCCCCTGCACCCGGATCCGGTGGTCGGCCAGCCGCGTCTCCGCGGGGTCGAAGCGAACCAGCCACCCGGTCGGCGCGTGCCGCCCGTCCGCGGCCGGGTGGGCGAAACTCTGGTCGAACTGGTCGAGTTGGTCCGTGTCGAGAAGCACCCGCACGGCACGGAACTGGTCGCCGACGAGGACGTCCGGGTCGAGCGCGGACCGCACGATGTAGTCCTTGGCGGTGCTCAGCGCGGACACGACCTGGCTGTCGGAGAAGTGGGCGGTGCGGCGGGAGGCCGGCAGCGGGATGCCCTCGGCGCCGACGCGGTACTGCGCTGCCGGGCTGTGCCCGTACAGGTACTCGGCGTCGGTGTGCCCCGGGACCTTGCCCTGGGGGGCCAGCGGGATGACGGTCATCCGCAGCGGCTCGACAGGCTGCCGGACCGCGGAGGTCTGGTAGGGGTGCCGTACACCCATGTAGATCGCAGTGCCGAAGGCGAGGGCGATCAGCAGGAACAGGATCAGCGCCTGCCGGGACAGTCCCCGGCGCAGCGGCGGGCGACGGCGTACGGCGGGCGCGTGGTCGGTCATGCGCTCCTGCGCGGAGTACTCCTGGAGTCGGGCAGCGCGAACGAACGACTCGTCGAAGACGACGGATCGGTACTCGTCCTCACCACCCACGGGGCCGCCCTCGGGTGTCCCCTCAGGTGGGTCTCCTGGCCCTCCCATATCTTCAGAGTAGGTCTCGGGGAGCTCAGGTAAACGCCCTGCTGTGCGACAAGTTCTGACAGGTTCTCACCAGGAGTGTCAGGGCGTTCGCGGGAAGGCGGAGGCGGCTGGCTGGGAGTAGTCGGCGGATGCCGAGGGCGTCACCGTGCTCCCCTGTTCCAGGCCGGTCGAGGCCGGGGGCGGAACCCGGTCGCGGCTGCCCGAGGAAGCGCCCCGGTAGACCGCCGTGAAGGCCAGCGCGACCATGCCGATACCCATGACGAGGGCGAGCATCCAGGCGACGGGGCGGTGCCAGCGGACCTGTTTGCCGTACGTCCCCGGAGCGCCGTAGCGGCCTTCGAGGACCTCGGTGTCGTCCAGGTCGTCGAGCTCGGGATCATGGCCGAAACCGCCGGGTCCGTAGCCGTCCTCGTACCGCTCGCCTCTGGGGCGTGCGCGGCGGGCCTCGGCCTCGGAGGCCTCCGCTCTCGCCTGGGCTGCGGCCAGGAGGCGCTCGACGGCGGTCGGCTCGTGCACCACGGCCGCCCGTACGAAGGCCTCGTCGAAGACCACGGAGGCGAACTCTTCGTCCGACACCCCGCGGTCGTGGTCGTCGTCGGGCTCCCAGCCGTCAGGGAACGGCGTGCCCCCCACGTCCTCCGGCACGGATCCAGAGTAGACCTGGGGGGTCAATTTGGGCAGACGGTATGGAAATTCATCCGCCTGGTGAGACACCTCTCGTGCGCCGCGGAAGCGGGGCGGGGGCGCGTGACGGACGCATATGCGCAGGTGCGCGCCCCTGGGCGCGAAGGCCGTCAGCGCCGGATGTGACCGTCCCCGGTCACGATGTACTTCGTGCTCGTCAGCTCCGGCAGGCCCATCGGACCGCGCGCGTGCAGCTTCTGGGTGGAGATGCCGATCTCCGCGCCGAAGCCGAACTGGCCGCCGTCGGTGAAGCGGGTGGAGGCGTTGACCGCGACCGTCGTGGAGTCGACCAGCTGGGTGAAGCGGCGGGCGGCCTGCTGGGAGGTGGTGACGATGGCCTCGGTGTGTCCGGAGGTCCACAGCCGGATGTGCTCGACGGCCTTGTCGAGCGAGTCGACGACGGCGGCGGCGATGTCGTAGGAGAGGTACTCGGTGTCCCAGTCGTCGAGCGTGGCCTCGACGACGGTCGCCTTGGTGTCCTTCGCGTACGCCAGCACCCGCTGGTCGGCGTGGACGGTCACCCCGGCCTCGGCGAGGGCGTCCAGGGCGCGCGGCAGGAACTCGGGGGCGATGTCCTGGTGGACCAGGAGGGTCTCGGCGGCGTTGCAGACGCTGACCCGCTGGGCCTTGGAGTTGATCAGGATGTCGATCGCCATGTCGAGGTCGGCGTGGGCGTCGACGTAGACGTGGCAGTTGCCGGTGCCGGTCTCGATGACGGGGACGATCGACTCCGTGACGACGGTCTGGATCAGCGAGGCGCCGCCGCGCGGGATGAGCACGTCGACCAGGCCGCGGGCGCGCATCAGCTCGCGCACGCTCTCGCGGCTCTCGCCGGGGACCAGCTGGACGGCGTCGGCGGGCAGCCCGGCGCCGCCCACGGCGTCGCGCAGGACCCGTACCAGGGCGGCGTTCGACTCGTACGCGGAGGCCGAGCCGCGCAGCAGGACGGCGTTGCCGGACTTCAGGCAGAGGGCGGCGGCGTCGACCGTGACGTTCGGGCGGGCCTCGTAGATGATCCCGACCACGCCGAGCGGTACGCGGACCTGGCGCAGGTCGATGCCGTTGGGGAGGGTCGAGCCGCGCACGACCTCGCCGACCGGGTCGGGCAGGGCGACGACGTCACGGACGTCGGAGGCGATCGCGCGCACCCGCTCCGGGGTGAGCGTCAGCCGGTCGATGATCGACTCGCTGGTCCCGGCCTCGCGGGCCTTGGCGATGTCCTTGGCGTTGGCCTCGACGATCTCGCTCGTACGGACCTCCAGGGCGTCCGCGATGGCGAGCAGCGCGTCGTCCTTCTCGGCCCTGGGCAGCGGGGCGAGGTCGGCGGCGGCGGCCTTGGCCCGGTAGGCGGCCTGGGTGACCGGGGTCATGGAGTCGTACGGCGAGAGCGAGGTCATACCGGAAGGGTAGTGCGCCGGGCGGAGCCGTCCACCTGTTGTTCCACAGCGCGAGACGGGATCAAAGGGACACCGGGTGCCTCGATCAGAACGGGTGCGCTCCGACCGGTGTGGCCGGCGGCGGACCGTACCCCTCGGCGATGCGCTGGTGGTAGGTCTGGCGGTCGATGACCTCCAGGCCGACGATCTCCCACGGCGGCAGTCCCGCGGTCTGGCGGTGTTCCCCCCACAGGCGCAGGGCGACGGCGGCCGCGTCGTGCAGGTCGCGGGCCTCCTCCCAGTACCTGATCTCCGCGTGGTCGTTGGCGTAGCGGCTGGTCAGCAGGAAGGGGTGGTCGTGGGCGAGCTGCTCGAGGGCGCGCCGGACCTCCTTGAGCGGGGCCTCCTCACCGGAGACGCTGAGGGTGACATGCCACAGACGCGGCAGATCCCGGGGCTCCTCGCCCTCGAACCGGTCCCCGGCCGCGACACTCGTCAGGGCCCGCTCCTCTCCGGCCGCCCGCGCAGCAGAGCCACCGGTCGCGCCGGCAGCCCGCACCGCCGAGCCACCGGCCTCACCCACTGCCCGCGTCGCCGAGCCACCGGCCTCGCCCGCAGCTCGCGCCAAAGAACCACCGGCCTCACCCACCGCGGGCGCGGCAGAACCACCGACCTCACCCACTGCCTGCGCGGCAGAACCACCGACCTCACCCACCGCCCGCACCGCAGAACCGCCGGACGCCCGCACGACGGGCCCGCCGGGCGGACCGGACCCTCCGCGGGAAGCCGCCGCACCATCGCGGGACGCCGCCGCCCCAGGGCGCACTCGTCTCACGACGGCCTCCTTCATGCACAGGTCGACCCCATAGGGTCGGGCGGAATGTGTCCCTGGGACAAAGTTGAGCAGGCCGCAAGGGCTCATGGGGCGATTTTGCGGAACGTCCACCTCAGGGCGACGCTCTTGGCAGGGCGTTCACCCCGTTTTCGGGCGCCCGGGGCGCCCGGGGCACCGGGCGCCGCCGGAAGACGCCGACGGCGGCCCTCAGGGGTGCAGGATCACCAGATCGTCCCGGTGGACGACCTCCCGCTCGTAGGCCGGCCCCAGATCGCGCGCCAGCTCCCGGGTCGAGCGGCCGATCAGCTGCGGGATCTCCTTGGCGTCGAAGTTGACCAGCCCGCGGGCCACCGCGTGACCCGTGCCGTCACGCAGCTCGACGGGATCGCCCGCGACGAACTCGCCCTCGACGGAGGCGATCCCGGCCGGCAGCAGCGACTTGCGGCGGTCCACGACCGCCTTCACCGCGCCGTCGTCCAGGGTCAGCGAGCCCTGCGGGGTGGACGCGTGCTGGAGCCACAGCAGCCGGTCGGCGGAGCGCTTGCCGGCCGGGTGGAAGTACGTGCCGGTGTCACCGCCGGACAGCGCCTCGGCCGCGTGGATCGTGCTGGTCAGCACGACGGGGATGCCGGCGGCGGCCGCGATCCGGGCGGCCTCGACCTTGGTGACCATGCCGCCGGTTCCGACCCCCGCCTTCCCCGCGCTGCCGATCTCGACGCCCGCCAGGTCCTCCGGCTTCCGCACCTGAGCTATCCGCGAGGTCCCCGGCCTGCTGGGGTCGCCGTCGTAGACGCCGTCGATGTCGGAGAGCAGGACCAGCAGGTCGGCGTGGACCAGGTGCGCCACCAGGGCCGCCAGCCGGTCGTTGTCGCCGAAGCGGATCTCGTCGGTGGCGACGGTGTCGTTCTCGTTGACGATCGGGAAGGCGCCCATCGCGAGGAGCTTGTCGAGGGTGCGGGAGGCGTTGCGGTGGTGGGCGCGGCGGCTCATGTCGTCGCTGGTCAGCAGCACCTGGCCGACGCGGACGCCGTATCGCGCGAAGGAGGCGGTGTAGCGGGCGACGAGCAGGCCCTGGCCGACGCTGGCGGCGGCCTGCTGACGGGCGAGGTCCCGGGGGCGGCGGCGCAGCCCCAGCGGGGCGAGTCCGGCGGCGATGGCTCCTGAGGAGACGAGGACGATCTCGCGCTCTCCGCCGCTGCGGCTCTTGGCGAGGACGTCGACGAGCGCGTCGACCCGGTCGGCGTCGAGGCCGCCGGTGGCGGTGGTCAGCGACGAGGAACCCACCTTGACGACGATCCTGCGGGCCTCGCCCACAGCCTGCCTTGCCCCTGCCACCTTGTGTCCTGTCCCCTCGCGCCACTTCGGGTACCTCGTCCGCAATGTACGCGAAGGGGACGCGGGGACGCGCGTCCGTCCAGTCCCCGGACCCGGTACCGGACGCGTCCCGGGGCCGGTCCGGTTCCCTTTGCGGGAAAGGCGGAATTACACCTTCCTCTCAATCGGAAGTGAATTCTTTTCGACGCCAAGATGTACAACCATTCATCTCCGCCTCGCGTCCAACTGCCGACAACAAGGTCATTGCCGTAGCTCGAGAAGGCCCTGCCCATGACGATCCGTCGGTTGTGCGCCGCCCTGCGCGTTCCCGGGAAGACCGAACTTCTCCTGGTGATCCTTTTCGGTGCCGGTTTCGCGGCGCTGCCCGTCCTGGCGTTGCTGCCCTCACTGTGGGGCTTCACGGCGGCGTGGGCCGTGACGTACCTGGCGGACGAGGCCCTGCACATCAAGGCCCCGGGATTCGTCCGCCGCCTGGCGACACTGCAGCTCAGCCGCGTAATGCGGTTCGCCGTGCGCACGGTGATGCTGCTCGCCCTGGCCGACCGGGCGGACGCGCCGGGCGCGGTGCTGGTCACCGGGCTCGCCGTCCTCAGCGCCCATTTCCTGCTCGTGATGATGTATTCGGCACTGCATCACGCAATCCGCAGGCGTCGGATTCTCCCGGTGATCGTGCGCAATCTCGACATGAGCGGGATCGACATACCGGAACGCCCGCCCGCCTACCTCTATCGGCGTTTCCTGCGCAAGCTGCTCCACCTCGATCTGCCGGCCCACGCGGGTCTGGTCGTCGCGCTGGCGACCGGCACCTGGTATTCGGCCTATGTCGGCTACGCGCTGACGATCGGCGCGGCCTCGGCCGCCCTCCTGGCCCTGCTGGGACAGTTCCGCGCGGTCCGCCGGATGCCGCGCCGGGACGCGGTGATCGGCGAGGTGAACCGCCAACTCGCCGGCTACCGGCCCGAGGTGGCCCTGTACTTCAGCTTCGCGGCGGTCTCCCGGGACTTCATGTACCAGGTCAACATGTGGATCGAGACGCTGGAGCAGCTCGACCGGCGCCCGGTGATCGTCCTGCGCGAGCGGGCCTCCTTCCGCTTCCTCGGCCGCACCCGGATCCCCGTGGTCTGCGTGCCCAAGGCCGACGACCTGGCCGAGCTCGAGCTGTCCGGCGTCCGGGTCGTCCTCTATCCCGGCAACGCCGGCAAGAACGTCCATATGCTGCGCGTCGCCGAGGCCAAGCACGTCTTCATCGGTCACGGCGACAGCGACAAGCTCGCCAGCAGCAACCGCGTCAGCAAGGTGTACGACGAGATCTGGGTGGCCGGACGGGCGGGCCGGGACCGCTACCGGCGGGTGCGGCACGCCATCAGCGACGACGCCATCGTCGAGGTGGGCCGCCCGCAGCTGGCCCCGGTCCGGCCGCACGCCGAGCACATCGCGGGCCCGGTGCCCGTCGTCCTCTACGCGCCCACCTGGGAGGGCTGGAGCGACGACGACTGCCACACCTCCCTGATCCCGATGGGCGTACCCCTGATCGAGAAGCTCCTCGCGGAGAACGTCCGGATCATCTACAAGCCGCACCCCCTCACCGGCAAGCGCTCGCCCGAGGCGGCCGCCGCGGACCGGGCCATCAGGGGATTGCTGCGGGCCGACGACGAGAAGGCCACCGAAGCCGCGAGACCGAGGCTGCGGGAGATCCGGGCCCGTCTCGACGAGATGTCCGGGCGTCACGAGGGAGACGACGCCCAGCAGTTGCGAGAGTCGCGGGTCCCCGACCGGGACGGCGCGGCCGAGTGGCAGGACCTGCGGGACGAGTGGCACCGGATCTTCTGGGCGAGCCGGAGCACCGCACGGCATCACGTGATCCTCGGACAACTCCCCACGCTGTACGCGTGCTTCAACCAGGCGGACCTGCTCATCAGTGACGTCTCCTCGGTGGTCGCCGACTTCGTGGCCGGCCTCAAGCCGTACGTCCTGACCAACGCCCAGGACCTGCCCGACGAGGAGTTCCGGGCCGCCTACACCACCGCGGGCGGCGCGTATCTGCTCGACCGCGCCTGCACCCGGCTGCCGGAGATCCTGCGCTCGGTCCGCGAACCCCGTCACGACCCGCTGGCCCCGCAGCGCCGCACCCTCAAGGAGTACGTGCTGGGACCCGACCGGCCCACGTCCATGGAGCGGTTCAACGTCGCCGTGAGCGACCTGGCCGACAAGGCGGTGGCGGAACGGGCCGAGGATCTCGCCGCGCCGGTCGCACACCCCGCACAGCGCGAACCCGTCGCATAGCACTTCCCCGGCCCGGAGGGCAGAGGACACGCGCGTGTCGTCCGGAGGTCGGCACGCGTTAACCAAGGCGTCCGTCTCGCGACGACCTTGGAGAGACCCCCGTGCGAAAACCCCTCCCCCGCCTCCGGTCCGCGCTGCGGCTGCCGGGCCGGCAGACCGCGACGAGAGTCCTCGTCGCCGCCGTCCTGGCAGCCGCCGTCGTCGCCCAGGCCGTCGCCGCCCTGCGTCCGCACATCCCGCTGCTGCTCGCCGCGACGGCCGCCTCCCTGGCCGTCGAGGGCGTCCTGCACCGGTGGCAGCGCGGCATGGTCTCCCTGTTCGCCAAGTCCCACGCGGACATCACCGTGCGGCACGTCCTGCGCGACCTGCTGCTGGTTCTCGGCCTGCTGCGGCTGACCCCGGAGGACGAGGAGACGGCGTACACCGTGCTGGTGGCCGGTCTGCTCGCCTTCTACGCGCTGCACTGCGCGATCCAGGCGGCCTCCGTCCTGGTCCGCCGCACCCGGACCCTGCCGGTGGTCACCCGGAACATCGACTCCTCGGCGCTCCGCCTGACCCCGGCCCCGCCCGCCCTGCTGCGCCGCCCCGGCCCCCGCCTCCTGGTCCACGGCCTGCCCGCCACGGCAGGCCTGCTGGTCACGGCCGCCACCGGCGAGCCCCGGTGCGCGGCCTTCGGCATCGCGATGTCCCTCGGTCTCGCCCTCATGGGTCTGTACGACCTTCTCGTACGACTGCTGCCGAGCCGTCGTCCGGCGGGCGAGCAGGAGGTGTTGGACTGGTTCGACGCATGGCTCGCCGAGTACCGGCCGACCGTCGGCCTGTACTTCTCCGGCGGGGCCTCCTCCGCCTACCAGGCCAACATGTGGCTGGAGCCGCTCGCGAAGCTCGACGGGAGGCCGGTCATCATCCTGCGCGAGCGGTTCATGATGCAGAAGATCGCCGCGACCGACGTCCCGATCGTCTGTCTGCCGAAGGTGTCCACGCTGCTGCGCCTGGAGCAGTCCACGCTCCAGGTCCTCATCCATCCGTCGAACTCCGGCAAGACCTCCCAGGTCCTGCGCATCCCCACGATCAAGCACACCTTCGTCAACCACGGCGAGAGCGACAAGCTGTCCTCCTGCAACCCGTACGCCAAGGCCTACGACGAGGTGTGGGTGGCCGGTCCCGCGGCCCGCGAGCGGTACGCGGCGGCCGAGGTGGGCGTCGAGGACAAGGACGTGGTGGAGATCGGCCGCCCGCAGCTGGACGCCGTACGGCCGTACGAGGGGCCGCCGACCGGGCCGTACACGACGGTGCTCTACGCGCCGACCTGGGAGGGCTGGGACGGCAATCCCGGCAACACCTCGGTGATCGAGGCGGGCGAGAACATCGTGCGAGCGCTGCTGGCCGATACCGGGGTACGGCTGCTGTACAAGCCGCATCCGCTGACCGGATCGGTGGACGCACGGGCCGGCGCGGCGGACCTCAGGATCCGTGAGCTGGTGCGGGCGGCGAACCGGGAGCGGGCGGGGGAACGACCTGCCGACGACGGTGAACTCTCCCGCAGGACACGTGAGTTGGACCGGCTCACCATCGCGTCGTTCCGGGCCGCCGCGGACTCGGTCGAGCGGATGCTGCTGCAGTCAACGCCGGAGCCGGGCCGTGCGGAGGCGGTGGCCCGCGCGACGGCCGCCTGGGAGCGGGCGTACTGGGCCTCGCTGCCGGAATGGGAGCACCAGGTCGTGACCGACGCCCGGCCCGCGCTGTACGCCTGCTTCAACCGGGCCGACCTGCTGATCAGCGATGTGTCGAGCGTGGTCAGCGACTTCCTGGCGAGCGGGAAACCGTACGCTGTCGCGAACACCAGCGGGCTGAGCGAGGCTGCGTTTCGCGCGGCGTTTCCCACGGCGGGGGCGGCGACCGTGTTGACGCCGGACGCGGTGGGGGTGCGAGGGTTGCTGGATGCCGTACGACAGCCTGAACCGGACGCACTGGCCGAGGCGCGGGCCGAGTTGAAGCGGCGGTTGCTGGGGGCGGACGAGCCTTCTTCGCAGGAACGGTTCGACATGGCCGTTCAGGCGCTGTGTGCCGTGGCCCGGAAGCGGCGGGTTCCCGGGCAGCGGCGGGACGAGGAGACCGTGTCCGTCTCCGGGACGCTCACCCTGCCGGGGTGAGGACCCTTCGCGCCTTGCGTACGGCCCGGCGCAGCAACTGGTCGACCCCTACTTCTTTGTAGCCCGGCACCTTGCGGGCCTCGCGCGGCTCGGCCAGATAGAGCGCGTCGGGCAGGCCCGCCGACGGGTCACGGAAGAACGGGTAGGCGAAATACACCCGGCGGCCGCCCTTCTCCAACACGGTCTCCGGGGTCTTCTTCGCCTTCATGAACTCCAGGACCTCCACCAGGAGATCCGAGCGGCCCATCGCCACCAGCTGGAGCCGCAGACGTTCGTGGACCCGGAGGCGGTGGGCCACCTCACCGGTCCAGTACGCGTCCACCAGCGGCTTCGCCAACTCCAGCTTCTCCCGGCGTACCGCTTCGCCGTCCTTCAGGAACTTCGGGCCGAACTGCGGGAGCAGGGTGACGAGGAAGGGGCGGACCATCAGGGCGTCGCGTCTCGCGCCCGCCGGGACCATGTCGGCTATCAGGTTCATCAGGGCGCGCGCGGAGTCGAAGCGCAGGGTGTGGCTGCCGGTCCTGGTGACGTGCTTGCCGTCCTCGCGGCCCACCAGGTAGTAGCAGGTGTGGTCGGCGATCACGGAGACGCCGTCGGCCCGCAGATAGGCCTCCATGGTGAACAGCGCGTCCTCGCCGGTCCACAGGGACTCGTCGAAACGCATGCTGTGCCGCTCGAGGAACGCGTGGCGGAACAGCTTCTGCGCGCTCAGCGTGAACTTGATGTTGGAGGAGAAGACGTCGGTGCGCTCCAGGGTCTGCCCCCACATCGACGTCGGGGGCTTGCGGTTGACGCCCTCGACCCTGCCGAGGACGACGTCCGTGCCGTTGCGGTCGGCCATCGCGACCATCCGCTCCAGGGCCTCGGGGCCGAGCCGGTCGTCGGCGTCGAGGAAGAAGACGTAACGCCCGGTCGCCTTGCCCAGACCGACGTTGCGCGGGCCGCTGGGGCCGCCGGAGTTGTCCTGACGGATCACCGTGACGTCGAGGGAGGTCCGCTCGGCGAATTCCTCCAGGTACTCCCCGGTGCCGTCCGCCGAGCCGTCGTCGACCGCGATGACCTCGATGCGCGCGTGGCCGATGGTCTGTGCCTCGACGGAGGCCAGACAGTCGACCAGATACGGCATCGCTTCGTACGCCCCGATGACAACGGTCACATCAGGCTGCACAACGGTCACGTCTCCCCCAGTCACGGTCTGTTTCCCCCAGTTTCGCTCGGGGGCAATCCCCTAGACGCCCGGCCGGGGGAAAGGGTTGCACACGGCACCGGGACATACGCAGGAAGGGCCCGGATTTCGGGATCACTCCGAAATCCGGGCCCTTTCTTTACGAAGGGGAGGTCAGGCCTTGGTCGTGGCCTCCGCCGCCGAGGCCGCCGTCCGTGACTCCTGGCCGACATTGCGCGCTTCGGCCTTGATCGCGAGGTTCGCCACCGCGGTGTTGAACTGCTCGATGGACGTGGGCTCGTCCGGTCCGAGCAGGTACTGCTTGAGCTCCACCCGGTCCTCGGCCAGCGGGTCGGCCGCCGGGTCGCGGACCGCCTGGAGCAGCTCGCCCAGCTCGGCGGCGCTGTTGGACAGGATCGTCGCCGCGCGCACGGCGGTGTTCTGCTGCTTGAACTCCTCCGCACCCACCTCGGCGGAGTCCGTCACCGCGTACGGCTTGCCGCTCGCGATGAAGTCGGAGACCACGCTGGAGATGTCGGAGACCATCGCGTCGGAGACGTTGAAGCAGTCGTACAGCCGCGGCTCGGCGCCCGTGACCACCCGGTGCTCCCACGTGGGGAAGGAGCGCCAGTACGCGTCGTTCCACTCGCCGCGCAGACGGGCGATCTCCTCGTACTTGGCCACGTCGACCACGCCGTCACGGCTCGCCTCGGCCTCGTCGCCCTTGTCGCCGCCGTTGCCGGCAAGGACGGCGATCCGGGCCTCGATCCGGGCGAGCTCGGCCTTGGCGGCGACCTGGGCCGCGGCGTCGGCCTGGAAGCGGGGATCGGTGGCGCGCTCGATGGCGGCCTTCTCGATCAGCGCGGTGACCTTCTGGTGCGCGGCGCCCGCCTTGGCGAGGACCGTGCCGGTGAAGGGGTGCGGCTTGTAGAGGACGCGGACCGGCGGGTCGGCCTTCAGCAGCTTCTTCACGATGTTCTCGCCGGCCAGCATCAGCGAGGTGTTGCCCGGGTCGCCGTCCCAGCCTTCCCAGGTGGGGGCGTAGAGCACGGTCGGGCAGTATCCATCAGCGGCTCCGCCGCGGGGGCCTTCCGGCGTCCCCTGCGACTTCTGGATCGGCGCCAACTGCGGGCGGCCCACCTCGACGATGTCCTCGTCACGGACACCCACGTCGGCGATGGCGTAGCGGTCGCGGCCCGCCCGGCCCGCGGTCCACACCTCGTCGTACGCCTTGCTGAACGGGTTGACGCTCGCCAGCTTGTCGCTGTCCCCGTGGCCGATGAACACGTGCTTCATGGTGGGGACGCGCAGCAGGTGGATGTTCTTGCCGACGTTCGCCGCGTACAGCGCGACCCGCACCGTGGACAGGTCCATGTTCATCAGGTGCACCCCTCCGGGCACGCAGATGACGGGGACCGTGGTGGGCGCGAGGTTCTGCAGGATGACGCGCTCACGCAGGATGATCAGCGGCCTGGAGTCCAGCTGCTCCATGGTCTCCAGCCACATGTTGACCTGGTAGGCGGAGTCCTTGGAGCCGGAGAAGTAGAGCACCGTCTCCGGCTTGTAGTCGCTCAGCCAGTCGTCGACCGTGGCGAGGACCTCGTCGGCGTTCGGCGGGATCTTCTTCTTGCTCACGTACGGCATCAGCGCGAGGACGTACAGGGAGCCCAGGGCGATCGTCACGCCGATGCCGATGAAGCCGGGCAGCGCGAAGTCCATCGCGGCGGCGACGAGTATGCCGACCACGGCCGCGAGGTCGAGGTGGAGCATCTTCTCTGCCGACCGGTTCAGCAGGCCCATCGGCGGAGCGTCCGGGATGCGGATACGGGAGGCCAGGTCGACGTTGCGGGTGGCGACCGGGAGCCGGCGGCGGTTGCGGATCAGGGTGACCAGCGCGCCGTGCGGGGCCTGGAGGCCGTAGAACGCGATGAAGCAGGCGGTGGCCCCGTAGAAGATCAGGTTGTCGGAGAGGTCGAGCCGGGCCAGCAGCAGGATCAGCAGGAGCTGTCTGATCAGGAAGCGGATCGACAGTCCGGCGCGCACCTTGCTGAGGCGGTTGATCAGATAACTGCCCTGGCGGTGCAGATAGTGGTCCGCAAGGTACGTGACGGCGGTCGCGGCCGCGAAGGCTGGGACGCTCGGAATGAGCGCGGCCACCATTATGGCGGGGAAACCCGCCAGCATGAGGACCGCCGCGGCCAGCTCGGCCGCGCTGCCCACCCGGGCGACGCGAATAGCGGTGCTTATCACTGAAAACCTGCTCTGGGAGGGATGCCGGTTGTTTACGAATTGACGGTGCTTAAGGTTCAGGCCCCTGTGAATGCACCAGGAACGGGCAGCCACAGAGGCCTGAATTTACCGAAAACTAATTGGCCCTGATTATGCCACGCCGTCCTGACGGTCCAGGACACTGGCCAGCGCGGCCTCGAAGCCGGAGGCCTGCCCCGCGGAGGCCGTCGGGTCCTGCTGGCGGACGTCGATGACATGCCCGGTCAGCTCGGAGAGCAGCACGTCGAGGGAGGTGCGGGCCACCGCCTCGGAGGACAGCAGGCTGCCCGTGGGCTCCTGGCCGAAGGCCTTGGTGCGCATGGGCGTGGCGGTGCGCTCGGGGTTGATGCAGTTCACCCGGACGCCGTCACCCGCCCATTCGTCGGACAGGGCCTGCGTCAGGTTGACCATCGCCGCCTTGGTCGAGGAGTACAGGCTGTACTCGGCGCGGCCGCGGGTGTAGCTGCTGGAGGTGTACAGCAGCAGCTGGCCCTTGGTCTCCGCCAGGTACTTGTACGAGGAGCGCGCGATCTGCACCGGGGCCAGGTAGTTGACCTTCAGTGCCTCCTCGATGGTGGCGTTGTCGGTCTCCGCCAGCTTGCCGATGCGCAGCACGCCCGCGGTGTTGACGACGTAGTCGATGCGCCCGGTCTCGGCGTACGCCTTGGACAGCGCGTCGTCGACCTCCTCCGGGTTCTCCACGTGGGTGCCGGTGGTGGAGCGGCCCAGCGCGTACACCTTGGCGCCGTAGGACTCGGCGAGTTCGCCGATGTCCTTGCCGATGCCGTAGGAGCCGCCGAAGACGACGACGGTCTTGCCGGTGAGCAGCTCACGGTAGGCCTCGTCGCTCACCTGCTCGGGAGCCGCGGTCGAGGCGAGCTGGAAGAGCTTGTCGGCGATGAAGACGTCGACGGGCTGGGTGACCTTCATGTTGTACTCGTCACCCGCGACGACGTGGATCGGCACGTCCGGCAGGTACTTGAGCACGACCGAACAGTCGTCCGTGGCCTGGAAGTTGGGGTCCCCGGCGGCGACCTCGTAGGCGCGCTTGATGGTGGACAGCTTGAAGGCCTGCGGGGTCTGGCCGCGGCGCAGCCGGGAGCGGTCCGGGATCTCGGTGATGAACTCGCCGTCCAGGCCGTGGGTGCGCGTCACGATGATGGTGTCCGCGGACGGGATGGCCACGTCGACGGCCTGGAAGCGCTCCAGGGCGACCACGCAGTCGTCGATCACACGGCGCGAGAGCAGCGGGCGCACGGCGTCGTGGAACAGGACGTTGAGGTCCTCGCCCTCGGCCAGACCCTCACCGAGGGCCGCGATGGCACGCTCGGTGGTCTCGTTCCGGGTGGCGCCACCCTCGATGATCTTCTTGACCTTCCGGAAGCCGGCCTTGGCCACGATCTTCTCTATGTCCGGAACATAACCCGGCGCCA
Organism: Streptomyces doebereineriae; assembly: GCF_031845645.1. Classification (NCBI taxonomy): domain Bacteria; kingdom Bacillati; phylum Actinomycetota; class Actinomycetes; order Kitasatosporales; family Streptomycetaceae; genus Streptomyces; species Streptomyces doebereineriae. The sequence goes on from NZ_JAVREZ010000009.1 coordinate 358,497, forward strand.
TCAGCACGATGATGTCGTCGATGGAGTCGGCCTTCTCGAAGGTGGTCAGAGTGTGCTCGATGACTGCCTTGCCGGCGATCTTCAGCAGCTGCTTGGGGATCGAGAGACCCACACGCTGACCGGTACCACCGGCCAGGATCACTGCGGTGGTACGGGGCTTGGCGATGTGCTGGGACACAGAAGACCTACCTCGGGGCGACAGGGAACGGGGAAATGGTCCCACTTGCGGTTACCGCTGTGCAAGGCGACCGCCGTTCACCGCATATGTACGCGCTACCTGTCATTCATCTTGCACTGCCAGTAACGACGGCCGTGCGGGAGTTCAGCGGCGGCGCAGCTTCTTCAGACAGCGGTGTCCGAGTACCCGCATCAGTTCCTTCGACGACGTCTGGTGCACCGTGCGCGCCTTGGCGGGCGAGGTGTGCCGCACCGGCGACTCGGCGGCCGCGGCGAGCGCCCCGTACAGCGCCCGGGCCGCCACCTCGGGTGCGATCCGCGGGGCGGGGATCCCGTCCAGGGCAGGCGTCTTCGGTACGGCGGCCAGGAGCGCGGGGTCACCGATGACCCGCACACCCAGGTCACCGATGCGCCGCACCATCCCGGCACCGATCTCGGCGGCGGCCTCCACGGCCCACTCGGGAGTGAGGATCTTCACGTCCTCGGGCGATGGACTGCACGCGTTCTTCATATGCATGACCGCGCCGTTGCGGACGAGCTTGGAATACAACTCGTCCGGCAGTCCATTGCCGCGGAATTCCTTGTTAAGATTCCGCAGCATTTCGGTCTCGGCGAGAGTAAGAGAGCGATTCGTCGCATCCGGAACGGGCTGGAGGAGATTCGCCGGCAGCCCGAGGAGTTGTTCGAAAGTGCGCATCAGCCCCTCGCGGTCGCGGTCGTCGACCACGACGACGGTGATCCGCTCCGCACCGACCGCCCGGGCCCAGCGCTCGACGAGCCGGTCATGCCGGTGGCGGCGCCAGAAGCTGGGGTTGGGGTGCTCGTACGGCGCCTTCCTCAGCATGTGGGTGAGCCAGTTGTCGTAGCCCATGCGCAGGCCGTTCTGCACGTACTGCTGCCACTGCGAGGGCATGATCTTCACCAGCGGACGCAGGGTGACCAGCACGTGGACGCTCCCCCACTCTCGGCTTCGCTCGAGCGGGGGGACCCCCATCCCGCCGAGCTGCTCGACGATCCGCGCGATCGTGTCGTCGTCCTCGGCGTCGGCGAAGAACTCGCTGCTGATCACCGAGGTCTTCCCGCCGGTGGCCTCGACCTGTGCCAGCAGTCGCGTCCAGTGCTTCTCGGTGGGCGCGGTGTCGCCGATCATCGCGGGCCTCGCGCACGCGGCCAGGGCGGCTTCCATGGGGTGTCTGCTGTGCGCCGGGAACACGACGCCGTGCTCGGGCAGCAGGTCCTTCGCCGCGAACAGCGCGCCCTGGATGGCGGTCGTGCCGGTCTTGTGGGGCCCGATGTGCAGCAGGCGGGTGCCGGCGGGCAGCGGAGCGGTCACGCCGTTCACCGGAAGGTCGTCACTCGTACAGTCCGTCTCCATAGTCAGAGGACGGTAAGAGAAGTGCCTGAGTGTGACCTGAGAGGAGCGTGGGACGGCGATGAGGACCACGCCCCGCTCAGGCAACGTCCTCACACCAGCCGGACTCCGGGCTTGCCCGCGTCCACACGGAGCTGCGCCAGCGTGCTGGGCGTCGCCTGCGGTCCGACCACCGTGTCCACGCCCCGGACCTGGGCGTCGATGCCGTGCCGGTCGATGTCGAAGAGGTGGTAGCCGCGGTGGGCGTCGATGAACTTCCAGTGCGGGTTGTCGGCCCGCAGCGGGTCCCACTGGGCGTGGAAGGCGGCCTGGTCCTGGTCGCCGTTGCTGGTGATGGACGTCGCGACGAACTCGGCGCCGACCACCCGGGAGGACGGGTCGGCGTAGTCCTCCTTGAGGTCGCTGATCATCGTGAAGTGGCGGTCGCCCGAGAGCACGACCGGGTTGCCCACGCTTCCGAGCTCCTCCAGGAGCGCGTTGCGTTCGACCTGGTAGCCGTCCCAGGCGTCGTAGTACCAGAGCTTGCCCTCGCCGAGCAGGATGTCGGTCTCGGCCATCATGATCTGCGAGGCGATGACGTTCCAGCGGGCCGGCGAGTCCTGCAGCCCGTCCAGGAGCCACTGCTTCTGCTCGGCGCCGAGCATGGTGAGCGAGGGATCCTGAGCGGCCGCCTGACCGGTGACCTGGTCGCTGCGGAACTGCCGGGTGTCGAGCACGTTCAGCCGGACCAGACGGCCGAACTCCAGACGCCGGTACATCTGGATGTGCGGGCCGTCCGGGAAGGCGGTGGCGCGGACCGGCATGTGCTCGTAGTACGCCTGGAAGGCCGCGGTCATCCGGGCCACGAACGCGTCGTGCGGCTGCTTGTCGGGGTCCTGCGGGATCTCGCCGGCCCAGTCGTTGTCCACCTCGTGGTCGTCGAAGGTGACCACCCAGGGCGCGTTCGCGTGGATCTCGGCGAGGTCCGGGTCGGTGCGGTACTGGGCGTACCTGTTGCGGTACTGGACGAGGGTGTACGGCTCCCCCGTGCCCTCGTGCCGGCGCGGACCGGCCGACGACGGCGCCGACTCGTAGATGTAGTCGCCGACGAACAGCACGACGTCGGGGTCCTGGTCCAGCATGTCGGCGTACGGCGTGAAGTAGCCGTGCTGCCAGTTCTGGCAGGAGGCGAGCGCGACGCGCAGGCTGCCCAGGGAGGTGTGCCGGGCGGGGGCGGTGCGGGTGCGGCCGGTGCGCGAGAGCTGGCCGTCGGCGCGGAAGCGGTACCAGTACGCACGGCCCGCGCGCAGGCCCCGTACATCGACGTGAACGCTGTGTCCGAACGCGGGCAGGGCCTGGGCGGTGCCCCGGCGGACGACCTTTCTGAAACGCTGGTCCTCGGCGAGTTCCCAATCCACCGGCACCACTCTGTCGGGCATGCCTCCGCCGTTCAGCGGATCCGGGGCCAGTCGGGTCCACAGCACGATGCCGTCCGGCAACGGGTCACCGGAGGACACACCGAGGCTGAACACACCGTCGGGCAGCGGGGTCTCCGCCGCTCGCGCGGTGCCCGGCAGCCACAGCTGGGCAGCGGCAGCGGCGCCGAGCACGGCGGCGCCGGTGGTCAGAAAGCGGCGTCGGCCGGGTGATGCTGCTCCGTGCATGGGCGAACTCCCTTGCATCGCTGACCTCTTGGACACCCTGGAAGCTCACGCTTCGGGGGGATCCGTGCGTTGAACCAGAGTGTTCGCGTACATGACAAATAGGTAGACAACAGAAGAGCCGTTGCGACTCGGGTATCACATGATGAAGGTGATCCCGGCGCAACGGCCTTCAGGACACTGCCGACTGACGATCTTTTGGGTTTAGTTGGCGAAGCCCGAGCCCAGACGGGTCTTCGCGGCGGTCGTACCGAGCAGGGTGTGGCCGAAGGTGAACGTTCCGTTCAGCGCCAGGATGGCGGCCGGAACTGGCGCATCGCCAGGCGACACGACGTACTCCCCCCGGGAGCGGAAGGACCACAGGGATCCCGCGCCCGCGTTCGCGTCACCCACATGGACGCGGTCCTGCCGAGGCGGTGGGAGCCGGCGGAACCCGCGTCGGGCCAGACGTCCGGGTCGGTGGGGCGTGCCCAGGTCCTCGCCGGGCATACCGGGGCGGCGGCGAGCCCCGGCGTCACCCTCTTCGTCGTCCTTCGGTATGCCGGGACGTCGCCCGACATTCACTCAGAAGGGCTCGAAGTCGTCGAACTCCTGGGTTGCCTCGTCCCGTTCGGCCTGCTTGTCGCGGCGGCGCTGGGCGGCCGGCCGGGGTTCCTCGAAACGGTGGTCCTCGCCGCGCCGGCCGAGCATCTCGGCGCCGGCCATGACGGTCGGCTCCCAGTCGAAGACGACCGCGTTGTCCTCGGGGCCGATGGCGACGCCGTCGCCCGAGCGGGCGCCCGCCTTCATCAACTGGTCTTCCACACCGAGGCGGTTGAGGCGGTCGGCGAGATAGCCGACGGCCTCGTCGTTGCTGAAGTCGGTCTGCCGCACCCAGCGCTCCGGCTTCTCGCCGCGCACCCGGTACAGCCCGTCCTCCTCGCGGACCACGGTGAAGCCCGCGTCGTCCACGGCCTTGGGCCGGATGACGATCCGGGTCGCCTCCTCCTTGGGCTTGGCGGCCCGCGCCTTGCCGACCAGCTCGGCGAGCCCGAAGGACAACTCCTTCAGCCCCATGTGCGCGACGGCGGACACCTCGAAGACGCGGTAACCGCGCGCCTCCAGATCCGGCCGCACCATCTCGGCGAGGTCCTTGCCGTCCGGTACGTCGATCTTGTTCAGGACGACGATGCGGGGACGGTTGTCGAGGCCGCCGTACTCCCTGAGCTCCGCCTCGATGATGTCGAGGTCGGAGAGCGGGTCGCGGTCGGACTCCAGCGTGGCGGTGTCCAGGACGTGCACGAGGACACTGCAGCGCTCCACGTGCCGCAGGAACTCCAGGCCCAGGCCCTTGCCCTGGCTGGCGCCCGGGATCAGACCCGGCACGTCGGCGATGGTGTAGACGGTCGAGCCGGCGGTCACCACGCCCAGGTTCGGGACCAGCGTGGTGAAGGGGTAGTCGGCGATCTTCGGCTTGGCCGCGCTCAGCACCGAGATCAGCGAGGACTTGCCCGCGCTCGGGTAGCCGACCAGCGCCACGTCGGCGACGGTCTTGAGCTCCAGGACGATGTCCTGGAGGTCTCCCGGCACGCCGAGCAGCGCGAACCCGGGGGCCTTGCGGCGGGCGGAGGCCAGCGCCGCGTTGCCCAGGCCGCCGCGGCCGCCCTGGGCGGCGACGTAGGAGGTGCCGTGCCCGACCATGTCGGCGAGGACGTTGCCCTGCCGGTCGAGGACGACGGTGCCGTCCGGTACCGGCAGGACCAGGTCCTGGCCGTCCTTGCCGGAGCGGTTGCCGCCCTCGCCGGGCTTGCCGTTGGTGGCCTTGCGGTGCGGGGAGTGGTGGTAGTCGAGCAGCGTGGTGACGGACTGGTCGACGGTGAGGATCACGTCACCGCCACGACCGCCGTTCCCGCCGTCCGGGCCGCCGAGCGGCTTGAACTTCTCACGGTGGACGGAGGCACAGCCGTGGCCTCCGTTACCCGCGGCGACATGCAGTTCGACGCGGTCCACGAAGGTGGTCATGGTTCGGTGCCTCCAAAAACGTCACGAGTACTACTGGCTTAACACGCGAAAGGCGGACCCGCCTTCCCACCAGGGAAGTGAGGTCCGCCTCGCGAAAGTTTCCGATCAGGCGACCGGAACGATGTTCACGACCTTGCGGCCACGGCTGGTGCCGAACTGCACCGAACCGGCCTCGAGGGCGAACAGCGTGTCGTCGCCGCCACGGCCGACGCCCGCGCCGGGGTGGAAGTGGGTGCCGCGCTGACGGACCAGGATCTCGCCCGCGTTGACGACCTGACCACCGTAACGCTTCACGCCGAGGCGCTGAGCGTTGGAGTCACGACCGTTACGGGTGGACGATGCGCCCTTCTTGTGTGCCATCTCTCCTCAGTCCCTTACTTCGCAGCCGCGGGGATCTCAGTGACCTTGATCGCCGTGTACTGCTGGCGGTGGCCCTGACGACGGCGGTAGCCGGTCTTGTTCTTGTAGCGAAGGATGTCGATCTTGACGCCCTTGTGGTGGTCCACGACCTCGGCCTGGACCTTGATGCCGGCCAGGACCCACGGGTCGCTGGTGACAGCTTCGCCGTCGACAACGAGCAGGGTCGAGAGCTCGACCGTGTCGCCAACCTTGGCAGTGGAAATCTTGTCAACCTCAACGATGTCGCCGACAGCAACCTTGTGCTGGCGACCACCGCTGCGCACGATGGCGTACACGCGGATCTCACTCTCTCGCTCGGGACGGCACCCCCGCAGTCCAGCCGCCCGGCACAGAGCACGGACGACCTCTCCCGGACAGCCGGAGCACCCGGAAGGAAGAGGTTTACGGGGATGTGGCGGCCACGATGGACACGCCGACGGTCCAGGTTACGGGGCCCCGGCGTGGGGGTCAAACCGGACCCCGGACCGGCCGGAAAGCGGGAGCGGCCGCAGGGCTGAACCAGACATGGCACACAAGGGTGCCCGCCGGGCCGGAGGTATCCGGCCCGGCGGATCAGCCGGTGTCAGCCGGTCACCGCTTGGATGCCGCGGCGGATCGGCGCGAACGCCGAGCGGGGGCGGCGCAGATTGCGGGCCCGCACGAGGGCCGGCCAGAAGTCCGCCCCGAGCAGGATCTCGCCCTGGACGGCGTTCTTGCGCAGCAGTACCTCTTCCGGAACGACCTGCGGGTCGTCGGCGCGGTACTCCTCCATGATCTTGTCGTAGTTGTCCTTCAGCACGGTGCTGGTCGGGTCGGCTCCGAAGATCGCCACGACACCGGTCGGCTTGGTGTCGAGCTCCACCACCACCAGATCGGGGCGGAAGCGCCGCAACACCTGCGCCACCTTGAACACGTCACCGGTCCACATGCCCGTGTGCCGGTCGCGGGCCGCCTCGTCGACGTTGCGCGGCAGCATGTCGTCCAGCACGATCACACTGGACCAGCGCGAGTGCCGCTCGACGTTCATGAAGTCCCGCAGCGCGAACTCGAAGAGGTGCATGCCGTCGATGAACGCCATCTCGAGCCGCGGGTCAGCACCCAGGAGGTTCAGCGGATCGCGGCGGGCGAGCGCGCGGAACGGGTTGCGGCCGTTGCGCAGGTGGATCAGCGGGTCCTTGCGAGCGAAAAAGTCGTCGCTCGTGGCCTTGACCATGTGCACATCACAGCTGACCTCCGACGTCACCTTGAACGCCGGGTCGACGGCGACCGTGGGAACGCGGGAGAGCGTCAGGCTGCGGCCGTCGTTCACTCCGATCTCAAGGTAGTTACGGGGGCGATAGACCTTGTGCAGTTGGCGGAGAAACCCGTGCCGATCCACGTAAAGTGCGCCCTTCAAGGGATGGTTGACGACTAAGCGATTTACGGAAGCTAGCCGGGGTTCGACCGGGGAGTAAACACCTACCGGACAGTAACTTCATAGGCCTTCAGAGTTCCGAGCGATAGGCGACGCAGTCCTCGTAACGGGGCAGCAGCCCCTGCGTCGCCGCCTCCGCCAGCGTCGGAGCGGCGGCGTCCTTGTCCGAAAGCAGCGGCTCCACATCCGCCGGCCATTCGATACCCAGCTCGGGATCGAGGGGATGGATGCCGTGCTCCCGCCCCGGCGCGTAGCCCTCGGAACAGAGATAGACGACGGTCGCGTCGTCGGTCAGCGCCAGGAAGGCGTGTCCGAGGCCCTCGGACAGGTAGACCGAGGCGTGTGTCTCGTCGTCGAGCCGGACCAGCTCCCACTGCCCGTAGCTGGGGGAGCCCACCCGGATGTCGACGATGGCGTCGAGCACGGCGCCGCGTACGCACTTCACGTACTTGGCCTGGCTGGGCGGCACGTCTGCGAAGTGGACACCGCGGAGGGTGCCGCGGCGGGAGACCGAGCAGTTCGCCTGGGCAAGCGACAGGTCGTGCCCGGTGCTCGTGCGGAAATCCGCTCCGCGGAACCACTCGTGAAAGCTGCCGCGCTCGTCCGGGAAGACGCTGGGCTCGTGGACCCAGGCGCCTTCGATCGAAAGGGGCTTCATGATGGAGCGGGACCTCCGGTTCAGGATGAGAGAACTCGTTTGACCTTCTTGGCGATTTTGCGCCAAGCGGGCTGGGACTCCCGGGACTTGTCCGGGACCGGGTGCATGTTTCCGCCGATGTCGAGAGCGAGCCGCCCGTCCCTGGTCCAGTAGGGAGCGGCCTGGATGTTCAGGCGCTGCGACCGCTCACCACCGCAGGGCAGCAGCTCGCTCACCGGGCCGCCCTCGATACGGGCCATGCGTTCGATCCCGAGCAACTGGACATTGACGTGGACGTCGTACAACCCCTTGGGGAGCCGGCCTCCACATGCCGCCGTGTCGGGATCGATGCTCACGGTTCCCGTGATCTCCACAGTCCCGTCGGCGGCAACCGCCAGCTTGTACTCGACCTCGGGGAACCAAGCCTGCGCCTTGTTGCGCTGGCGCAGCTGGAAATCCACGACCGCACGGTTCTCTATGTCCTTGAAGGACCATTCCGGCCCGCCGTCGATCCCCTGGACCACGGCGAGGTCGAGGCCATAGCCGTCGCCCAGCTTCCTGACCTTCACCGTGGCACCGTCCTGGTAACGCAACCGCGCGCGGAACGGCGCGACCAGCACACCCCGCCGCCAGCGCACCGGGCCGCTGAACTCGACCTCGCTGACGGTGTCACGGTAACGCTCGGCCACCTTGCGCAGGTCCTCGACACGGTCCGCCTCGAGCAGTTCGGCGCGGAACCGCCACAGCGGCGGCAGCCCCTCACGGACGGAATCCGAGTACTCCTCGACCGCCACCTTCCGGGCCGCCTCGTAGTGCCCCATGCTGAAGGGATCGCCCTTGAGGAAGCCCTGCGTGGAGGTGTTCCGCAGAACCTCGACCCGGTAGTTGCGCGTCAGGAAGGCGTCGCGCACCGGTCCCGGGCTCGTGCTGGCTTTGACTATCTGCGCGGTCTTGGCAAGCCAGGGATAGTAGTCCCCCGGCTCGGTCCGGGTCTTGCTGTTGTTACTGCCGTCGTCGCGCTTGCTCCAGTCGTAACACACGACATCGCCGACTATCGTTATGCTCTTGGCGAGCGGATAGGCCTTCGCCAGGAACATCTGGTCCTCCAGGCGGCAGCGCCCCTCCTGGAAGTTGATGTCGTTGTCGAGCAGGAACTGGCGCCGGAACATCTTGTGCGGGGTCAGCGTCTCGTACAGCTCGGCGAACTCCGGGCCGACGCTGTCGGCCGACTCGCGGAAAAGACGAATGGGGCCACGCATGTTGCCCTTGACCTTGCCGACGACTATGTCGGAATTGTTCTTCTGCGCCCGTTCATACATCACCTGCAGCGCCTTCGGTCCCAAGGCGTCGTCCTGGTCGAGGAAATGTATGTACTCGCCGCGTGCGTTGGCGACACCGACATTACGGGGACGACCGGGCCAGCCCGAGTTCGGCATGGAGAACACCCGGAAGTTCTCCGTGTTGTCGGCTATTGTCTTCAGCCGCTCCGCGGAGTCATCGGTTGATCCGTCGTCGACAAAGATCACCTCGAACTCGTCCTGCGGCATGGACTGCTTCAGAAGCGAGTTGATCGGGCGCTCAATGTAGACCCCCGCGTTGTAGACCGGGATGATGATGCTGACCTTCACGGTCATGGGTTCCCCTCCTGGAGCTCCGCGACCAACACGGGCATCGCGCAGCTGAGACTCTCGGACCAGTCACGAATCGGTTCGATGCCGGCCTGCTGCCAGCGGTTGTGCCCCAGCACGCTGTACGCGGGCCGGGGCGCGGGGCGGGCGAACGCCGCGCTGGTGGTCGGCCGGACCCGCTCCGGATCCGTGCCCAGCAGCCGGAAGATCTCCCGGGTGAGCCCGAACCATGTCGTTTCGCCACCGCTGGTGCCGTGGTACACACCCGCGGGAGCGGTCCCCGCGAGGGCGGCTTGGCCGAGGCGCACCAGGCGGTCGGCCAGGTCGACGGTCCAGGTGGGCTGGCCGCGCTGGTCGTCGACGACGTCGAGGGTGTCCTTGACGCCCTCCAGCTTGATCATCGTCCGGACGAAGTTCGGGCCGCCGGTGCCGTAGAGCCAGGCGGTGCGGACGACGTACCCGCGCTCGATCCCGAGCACGGCCTTCTCGCCGACCAGCTTGGTGCGGCCGTAGGCGCTGCGGGGCGCGGTGGGGGCGTCCTCCGCGTACGGCTCCTGGGCGTCCCCGGCGAAGACGTAGTCCGTGGAGACGTGCAGCAGAACAGCCCCGGTGCGGGCGCAGGCCTCGGCAAGGTGGCGGGGCCCGTCGCCGTTGATGGCGAGCGCCTCGTCCTCGCGGGTCTCGGCGTCGTCGACGGCCGTCCAGGCGGCGCAGTTGACGACCACGGCGGGCCGGTGCTCGTCCAGCGCCGCGCTCACGGCGTCGGCGTCGGTGAGGTCCAGCGCCGCGCGGTCGAGGGCGGCATACCGCTCCCCCGCCTGGGCCAGCCGGGCCAGGACGTCCTGGCCCAGCATGCCGCCCGCGCCCGTGACCAGCCAGGTGCGGTTGTCGGTCACAGCGCGGCCCGCTCCTTCAGCGGCTCCCACCAGGCGCGGTTGTCGCGGTACCACTGGACGGTCTCGGCGAGGCCCTGCTCGAAGCTCTTACGGGGCTCGTAGCCCAGCTCCTCGCGGATCTTCGTGCAGTCGACGGAGTAGCGGCGGTCGTGGCCCTTGCGGTCCTCGACGTACTCGACGCTGGTCTCCCAGTCGGCGCCGCACGCTTTCAGCAGCAGACCGGTGAGCTCCTTGTTGGAGAGCTCGGTGCCGCCGCCGATGTTGTAGACCTCGCCGGCGCGGCCCTTGGTGCGCACGAGCTCGATGCCCTGGACGTGGTCGTCGATGTGCAGCCAGTCGCGGACGTTTCCGCCGTCGCCGTACAGCGGGACCTTCTTGCCGTCGAGAAGGTTGGTCACGAAGAGCGGGATGACCTTCTCGGGGAAGTGGTGGTGCCCGTAGTTGTTGGAGCAGCGGGTCACCCGCACGTCCAGGCCGTGAGTGCGGTGGTACGACAGCGCGATCAGGTCGCTGGACGCCTTCGCCGAGGAATACGGCGAGTTGGGCTCCAGCGGGTGCGTCTCGGGCCAGGAACCCTCGTCGATCGAGCCGTAGACCTCGTCGGTGGAGATGTGCACGAAGGTCTTGATGCCCGCGCGGTGGGCCGCGTCGATGAGCGTGTGGGTGCCGACCACGTTGGTGCGCACGAACTCCGCGCCGCCGTCGATGGAACGGTCGACGTGCGACTCGGCGGCGAAGTGGACGACCTGGTCGTGCTCGGCCATCAGCTTGCCGACCAGCTCGGGGTCGCAGATGTCGCCCTGCACGAAGGCGAAGCCCGGGTGCTCGCGCACCTCGTCGAGGTTGGCCGGGTTGCCCGCGTAGGTCAGCTTGTCGAGGACGGTGACGGCGATGTCACCGGGGCCCTCGGGGCCGAGCACGGTACGGACGTAGTGCGAGCCGATGAAGCCGGCACCGCCGGTCACCAGAATCCGAGTGGTCATGAAGAGATCTGCACCTTGCTGTGATCACCGAGCACGAGCCGGTGTGCCTTGGGGTTACGGGGCGCGGGCGTGACCTCGACGTCACGTCCGATGAGCGAGGCCTCCACACGGCGCACGCCGGTCACGGAGGAGCCGCGCAGCACGATGGAGTACTCGATTTCGCTGTCCTCGATCCGGCAGTCCTCGGAGACGGACGTGAACGGACCGATGTAGGCGTCGTTGACCACCGTGCCGGCACCGATGATGGCAGGCCCGACGATCCGGCTGCCACTGACGGTGGCGCCCGCCTCGACGCGCACTCGCCCGATGATCTCGCTGCTCTCGTCGACGGTGCCCTCGACCACCGGCTCGACGGTCTCCAGGACCGACCGGTTGACCTCCAGCATGTCGGTGACGTTGCCGGTGTCCTTCCAGTACCCGGAGATGGTCGTGGAGCGGACGTCGCGCTTCTGGTCGATCAGCCACTGGATGGCGTGCGTGATCTCCAGCTCGCCGCGCCAGGAGGGCTCGATGGAGCGGACGGCCTCGTGAATGGCCGGAGTGAAGAGGTAGACGCCGACGAGGGCCAGGTCGCTCTTGGGCTGCTTCGGCTTCTCCTCCAGGCCCACCACCCGGCCGTCGGCGCCGAGTTCGGCGACACCGAAGGAGGTGGGGTTGGGGACCTTGGTCAGCAGGATCTGCGCGTCGGGGCGCTCGCCGCGGAACTCCTCCACCAGGCCGGTGATGCCACCGACGATGAAGTTGTCGCCGAGGTACATGACGAAGTCCTCGTCACCGAGGAAGTCCTGGGCGATGAGGACGGCGTGGGCGAGGCCCAGCGGCGCTTCCTGCGGGATGTAGGTGACCTTGATCCCGAACTGGGAGCCGTCACCGACCGCCTCACGGATCTCGTCCGCGGTGTCGCCGACGACGATGCCGACCTCGCTGATCCCGGCCTCGGCGATCGCCTCCAGGCCGTAGAACAGCACCGGCTTGTTGGCGACCGGCACCAACTGCTTGGCGGAGGTGTGGGTGATCGGGCGGAGGCGGGTGCCCGCTCCCCCGGAGAGCACGAGAGCCTTCACGAAAATCCCTTTTTGTCTAAATTAAGCGTCAATCTCGGCTCACATCATAACCCTGTGGACAGGCCAGAGATTCACTAGCCATTCACATGATCGATCACCGATTGACAACTTTTGGTCGGACGCAATACCCACGGAATCACGAAATCCGCCCCCGGCGAACCGGGAGCGGATTTCGATCTTCAGACGGCTGAAACTATGCGGTGACCGTCCGTCAGGCCTCGTCGGCCGGGGTCGAGACGGACCGCGGCGACTGCTGCTCGGCCGCCACCGTCTTCTTCGACGCCGCCTTCTTCGCGGTCGTCTTCTTGGCCACGGTCTTCTTCGCGGCCGTCTTCTTGGCGGTGGTGGCCTTCTTGGTCGCGGCCTTCTTCGCCGTGGCCTTCTTGGCCGTCTTACGGGCCGTCTTCTTGGCCGGAGCCGCCTCCTCGGCGGCTGCCTCCGCGGCCGCCTCGGCCGGGGCCTCCGCCGAGGGCACGACCACGACGGCCGCTTCCTCGGACGCGGTGGGCGCGGTGGCCTTGCGGACGGCACGACGGCGCGGACGGGCCGGGGCGGCGCTCTCGGCGACCGCCTCGGGCTCGGCCGACGCGGCCGGGGCCGGCTCGGCCTGCGGCTCGGCCACCGGCGCGGTCTCGGCGACCGTCACCACGGCGGGCTCGGCGCCCGTCGGGGAACCGGCCGGGGCCGATGCCCTTCGGGTGGCCCGGCGGCGCGTACGGCCCTTGGGAGCGGCCTCGTCCGCGGCCGGCTCGCTCGCGGACACCGCCTCCACGACGGGGTCCTCCGCGGCGAACGGCTCGGCCTGCGCCTCGGCGGCCGTCTCCGGCTGCACGGGACGCTCGGCCTCCACCTCGGCCGGCACGGCCTGAGCGGTCGGCACCTCGACGTCCTCGGAGACCGGGCTCTCCAGGTCGGCCGGCGCCTCGGCACCGCCCGACCTCCTCGACCCGCCACCCCGCGGGGCGCCGGCCGGAGCGGACGCCCGACGGCTCGCCCTACGACGGCCACGCCCACGCGTGGCCGCGGCCTCCGCCTCGGCGACGCTGCTGTACAGCTCCTCGTCGGGCGCGAACTCGGCCGGGGTGAGCGCGATCGGCTCGGCCACCTCGGCGGCGACCTCGGCCTCGGTCTCGACCTCTTCGGGCGCCTCGGGAGCCTCTACCGCGGCCACGGCCTCCTGGACGTGCTCGTGCCCGTCACCACCGCGCCCGCGCTTCTTGCGCTTGCCGCCGCCACCGGCGGAGGTCGGCGTCTCCATGTGCACGATGACACCGCGGCCGTTGCAGTGCACGCAGGTCTCGGAGAAGGACTCCAGCAGGCCCTGGCCGACCCGCTTGCGGGTCATCTGGACCAGACCCAGCGAGGTGACCTCGGCGACCTGGTGCTTGGTCCGGTCCCGGCCCAGGCACTCGAGCAGGCGCCGCAGCACCAGATCCCGGTTGGACTCCAGGACCATGTCGATGAAGTCGATGACGATGATGCCGCCGAGGTCGCGCAGCCTGAGCTGACGCACGATCTCCTCGGCCGCCTCCAGGTTGTTCCTGGTGACCGTCTCCTCGAGGTTGCCGCCCTGACCGGTGAACTTGCCGGTGTTGACGTCGACGACGACCATCGCCTCGGTCCGGTCGATCACCAGCGAACCACCGCTGGGCAGCCAGACCTTGCGGTCCAGCGCCTTGGCGAGCTGCTCGTCGATCCGGTACGTGGCGAAGACGTCGACCTCGGAGGTCCACTTCGACAGCCGGTCGGTCAGGTCGGGCGCGACGTGCGAGACGTATCCGTGGATGGTCTCCCATCCCTCGTCACCGCTGACGACGACCTTGGAGAAGTCCTCGTTGAAGATGTCGCGGACGACCCGGACGGTCATGTCCGGCTCGCCGTAGAGCAGCGTCGGGGCGTTGCCGCTCTTCGCCTTCTTCTGGATGTCCTCCCACTGCGCCTGCAGCCGCTCGACGTCGCGGCGCAGCTCGTCCTCGCTCGCGCCCTCGGCGGCGGTGCGCACGATGACGCCCGCGTCCTCGGGGACGATCTTCTTGAGGATGGTCTTCAGACGCGCGCGCTCGGTGTCGGGCAGCTTGCGGCTGATGCCGGTCATGGAGCCCTCGGGGACGTACACGAGGTAGCGCCCGGGCAGGGAGACCTGGCTGGTGAGCCGCGCGCCCTTGTGGCCGATCGGGTCCTTGGTCACCTGGACCAGCACCGACTGACCGGACTTCAGCGCGCTCTCGATGCGGCGCGGCCCGTTGGCCATGCCGAGCGCCTCGAAGTTGACCTCACCGGCGTAGAGCACCGCGTTGCGGCCCTTGCCGATGTCGATGAAGGCGGCCTCCATGGACGGCAGCACGTTCTGGACCTTGCCCAGGTAGACGTTGCCGACGTACGAGGTGGCCTGCTCCTTGTTGACGTAGTGCTCGACGAGCACACCGTCCTCGAGCACGCCGATCTGCGTGCGCTCACCGCTCTGCCGGACGACCATCACCCGCTCGACGGCCTCGCGGCGGGCGAGGAACTCGGCCTCGGTGATGATCGGGACCCGACGGCGGCCCTGCTCACGACCCTCGCGGCGGCGCTGCTTCTTGGCCTCCAGACGGGTCGAGCCCTTGATGGACTGCACCTCGTCGGACGGCTCCGAAACCCTTTCCCGCGCGGGACGGGGCTCGCGCACCTTGACGACGGTCCGCTCGGGGTCGCCGTCATCGGGCTCGGTGTCCGAGGAGGAGTCCCCGGCCCGACGCCGGCGGCGACGACGGCGACGGCTGGAGCTGGAGCCGCCGGACTCGTCGGAACGGGCGTCCTCGTCGTCCTCGTCGTCCTGCTCGGCACCCTCGTCGTCCTGGGCGGACTGCCCGGCGGCGGACTCGTCGGAGTCCTCCGAGTCCTCGTCACCGGACGCCTCGGCGGACTCGCCACGGCGCCTGCGACGGCCCCCGCGACGACGGCGACGCCGCGACCCGGTCTCCTCGGAGTCGTCCGCGTCTGAGGAGTCCTCGTCGGCGGCCTCGTCCGTCTCTTCTTCCTCTACGGCGGTCTCGGCGGCGGTCTCCTGCACCTCGGGCTCGTCAACGGCACCCCGACGACGGCGGCGGCGCCGCGAGCCGCTCTGCTCCTCGGCGATCTCCTCGACCGGCTCGGCGGACTCGACCGGCTCTTCGCTCTGCTCGGTCTCCGCCTCCGCGGCGGCCTCGGCGGCGGCCCGCTGCGCGGTCTGGAACTGCGGCTCGGTGAAGACGGGCGCCTGGAACACGGCGACCGCGGGGCGCGCCGGCCGACGCACCGACTCGTCCTCGTCCTCGGTCTCGGCAACGCGAGCGCGCCGCGCGGGCTCGGAGAACCCGGTGGCGGCCTGGCGGACGGACCGACGACGGGCACGGCGCGGGGCGGCGTCCTCGGCGGGGGTCTCGGTGGGGGTTTCGGCGACGGGTGCGGGGGCTTCGGTGGCGGGTTCCTGCACGGCGGGGGCCTCGGCGGCCTCGCCCTCGGGGGCACCGGCAGGCGCGGAGACGCGGCGCGTGGCACGGCGACGGGAACGACGCGGGGCGGCGTCCTCGGCATCGGCGGTCTCGGCGGGCACTTCCGCGACCACCGGCTCGACGGTCTCGACGACCTCGGCGACCTCCGCGGCGGCAGGCGACTCGACGGTCTCTGTCGACTCCGGAGCACCGGCGGGCGCGGCGGCACGCCGGGAGGCCCGGCGACGCGTACGCCCGGCGGGCGCCGTGGTCTCGACGGTGGGCGCCTCATCGGCGGTCTCGGCCTCGGCAGGCGTCTCGGCGGTCACCGGAGCCTCGGCCTCGGCGGCCACGGGCGCATCAGCGGGGGTGGACACCCGACGCGTCGCGCGCCGACGTGTCCGCCCGGCGGGCGGAGCCGCGTCCTCGGCCTCGACGGCAGGCGCGCTCTCCGCGGCCGCGGTCTCGGCGGGTGCCTCGGCGACCACCGGCACCACGGTCTCGGCAGCCTCGGCCGCCGCGGGCGCACCGGCAGGCGCGGACGCCCGGCGCGTCGCACGCCGACGCGGACGCCCGGCGGGCGCAGCGGCCTCGGTGGTCTCGACGTTCTCGTCGAGCTTCTCCTCCTCGTCCGTGACGAGGTCCTCCGCCTCCGCGGCCGGTATGGCCGGAGCGACGACCTCCTCACCGCCCGGGGCGGCGGCGACCGGCGGTCCCGCCGGCCTGGACGCGGCACGGCGCCGACGACGCGGCGGCAGGGTGTCGCTGGGAGTGTTCTGTTCGGAACCCTCGGTGGGTTCGGTCGGTTCGAGCATGCGGGCATTTCTCCCGTCAGGCTCCCGGGCGCCGCACCTGGTCCGGCAGGGATGCCGGTGACGTCCGCGGCTCGCGCGATGCGCGGTGCCGCCGTCCGGGGCGCGGGCGCCGCACGGGAGCTCTCTGTGTCCTGTCTCGCCGGTTCCGTACGCCCTTGTTGGGTACGGCCTGGCGAAAGTCTTGTGGTCAGTGCACTGCCCGACCCAGGTGGCTCCCGAGTACGAGGGCTGCGCTACGACGCCCGTCCTTCGCGGGACCTTCCTTACGCCGGCGCCTTCGCGGCGGCAGTCGGTTCGGCCGTTGAGTGGGCCTCGACTGCCTCGCGGTCGGGCGCGAGCGGGTCGGTCACCGTGCCGGTCTCTTCATCGAGCAGCCCCTGCGCCAGCCTGGTCACCGCTGCGGGGACCGGCGGCGCCAGGTCGGCCACGGCGCGGAGACCGGACAGGACGTCGTCGGGTCGTACGGCAGGCGTCACGTGCCGAACAACCAGCCGCAGTATCGCACAGGGCTGGTCGGTCGGCCTATCAGCAGAATCACTGTGCGTTTCAAGTTGTACGACCGCGGGGCGGGCGTCAAAGGTCCGAAGACCGTTCTTGGTGGTGCGCTGGACCTCGACCGCCTCGGCGGCGTTGAACACGGCGACCGCACGCCCGGCCTCTGCCGGGTCCACGCCGTCCAGCCTGAGCTCCCACACGGAAGCGGTGAGCCGGTCGGCGAGTCCCGAGGTCCTGGCCTCGACCGCGTCGACGACGTCGAGCCCGGCGGGCAGCGACTCGTCGAGGAGAAGCCGGAGCTTCTCCGGGTCGCGCGTCTGCGTGAGCGCGATCTCCAGGTACTCCGCCTCACTGCCCGTGCCGGTGGGTGCGGCATTGGCGTACGACACCTTCGGATGCGGCGTGAACCCCGCCGAGTACGCCATGGGCACCTCGGCGCGGCGCAGCGCACGCTCGAAGGCGCGCTGGAAGTCACGGTGGCTGGTGAACCGGAGGCGGCCGCGCTTGGTGTAGCGCAGTCGGATGCGCTGCACCGCCGGTGCGGGCGGCGGGCCTTCGGGCTGTCGCTTGCCCAGTGTCGCTCAGTCCTTCGTGAGTGCGGTCGTACTGCTACCAAGAGTACGTGTGTCGGCGCCCGTCGGTTCCCGCAGGGCCACCGCCTCACGCTCACGGGTCTCGCCGACGGCGCCGACATCGCGCACAGCGCCCGCGTCGCCGAAGAGCATCCGCCGGACGTCGGCCCGGGCCTGCCGTACGGACTCACGGGCCGAGGCGAGAGCGGCCCGGGTGATCCGTCCCACACTGCGCGCGGCCTCCGCTACCGGGCGCAGCACCACGTCCCGGACCACGTGCCCGACCGGGGTCAGCACCGTGCGGTACACCCAGCGCACCGGCTCGACGAAGATCCACCGGAAGAGGGTCCCGAGGAACCGCCCGACAGCGAGGGAGATGTGCCCGGCGATCCGCCAGGCGTGCCCGAGCGCGTCCCACACTTCCCGGCCGACGACGGCAAGGACCCTTCCCATGGGCGCGAGGACCCAGCGCCACAGGGCAACGAAGGGCAGGACGAGCAGGACGCGGGCGATCCAGTACAGGGCGACACCGATGCCGGTGACGACGGCGCCCGCCAGCCATGCGAGCCCCCTGGCACACCAGACGATCGCGCGCCCGATCGGCGTGAAGATCCAGGCGAGCACGGCGCCGACGCCCTTGAGGAACCACACGATCCCGTGCCCGACCGGAGTGAACATGCGCGCGTACACCCACACCAGCCCGGCCACGATCCCCCGCGCGACCCACGCGATGCCGTGCCCGATCAGTGTGAGTACCGCGCCGACGCCCTTGAGGAACCACACGATCCCGTGCCCGACCGGAGTGAGCACGCGCGCGTACACCCACACCAGCCCGGCCACGATCCCCCGCGCGACCCACGCGATGCCGTGCCCGACCGGCGTCAGCACATGCCGGTACAGCCACACCAGGGGAAGAACGACAAGCACCTTGGCGAGCCATCCGACCGCCCTGGCGAGGGGCACGACCACGTAGCGCCACAGGCCCACGCAGGGCCAGACGACCAGCGCCCGCCACAGCGGCCGCAGCACACTGTCCCGCAGGAACCGCCCCACCACGACCAACGCGTCCCACACGATCCGCACGGGCACGACCAGCACGAGCACGACGATGCGTACGGGGATGCGAATCGCGACGGTCAGGCATCCCTCCGGCGGGGGCGCCTGCGGCGCGGGCTGCTTCTCCAGGTCCATAACGACGTAGACGCCTCAGTTCCCCGTACGGATCCAGAACCGCAGCTTTATGCCGCGCCGGTCCTCGAATTCTCCGCCATTGGCCTAGATCACCTTACGAGACGCGGTGTTGCCGGCGTCACAGGTGACCAGGGCCCGCGCGATGCCCAGTTGACGGCAGACGGGCAGGGCGGCCGCGAGCATGGCGGTGGCGTGTCCCCGACGCCGGGCGCCTGGGCGGACCACGTATCCGATGTGGCCACCGAGCTCCAGCACGAAGGACGCGAACCCCGCCGGCTCCCGCCACGTCCTCCCGTACGGTCCGATCTCCCCGCTCTCCAGCACGGCCGGGTCGAGACCCGCCTCGGTGAACTCGCGTACCGCGTCGAGGTAGGAGGCGTGGAACCGGACGTCGGGCAGGGTCAGCTGTGGCATCGCCTCATGGTTTCACGGGTCCGTTCCCTGACCCGGCGGGCGCCCGTGCACTATGTCCCCATGATTACGCTTACGAAGGAAGACGGCCCCGCCGACCTGGACGGCGTGACCCATCTGTCCATAGGGGTCTCCTGGGACCCCAGCGTCGGCGCCAGCGGCGGAGTGCTCGGCAAGCTCCGCCAGAAGAAGGGCACCGACCTCGACCTCATCGCCATCGCCATGCACGACGGCGACCCGGTGCGCCTGGCGGGCCTCGACTCGCTCGACCCCATAGGCAACGGCTCCCTGCTGCACAGCGGCGACAACCAGACCGGCCACGGAGACGGCGACGACGAGACGGTCACCGTCGAGTTCGCGAAGATCCCGCCGCACATCACGTCGATCGTCTTCGTCGCCGCCGCCTACAAGAAGGGCAGTTCCTTCCAGAAGGCCCGCAACATCAGCTTCAAGGTCTACGACGCCAGCGGCGGCAGCTCCCAGCAGGTCGCCGACATCTGGCCGAGCATGCTCACCACGGACAACGGCTGCGCGGTCGCCAAGGCGGTCCGGGTCGGCAACACCTGGAAGCTCGAAGTCATCAACATCACCGGCAAGATCAAGCAGGGCGACCAACTGGCCCTCATGCGCTTCGCCGCGAGCAAGTAGCGGACCCGAGGGCGGCTCACCCACTCAGATGCGCTCGGCAAGCAACTGATCGCGGGGGTGTGCATGGTGAGTTCATGAACACAACACCTCTCTCCAAGAAGGCCGTTTCCCGCATTCCGCGAGTATTCGCGGTGACCGTCGCCCTGGGCATCGCTTGTGCGGCGGGGGTGGCAACCGCCACGTCCGCCGTGGCCGCGACGCCCGCCACCCACGCTGTCACCAAGGCCGCCCCGGTCGGCGGCCACGGTGGCGGCGGCGGCGAGGATCACCAGTGCAACAACGGCCTCCTGCTCATCCTCAACTTCTGCAACTGACGCACAGGCGACGGCACTTCCAGGCCGTCAGCCGCAACACCACACAACCGCACATGTGAAGCCCGTCCAACGCAGGGCGGTCGGGAACAGGGACACAATCCCCGTTCCCGACCGCCCTGCCGACCGGCTCGCTCACATCAGTGCGCGTGACCACTCGCGGCGGGAGTCGGGCCGCCGTTCTTGACCGTCAGAGGCAGCAACTTCTTGCCGGTCGGGCCGATTTGAATCTGCGTGTCCATCTGAGGCCATATACCAACTGCCTTAAAACCGCGCTACCTTCGATGACATGGGGAAACGAGCGAGGACGCCAAGTGACCGCGGATCGTACGACGTTGAGGCGGAGTGGAGCACCGCCGACTTATCGCTCTTAGACGATCTGAAGAGAGCGGAGGACCTCTTACCCGACGACGCCCCACGGGCCCTGTTGTCCGTGCGGCTCTCCGTCCTCACCGACGACACCACGTCGCCGGTACGCCAGGAGCTCGATCTACGCATACTCGCCAGGGAACGCGGCTACCGAGTGGTGGGGGTCGCCAGCGATCTCAACGTCTCGGCAACGAAGGTCCCGCCGTGGAAGCGGAAGGAACTCGGGGACTGGCTCAATAACCGGGCGCCTGAGTTCGACGTACTGCTCTTCTGGAAGCTCGACCGCTTCGTACGACGACTTACAGACCTCAGCACCATGATCGATTGGTGCCTGAAGTACGGCAAGAACCTGGTCTCCAAGAACGACTCGATCGATCTGACCACGACCGCCGGGAAGATCATGGTCACGATCGTCGGCGGCATTGCCGAGATCGAGGCCGCCAACACGAGCACCCGCGTCACAAGCCTCTGGGACTACACCAAGACGCAGAGCGCCTGGCTCGTAGGCAAGCCCGCGTACGGCTACGAGACAGCAGAGGACGAGAACGGCAGGGTCGTACTGGTCATCAACAAGGACGCGTACAGAGCGCTGCACTGGTGTCGCAACGCCGCGATGCGGCCGAGGCAAGCTTCCGCCCGCCGCATCGTCAAGGTTCTCGTCCGCGCCGGACTCTGCGGACCAGGTCTGACGACGTCGACCCAGCTCCGTCGACTCCGGAACCCAGCACTTATGGGGTACCGCGTAGAAGAGGACAAGAACGGAGGCGTGCGCCGCTCGAAGATCGTGCTTGGCAGCGACGCCAAGCCCATCCGCGTAGCTGACCCGATCTTCACCGAGGATGAGTTCAACAGCCTTCAGGCCGCCTTGGACCGACGCGCAAAGAACCAGCCCACCCGTGCTCCCGGCGGAGCCACGCAGTTCCTCGGTGTCCTGATCTGCGCCGACTGCGGCACGAACATGACCGTACAGAGGAACCGCGTCAAAGATCGTTCCTACATGTACCTCCGGTGCGGTAAGTGCAAGGCGGGAGGCCATGGCGCACCGAACCCCCACGACATCTACAGCAAGCTCGTCGAGGACGTCCTGAAGGTGCTGGGGGACGAGCCGGTCATGACGCGCGAGTACCGTCAGGGCGCCGAGGCGCGGAAGGAACAGCAGCGTCTCGAACAGTCCATCAGTTACTACATGACGGGGCTTGAGCCCGGAGGCCGCTTCACGAAGACGCGGTTCACCAAGGAGCAGGCAGAGAAAACACTCGACGACCTCATCAAACAACTGGAGACCATCGATCCCGAGTCGACCCAGGACCGTTGGGTGGCCGTGCACAACGGCAAGACGTTCCGATCTCAGTGGGAGGAGGGTGGCATGGAGGCCATGGCCGCAGACCTGCTCCGCGTCGGCGTGAAGTGCAAGATCAAGCGGAGCAAGGTCCCAGGCGTACGCGCACCGCGCATCCACATGAAGCTCATGATTCCCAAGGACGTGCGGGACCGTCTGATACTGAAGGAAGACGACTTCGCGGAAGCCTTCTGAGGACACGCGTGGCCTATGAATGCGGCGCTGCCGTCCTGAGGAATTTGAGGAGGCAGCGCCTGCCTTCACTCGAACCACGACTCGGGGTCGAACGGCTCCTCCGTGCCGTCGTCATCGACCATCACGATCTCGCTTTCGATCAAGATCCGATCCCCATCGTCGTGAGGTCCGAGGGACAACGAGCGCAGAGGCTTTCGGGGCTCACGTTCAGGAGGCGCAGCTATCCGCACCACTCCCCCTCATGCCTCGCTTCGAGGCCGAGCCGCCGGGACTCCGCGAGGTCATCGGCGATTCCGGCGGCGATGAGCGCAGCGCCTGGCGTGTGGCCGGAACCGACGTACCGCCAGTGCCTCTCGGTGACCCCGTCGGGCAGGTCGCCATGGCCCATGTGGTCAGCGCGTTCGGCGCGGAGCACTGCGTACGTCGTCGAGTAGACGCGGGACTTGGTCAGGATGTGGCCCCGGTAGCCCAACGTGTGAGCCCAGGCCCGAAGCCGGAGGGGCGCGTACTCGGGAAGCCCACCGAGGCGCCAGCAGGTACGCATGAGGGTGCGGACGTGATCGTTGACGGGTGCCGTGTCGATTTCGGCGAAGGTGGAGAGCGAGTGGTCCAGGCCGACGCCGGTCTCGCTCGCCCCCTTGGTGACGTACTTGGCCACGTACGCGGCAACGGCGTCATCTTCGAGTCCACCCCCATCAGCCCGCAGGGGCCGGACGTCGATTTGGACGCCCCATCGCATACCCAGCTCACCCACGGCCGGGCTGTGGGGCGTGCGGACCAGGACCCGTTCAGCGGAGGCACGGACCGCGTTGATGAGTAGAGCCGCAGTGCCCCAAGCCGGGGGTTCATCGTCAGGGCCGTTCGGTCCGTCGAGGCGGACGACGGCGTGTACGTGAACGGCCGCTCGCTTCTGATACTCGGCCACACGCGCAAAGGACAGCCGGGCATGGTGTGCGAAGCGGGACTGCACGAGGCCGACTGAGCCCGCAAGGCGCCGCCGAACGTCGATGACGAACCGATCCCACAGCTTGGAAGCGTGAGCGTGCCACAGCGCGTGGGCTGTGTAGTCGTAGCAGTTGGGACAGAGCGGCTGACCGACAATCGGCGCATCGGGAGCGTGGAGCACGTCGCAGCCGAGGGGACGACCATGCTCGCAGGCACCGCCGTCACGACGAGGGCGGCATCGCTCCCCGACTCGGTGAACCGCACCGAAGGACGGTGCAGTGAGGGTGACGAAGAGCCGGGGTCGCTCGCGGACTGCGGCGGGAACACCCTTGCCGCCGAGGAGACCCGCACGGACAAGGTGGAAGGTGTCCCCAGCGTGTAGCCGGGAGCACGCCGGACAGACGGTCGCGCGTCTGTTGCGGCACCGGACGAGAAGGCGCTCTCCGGGTTCATCGCGAGTGTCATAGTGACGGAAGATCTCGCCGGTATCCGGGGCCAGGGTCGTAGTCGAGCCGGAGAGGTGGACGGGGTTGGCACACCCACCTGTGGCGGTGATCTGTTCCAACCAGCGCTGGAAGTTGGCATCTTGGGCAACGCGTATTGCGTCGCGATCTGTCTCGGAGAGCCGACGCAGGCGCCCCGCCCGGTCGAGAACGGGGCGCCTGCCAGCCGGAGTGAGGTCCGCGGTGATGGCGGTGACCTTCCGGGTTGGGCCGCCGTAGCGGCACGGGTGATGGGTGACGGCACGTCGTGGGGCATGGGTCCTCCCTCGTCTGGTGTGGTGTGTGGGTTTCGGTCAGCGGATGGTTCCGGTGCCCCGGCAGACGCGGCAGCGGTGCAGCCGTCCGGTCCAGGTCCTGCGGGCGCCGTCGCCCTTGCAGTGAGGGCACCTCACGCGAGGCATAGGCATGGCGGTACGTCCTTTCCGCTCAGGTGTGGGAGAAGCCGCTGACGAACCAGGTCACGAGTCCGTGGACGGTGAAGAGCACGGGGGTCTGTCCGAGGTAGAGGCCGAAGAGGCCGACGCACACGGCTTCCCAGGCGCGGACATCACGGGAGCGGACGAGGAGGACGGTGATGATCCCGAAGATCACCGCAAACGTGAACGCCGTTCCTTCGCTGATCACTTGTCGTCCCCTTCCAGCGCAACGAGCGCATGACCGAGGGCGGGCAGTTCCGGGGTCATGCCGGAGTACTTCCGGGCTGTCGAGACGGCTTCCTCCGCTGGAGTCAGGTGCGAGCGGGCACGGCTCCAGCCGCCGTCCGGTCCGCTGCACACGGCCACACCCCGTTCCTCCGCCGTGATGGACTGAGCGACGGCCACGGCGTCCTTGTTGAGGTCGCCCAAGGTCATCTCGGCCGTGCCGGGGTCATTCACCCGGTGGCAGATCCGGCCGCCGAGTTGGGCCCGGAGCGCCGTGACGCCGGGACCCAGGTCGGATCCGACGCGTTGGCCGGCGACGACCAAGTGCAGTCCGAGGGCGGCCCCGAGCTGGGCCAGCCGGAGCAGGAGGGTGGAGCACTGATCGGCTTCCGCCTTGCTCTCGCGGGTGCCGTCAGACAGGTACAGCTCTGCGATCTCGTCGACGATCACGACCACGGGTATCGGCCGGAGGCTGTCAGGGAGTTCCCAGATCGAACGGACACCGGCCGACCGGCACGCGCTCATCCGGTCCTGCATGTCGACGACGAGGGCGGAGAGAGTGGCGACCGCTTCGCGGCGACACGTCGCCAGCGCGCTCAACCGCTCCGCGAAAAGCCCGAGTTCCATACCGCCCTTGCAGTCGATGCCGACCAGAGCGACGGGTTGTGGCGCGAGTTGGGTGATCAACCTGGCCAGCAGGGTGGACTTGCCGGACCGGGTGGCCCCGGCTATGAGCCAGTGCGGCACGAGCCGCAGGTTCATGACCCAGGCACCGCCGCTTTCCAGAGCGCCGATGAGGGCAGAGAGCAGTTCGGTGGGGGCCGTGGCCAGGCCGGGACGTTGCAGCGGATCACTGGCCATGGCTGTCAGTAACACGACCCCACGTTCCGGCGAGGTGACCCGCACCGCGTGGACCTTCCACGCGTGCACGAGGGCATCAGCCGCCTTCATGTACGTCGCCGGGGTCTGGCCCGCGTGCAGCCGTACGGTCACGGCCAGCCCCATGCGCGTAGCGCGCGGAAACGACAGCCGCGGAGCCACTGGCCGTACCGGATCACCCTTGACCAACAGATGCCCGACCACCGTGCGCGACGGAAGTCGCGACACCGACAGATCGTTGAGCAGAGCGACTCTGCGCCAGGTGAACAGCACCCGGCACGTAGTCACCGGGTAGCCAGCGACGTACCAGTGCCAGACCGGACGATGCCGACGCACCAGGTCACCGACGAGCAGCACCCAGGCGAGCGCGGCCAGGGCAACGGCAAGCAGGTACGGCCCCATCACGCATCACCGCCCTTGGTGTGCGCGGCGGCACCGTGCACGGGTGTGATCGCGTCGGCGCGGAAGCTGATCCCGTGCCGGTCACCCATCGACCAGGCGAACGCGGTCAGCCCGGTGACTCTCACGATCTGGCCTTCCTCGATGCCTTTCGGCTCGCCGCTCACGGCGATCTCGATGACGGAGATGCGCCGCCGGTCCTGGCGCACGGTGACGGCCACCGTGTAGACGGGGTTTCCGTCCCGGTCCCTCTTCACCTCCTGTGTCTCGGGGTTGCTGAGCTTTGCTTCGGGTGCGATGGCGCATCGCAGTACGCCGAGTCGCGCCGCGTCCACGGGAATGGACTGCATTGGTGTTGGCCTCCTTGGCCAGTCAGGACGTCAGTCAGGTACTGACGTCACTTGTCCTTACGAGTTACGACTATGAAGCCCTGTACGACGAGAGAGCAACTACTTATGCTGACGAGTGATGTCGCGCGTGCGACGTGCCTACGACTCCAACCCGGAGATGCCGAGATGACAGAGATCCAGCGCCCCGGAGCCCTCTACCAACAGGTGGCCGCCGCGATCCGGGAAGCGATCCTGTCCGGAGAGTTCGCTCCGGACTCGCTCCTGCCGTCCGAGGCCCAGCTCATGACCCGCTACCAGGTCTCCCGTCCCACGGTCCGCAACGCCGTCTCCGCACTGCGGGCGGAAGGCCTCATCGACGTACGGCACGGCAAGGGGAGCTTCGTACGCTCCAACGGCCGCCCTGTCGTCAGCCTCGCCGGCCACGTGGGCCGCACGTCCGGCGGTCGCTTCACACTCCATGGCGTAGCTACATGGGAGCAGACCGAGGAGCCGAGCACCTACCGCACGCATGCGACCGAACCCACGGCACACCTCCTTGAGGTACAGGTCGAGGAAGCGCTCTTCGGTTGCGACAGGTTGCTGACTGATCCGGCCACTGGCACGCGCGCGATGCACCGCACGCTGATCCCGCTCGCCACTGCCGACGCCGTACCGGATCTTGCCGAAGCGCCAAATGCCGAACCTGCCGCCGTGTACGCGATGCTGACGAAGGCCGGACACAAACTGTGGTGGTCCGAGACGGTCCGCGCGCGCATGCCGCTCCCGGATGAGCGCACCGCCCTGCGCCTGCCCGATGCGACCCCGGTCCTTCACCTGTCCCGCGTCACCTGCGGCACCGACGACCAGGCCCTGATCCTCGAAGAAATCCGCATCGGCGCCGACCGCGCCGAGCTTGCCTACCGGATCACTGCCGACAAGGTGCTCGCTCAACGCCGCCAGCCGTGATCGGCAACGGCAATCGGTCGAAACATTCTTCACTTCCTCAAGGGCACGCCTGCGGCGTGCCAGGGCGCCCCGCCGCCCCGGCCGGGCGTGCGGCGTGACCGCCGGTCCCGTCCGGTCGGCCAGCGCCCCGCACCGCAGAGCGCCGGAGGGCCTGACGCGTCGACTGGCCGTCGCATGCCCGGGCGTTCGGGGCTGGGGGTCGACGACCTCCGAGACTTTAGGCAGCCGCCATGGGGCGAGCCTCGAAGAACAGGGGGCCGATCGGGCTGTTGCGGGCAGGTCCAAGGACTGCCCGATCCGCTGGCGAGCGTAAGGCCCCCTGTTCGCTCGCCCCATGACAGCTCCCGCCCAAAGTCTCTGCGGCCGGCGACGTGCCCACGTGTCCCGCTCACCAGCGGAAAGACCTCTCATGTCCGACCGCCCTGGCTGTCGGCGAGCGTCTCCAGGAGGATGGCAAGCCGTTCCACGGCGTCCGGCCAGCCGGCCACGCGTACAACGCCACGTCCTTCTTCGTTCGTCGAGGCCACCGCACGCACCTCTGACAACTCGAACCCCGCGGCCAGGAGCGCCCGGTTGAACCGGTCGGCCGACCCGCGCGCCACACGCCAGCCCGCGATGTAGTCGACGCCAGACACCCACAGCCCTGAGTTGCTGTCAGGGATGTCCAGACCGTCGCTCAACCTGTCCTCACCCGCGCCAGACACCTGGCCCACCTCTGTCCTGATCTAGGTAACGGATCGTCAACTTCCTTGGACCAGGACCGAAATGCAGCACGACGGCCCCGGTACCATCAGGCACCGGGAACCGCCGTGTTCCCAGCCGGGCCACCCTTCGCTTTCCAGGGCTGATGGGGTGGCCCGGTCTCGGTATGAGGTTGTGAAGCGCGGCCCCTCACTCGGGAGGGGAGCTCCCGAAACGTTCGAGGAGCCGCGCCCCTTCGACCGGAGCGGTCAGGATCCGGCCGGTAACCGGGGCACCTCTGCTCCCGATCGCGAAGGAGCAGAGCAACGGTGACGCGGTGCCCCGGCGTCTGTCAGGCCACGTGATCGGCCGTCAACGGATCGAGATCGAAGCGGCACCAGACGGTCTTGCCTCCGCGATCCTCCGCCGACCACCAGACCGACGTCGCCAGCCGCTGAACGATGTGCAGCCCACGGCCCGTGTCAGGCAACACTGCCTCGGACAGTTCACCGAGCAGTCCCGGCGCGAACGCCTCTCCTGCTGGAAGCAATGGGGGCGTCGAGTCCTCGTCGGCAACGCCGATAAAGAGCCATCTTGGGTACAGCTTGAAGATCACATCGATACGTCGGCAGCCTCCAGGACGGCTGAGGTGCCGATCCGGTACGGCGTGGTTCACCACGTTTCCCACGAGTTCTGAAACGGCCAGTCGAGCATCATCGACCAGCGCATCCAGCCCAGCGCCCCGCAAGAACACGGCCGTCATGTCGCGCGCCATGCGCCCCGTGTCACCGAACTCGGCGAAGAGCGTCAGCGTCAGGAAGTGCCCGTCAGAGGACGGATCCGGCGCCACGAACCAGTGCGCGTAGGCGTCCAGTTCCCTTGACACGCTCTTGGCTTTCCCCGCATCCATTTGCGTCCCTCTCCGAGCCGCCCACGGCCCTCACGGCATCGCTTGTTGCACGCGTGCCAGTACACGGCGAGCAGACTGGTTCCGGGAGCGTTCACCAGGGGGTTCACATGAACACCAGCAAAGGCAAAGGGGGTTCACCAATGAACCCCCTGGGGCGATACTCCTGTGACAGGATGAGCACTCGCCGTCATTCTCGGGTTGGCAGGGGAGCATGAGCCGAGAGCCGAACGCGCACTTAGTTGCCGTCATGGACGAAGCGCAGGTCTCGAACAAGGGCCTTGCGAAGCGGATGAAGGACGCCGCCGCTCAGCGCGGTGTGCACCTCGGAACAACCCACGTTTCCGTTCAGCGATGGCGGGACGGGGCAGGCATTACACCTCAGACCGCCGCGATCATGGCAGACGTACTGAGCACCAAAACCGGCCGTCGGATCACACCCGGCGATCTCGGTTTCTTCGATCACTCGCAGCAGCCGGCACCCCAGCCCGTTGGCTACCCGGACACAGTGCCCGACGTGCTGTCCCTCCTGGAGTGCCTTGCCGACCAGAGCCCCGACGCCGTGGCATCGGACCAGTTGGCCATCGCGGACGGCGACCTAAATTCCGCCGTCCTGTCGTGGATGATCGCGCGTCCGGACGGTATTCAGTCCGACAGACCCAGTCATCAGCGCGTCGGCATGCGCGACGTCCGCGCGATCAAGGACGCGGCCGGAATGTTCATGCAGCTCGACTTCAAGTACGGCGGAGGCCATGGCCACAAGGCCCTACGCCATTACTTCCGCCACGAGGTTCTACCCCTGCTGGATGCCAGCTACAGCGAGAAGGTGGGCACGGCGCTCTTCGGTGCAGCCGCCGAGGTCTCCCAGTTGCTCGCGTGGACCGCGTACGACACCGGAAACCACCACCTCGCCCACCGCTACCTGACTTCCACGCTGCGCCTGTCCCAGGTCATCGACGACCGCATGTTCGGCGCCCGCATCCTCGGCAACCTCAGCCACCAAGCCAACTACCTCGGCAACCACGCTCAGGCCATCCAACTGGCCCGCGCCGCCGTCGAGGGCGCCAAGGGACGTGCTACGCCGCGCGCAATGGCGGACTACGCAGCCATGGAGGCCCGCGCCCTGTCCAACGCAGGTGATCGCATCGCCGCGGGCCGCGCCATGAATGAGGCACAGCGCCACTTTGAGCAAGCCGACACAGCTGAGGACCCCGCGTGGCTCGGCTACTTCGACTCCGCGGAGCTCATGGGCGAACTTTGCCACTGCTTCCGTGATCTCAAGATGCGCCGCGAAGCCGTCGAGCAGGCTCAGCGTGCCGTCGACAGCACCGATCCGAAGTACGCCCGCACATTGGGGTTCTGCCGCATGGTGCTTGCTCAAAGCCAGCTCCTGAACGGCGAATTGGAAGCCGCCGTTACGACAGCCAGCCTGGCCGTGGACGGCGGCGACACACTCCAATCAACACGCTTCCAGCGGTACGTGACCGACTTCCAAGCCGAGGTAAGCATCCACGCGACGATCCCCACCGTGGCCGCATTCAACGACCAGGTGCGCGACGCACTCGCCCGCCTGGAGGACGACGACTAGCGGCTACCAGGGCCGCCAGTCCCGAGGAGCGTCATCGTTCCGCAGACCAGCGATGCGCCGGCGGTACTCAGCCGCTGTCTCCTCATCCTCCTGCACGTTCTGCATGAGCCACGTCGTCATGCCGAACTCTTGTAGACCACGCAGCGTCTCGTACCCGGGCCAGTCGTACAGGTCCCGCCCGTACGCGGCCACGAAGTCGGCGTACTGCTCATCCGTCTGCCACCCAAGACTGTGATGCTCGACAGCCGTGACCATCAGATCCCACTCAGGATGGTCGTAGCAGAAAGCCTCGAAGTCGATCAAGATCACTTGCCCGCGATCATCCACCATGAGGTTCTGCACGTGCGCATCCCCGTGCACCGGTCCCTTGGGCGTCTCGAACCGCAGCTCCGCGTACTTGTCTTGCAGCTCCCGCCACCGTTTCCGCAGGAAGACCTTGTCATCTGGCGGGATCACAGCCCGCTCCATCCGTAGTTCCTGCTTGTCGAACGGCTCGAACGACGGCAGTTCGAGCCCCGCCGGCACCTCCAAGGAGTGCAGATCCCGCAGGACACCGCCCAACTCTCCATAGGTGGCCTTGCGATCACCCTCGACTATGAGGTGCCAGAACGTCACCGGGTGACCATCAACCAAGAGCGGCTGCTCAAGATCCCCAACGATGCGTGCGGCAGGGAATCCTTCCTCCGCCAGCCATTTCGAGACGGCGACTTCCGTACGAGCCTTCGGCAGCCACTCTTCCCCGCGGGCCACACGCACGATCACCGGTGCAGAGGCCAGCCGGAACAACGCGTTCTCTCCGAGCCGGATCAACTCCGCGTCTCTGTCGTCGAGCCCCGCCGCCAGGCACGCGGCCACCATCACCCGCGTAGCCCCCGCCGACGTGAACCCCTCTTCCGATCGAGCAGCGTCAACCGCCATGCCCGTACCAGCTCCCCTAGTCGCGCGCGATCAACCGGCGTACGTCAACGGGTGACCAACCCAACATGCACCGGACACGACCCGACCGTACCTGCACTTCGTACGCAAAACGAGAGCAGATGGGAGACGCGAGTCTGACCGCAGGGAGCCTGCTCTGCGATTGACCATCCCTAGTCTGTTACAGATGGGTCGGGCCTAGGATGGTGATTCTCACACGCCGAAGAACTGATTTCAATCACACGGTCACAGTGGATACAGGTCCATTGCTCGGCAGGATATGACAGAGCTTCGAAAAAGTATTCACTTTTCCCAAAAGGAGTCTTTGAAAGGATTTCAGCGACGTTCTTACGAACAAGCAAGTCAGGATCGCGCAGGAGGTGCGCCGCGTCTTCCACTTTGCCTTGAGAAGCGAACCGATGTGCCGCAACTCTCGCAAAACCTGATCGTGAGACAGGATCGCTGGGGGCCGGGTAATTGGGCCACTTTTGGGCGACTATTACACTTGCCGACTGTCGTATCCTGGCAGCTAGCCGTGGACGTAGCCTAATAACTTGATCACGCCATTCTTCAGTTAGATCGACGGCATCCCACGCAAGGTCTACGGCAAGGTCCGCAAGCCACTCGTTATTGGTCTGGAACGCTTGCAAGATGAGTGCAGGAGAACCTGTTGGCAAACTAGACTTCGAGATAGGTCGACGTCTAGAGGGAATTACCAGAATGAACCAGTCAGGGCGCTCGACATTTTCACATTGAAGGGATTCAAGCTCTGCTGTAACTCTTTGCATATCAATCTCATATCCGGCAGCTATACAGCGGAACAAATCCAGAGTGATCCTTGGCACCTTAGAAGTGGCATGATCCAGCATCCCTATTCCTGCGTAATTTATATTTAGGGCTTGCACGAGTGCAGACGCCTCATCCAGGTGCCAGGCCTGCATGGGAGTTAGCTCAACTCGATCGTCTGCGATTTGTATCATGAGACGGAAAACAGAATTTCGATCGAAGTCTCCAAGCCTCATCATGGCTCTTCGGGTCGAATCACTTATGAACCGATTGCGCTCCGGACGCGCATCCCGGAGGACGCTCTCATGGCCGAGTCGCTTGAGCTCGACTTCAGCATTAGAAGCGGTGCTGACTCTGCAACGATACGCGGTGGCGGCAACCCTTAAAGCAGTCGATGGGCGGATAGGTACCAACTCTTCCAGGGCCAGTTGAACGACTTGGTCCAAGCCCGCTGGTCTACTGCTTGCACCCTCCTCCTCGCGGTCTGGATCAAACAGTGCTCGCTCAAGGACGTCGAGGCCCGTAGAAGTCAACTTCCTCCCGTTATTTTTTGCTTGCGATGCCAGAGCTATGGCTTGCACGACGGAAGACTGCCAAGCCCCTAGTCTGTTGACACGGTCAAGAAGAAGCAGCAAATCATCTTCGCTCAAATTCAGACGAGCAAGGCGAATGGCTAGCTTCGCCGGTGCAGAGTCGCCAGGAATTCTTAGTTTCCCTATTTTTTCCCGAGTGGGCGTCAAAGGAAGTGTGGAGATGCGATCGATCTGCATTCTTTTGAAACTTTGCACCCTATTCTCATCCAATTGAGCGCCATCTTCCATAGCGGATAGCACTAGATCCAGAAGGTCATTTCGTTGCTCCAAGGCTAGATCACACAGAGACCGCATCACATGTGGGGAAAGGCCAGCAGCTAGCCTTACGCATTCTCTTAGCTCTGGGTCTGCTACGGAATCTCGCAACCATTCTTCAGCTCTGTCATCGTTCCTGAGTACCCACCGTGCTTCTCCGATCTCAGCGAAGAGTCGAGTTCGTGCCGAGAGACGTCCGCCCGGATGAGAGGTGACGAACACACCAGCAGTGGCATCCCAGTGATTCAGTACGCCCTGAGCGGCAGCTTTAGCTTCTCCTTTCGACTTCCCCCAATATTCTTGCAGCCGCTTATCGACCGCACTCATCACTTCGTTCCATTCAGCTTCATCGCATGCGACATGATGGGCAATATCGTCATAGCAGTCGAGTAGCACTTGGGAAGTGAGTGACGCGCTGATGCCAGGTATGCCTGTCACAGTCCGACGAGATTCCCAACGATGCACGCTCGCCTCAATGATTTCCACTAGAAGCATGGCTCGGGAATTAGGCATCGCTTGGGGAGCCCGTTCCACAAGCAGGAAAACCATTAGCGTTCCCAGGAGAGGAACCTGCCAAAGGTGCCGATCTATGCTTCGGGAAGCCTCTATATAGAGTCTGCGCTCTTCCAACCAGCCTGTAGACTCGGCGCCTCTTTTTTCGGCTAGCTCTTGCAGAAGTAGGTCCAACGTGCTGTCAAGGTTTTCAGGCTCATTTAGCTCAAACGTGGGAAGGTTGAGAAGTCCCGCCGCCTTGAATGAGGAGTGTCGGGTGGTTATTACTATGTCTGTCGAGGTTGGCAGGTCCTGCAAAAGCCGTTCAATTGCCTCAATGATTGCATCTCGATTATCAAGCACTTCATCCAAGGCGTCGAGGAGCAGCACCGCTTCACCACGCTGCAACTTGCGGGCCATCGCGTCTGCCAGTAGCGAATTTTCACCCTGCGTTGCAGACTTAACAACTTCCTCAATGCTTAGACGATACGGTCCTCCTTTTGGAATTATTCGAGCCAAATCGGAAAGTTTTGCCTGCACAGCAAGTGGCGCACTTTTCCTACTACTCCACTCGGCCGCTACTAGCTGAAGCGCTACAGACTTTCCTGCTCCGGGAAGACCTACTATCACCATGCGCCCTTCACGGCGTACGAGGTTTAGAAGATCTTCTTTCTCCCCCTGCCTGACTTCGTTGAGCGTCTCGTCAATGCATGTCGCTTTAAGGTTTTCCGCTAGGCCTGGGATGCGGATCGAAGTTAGCCCAAAATTTAGATCGGCGAGCGGAAGCATATCCCGGTTCTGCGCCAAGCGGCTGCGGTACTCGGCAATAACATCTTCTTCTGCTTGGAGACGTGCCGCCAGCAGTCCTTCCTTATCTGATAGGAGTGGAATTTCCGCTTTCGAGAGCCAGTGGAGCCACCTATCTAGACTCGATGATGATCCCCTGGATGTCGCTTCATCCCGTATGGCCGCACGCAATGCAGAAAAAGCACTCATACCTCGTCCAGCCGCAACAACTGCCCCGTCGAGCCAAGC
The DNA here is from genome assembly GCF_031845645.1 of Streptomyces doebereineriae. NCBI lineage: Bacteria > Bacillati > Actinomycetota > Actinomycetes > Kitasatosporales > Streptomycetaceae > Streptomyces > Streptomyces doebereineriae. The sequence continues at coordinate 392,417 of NZ_JAVREZ010000009.1, forward strand.
CGCACCCTGCCCCTCCTCCGATCCGAGAAGGCGGGCGTCAATGAAGCGAACGGCTGCCGCACGTAGAACTCGCTCCGCAGCCGCTTCATCAACTCCTCTTGCTGCAAATATGCTACGAAATACTTTCAAGCTCCCTGCAGCTTCTTTGCTGAGTGCGACTCCATTTTGATATTCAACCAAATGGCGGGCGAGTTTCCTCAGAGTTCCAGATGGTTCGGCTACGACTAGTAGGAGTTGATCGCCGTCGTTGCACTCTTCCTTTTTGACTGCCTCACACCATTGAGAAACTGCAGACTTGAATGGAGCGCCGAGATCGCTGGATGCCTTAGCCTGAATGAATACTTTGGAACCATCGGCGAAACGTACGAGTATATCGTCAACAGAGAAATCAGATTCGAGGTCAATTTGCACCGGAGGGCTATCCGACGCCAGCCAAGGTACGCTCTCCCCTCTTAGGCCATGCACGGCAACAAGGGCAGCGACACCAGCACGGTGCATTGCACCGATTTCGTTTGCGGCTCCGCCCACCGCTCCCTTGGAGCCGAGAGCTTGGGAGGGCTGCTCGAGCCCCTCGGCACTCTGCATACTCCCAGCATGACTCATCGAGCTCATCCTCGACAGAGCTTGCGGTATCTTCCGGCGTCAGACGCCAACGAGGACGACGACCCTGAATGGTACGAGCCCCCGAAGTCGTGGCAGCACGCGCCAAGGGTTCATAGGGTGGGCGTTCCTGCAGGGTGCAGCGCCTCACGTGCCGCACGGATGAAGCCCCTGATGGCCTCATCAAACGTGGGAATGTCCACGGGCAGTGGGCTGTCGTCGTGCGGCTGGCAGAGCGTGGCGATAAAGCCAGCCGGTAGCTCACACCTGCTGAACAGAGCACGCAGCTCTGCCAACACCTCATTGGAGCTGTCTTCCATCCCGGGAGTGCCAATGGTGTGCCAGAAGCCTTGGGCGACGGGGACCAACTCCCAGATGCGCGCTACCTCTTGCCGATGTGTGCGACCGCGGAGACCGACTTCGTGCATCGCGGCCCTCTTGCGCGCGTGGGTCTGTTCAACCACCACCAGGACCTTGGCAGACGTTTCAAGGTTGATGGCTGCTCCGGCAACGTCGTCGGGTCCTTCCAGCCGCACTACCCAAGCTCTGTGCGACATGTCCGTCTCCAGACCTCTCAGGGCAGCGATGCAAGCCCGGGTTTCCTCCTGCCCAGAAGCGCGGCCGAGGTCGTTGTGGGCGTTGTCGGTGTAAGTGAGAACGGATTGCAGGAACGCCGCGTAGGCGTCTCGCTGGACACCACGGCGCCACTGTAGGTGGTCGTTCCGTCCCTGCGCTTTCACGGCATCAAGTGCAGCCCGATAGCTCGCGTCTGCTTGTGCCAAACCGGCACGAGCAGTCTCTTCCGCTCCGCGCAGGGCGCCCCGCAGTGTCCAACGTCCAATCAGGATGGTTGACGCGATGCCAACGGCTGCGACGACGGCCGCAGCGACTGCCCCGATTCCCTGGAGATCCTTCATAGGTCACATGATGGGGGACTCTGCGACATCGTCTCGCGAGGCCCTCGGGCCAGCCCAACCCGCGCAGGCGGCAGATCATGTCCGCTGCGCTGTGAAAGCGGCACGTCGACGACGCAGCTACGGTGTGCTCCAGTTCCAGGAGTACTGTGTCGGCTGCGCCCCAATCTCACTCATGAATCCGTCGATACCGTCCGATGGCGGAGGATTCTGCTTGCTGGCGAGCTCTGGCGCGCACACGTTCCAGTAGAGGTTGCGCTCTTGGTACGGAGCGATGCCAGCCACCTGGGTGAGAGTCTCCACAGGCCCGTTCACCTGGTCCGGAAATTCGCCATCCTTGTGCCTAGGGGTGTAAAGAGTCTGAAATGTCTGACTGATGGTATTGACGGCAGTATCAGACCGATTTTCATAGCGAGTTGAGACAGAGACGCACGTATTACTGGCCTCTTCATCGTGCCACTCCGCGAGAGTCACCTCCCCCTGGGGCGCCTTGACGGCACTGGCGGCAGTCGCCGGCGGTGACCCGGTGATAGCGGGTGCCGACGTTGCGCGGGTAGGGGCTGTGCTCGCAGGTTGTTGACCCAAGGCACTATTCACGACCACGGTTGGGGTCACCGTTACCGTGCGGGTCACCGTCGGCCTAGGCGCGCCGGTGGCGCACCCGTCCAGACAAAGAAGCACGACGAACAGCCCCAGAAGCGGCGCCCCGGGAACGGATATCGGCGCCTGTCTGAGTCGTCGTTGCAAGCGAGGCACAGCATCCCCTTCGAGAGGCAGCGGAGGACGGGCGAGCGAATTGTTGCAGGTTGTACTTGGATCCGGCAGCGGACTGTGCAAAGCACCATTGAGCCCCCTCCCAACCATGGAAGGGGGCTCAACGAGTCACACAGCGTGAGGTAGCCCTCAGACCCACTCCACCTCGGAGACGATCTATGGGGTGCTTCCAGGGCTCGGCAGCGGCATCGGGGAGGAGGTCGCCGACACCGACGGACGGCCGCGCGAAACGCCGACCGCGGCCAGTGCAGCGGCCAGCTCCTCTTCACTCATTCGTGCCAGCGCCTGCACCACCCGATCGAGTGCCTCGCTCACCTCAGTGAGAGTGACCACTCGAAGCCGGCGTCGGACCACCGTTTTTACCGTCAACGGATACGAGGTACCCAGTTCCTGCAACTGGACGAGGGCGCTGGGTGTCTACTTCTCTGACACATCGACCTCATTGGAGGACTCCCAGCATGGATCCTGTATCGCTGACACTGCTGGCTGCCTTGGCAAGTGGAGCAGCAGGAGAAGTCGGTAAGCAAGCGTGGACATCACTCGGAGCACTCGTACGCCGGCCGTTCGGTGGTTCAGATCAAGCCGAGCCTCGTCCAGGCGTTAGCTCCGGAGAAGCGGAGCTGGTCGGGCTCCAGCAGGACCCAGCCGATCCGGTAAGAGCACAAGCCTTGAGTGCAGCGCTCGCCGTCCGGGCGGCGCTCGATGCAGACTTTGCCACTGCACTGCAGCAGTGGTCCGAACACGCCCGGCTGGTGCGTACGGGTGATGGAGACGTTCGTAACGAGATCAGCGGCGGCACCTTCAATGGTCCGGTGCTGCAAGGGCGTGACTTCAGCGGTATCTCCTTCAACACGCCGCCCGCCCATCGCCCGGCACCATGAGGAGGAGATCAGACCGTTTCTCGATGCAAGGTTCGGCTGAGGGAGGGCCGGTAGGACCAATACGGGTTGTGCGACGCGTCCGGTGAGTCGCCCACGCCTAAAGGGCACCCTCATAGTTGGGTGTTCGTACTCAGGGCGGCTGAGAGCCGAGCTGGCTTTTCTTCGCACCCTGCAAGATGGAATCTAGGTCGACGGCAGGCCTCGGAGGGCCTTCAATTCTTGCTGCTTTCGCTCTTCGTGGGCTATCCGATCGATCTGAGCGAGCACATTAAGAGTCGGCGTCCACTGAGCAAGGAGGTTCATAAGGTCGGGAAGAGCAGCAGCGTATGTAGTAAGTACGGCCCCCCAAGTATTTCCAGTCAACTGGATTGCAAATCGAGGCACACGCGCATGGCGCTCGTAGACGACCAGGTTCAGCGGTATATGCAGGTCATGAGAGTAAGTACTCTCAGCTTCATCAGCGAAACCATTTGCCGTGAACCACGGAGAGAACCGGCCGCCTGGAGGTCCTCTTTGAAGTCGCCACTGCCAGTATCGGGAACGGGGTCGTGGGCAAGGTCAACCCAATCTCCACTGGAGAACATCTGATCGTGCGCTCCCAGTCGAGTGCCGCTGCGAATTTCCTGTTGCGGTGGCCCAAACTGAACCTGCCCACCCATGATCACCGGGCCGTGAAAAGTTCCACCGCTAGCCTCATTCTTGGTCTGATTCGTACCATGGCTGCGGGCATTGCGATCCATACGCCCCTCTTGCATGTCGCCCCCTCTGAATGAGTCAAATCCTACATCCTGGCCCATCGCGTCTCTGGCAGGTACCCAATAGAACAAATTCCGATCGGTGCAACGGCACCGCGCGGCTGTGTGCCGCCTGATATGTTAGCCTCGGGAACAGTGAGTGCGCGGCACGCCTAGAAATCTACCCAGTCAGCCACCGAAGGATCTCCAGATTTTCGGCGGCGTAAGGATCACCGGCAGCAAGAGCGATACTAAAGAACCGCTCCGCCTCAGCCTCCCGTCCCTTCTGTCTGGCCAAAAGGAGGCCGAGATTGTTTGCAGCTTCGTCATCCCCTCCTAAATAGGCCATGCGATAGAACTTCTCTGCTTCATCCTCTCGCCCCTCCTGCTCTGCCAGGAGAACACCGAGGTTGAATGCGGCGTCGGGATCTCCAGCGGACAGAGCGAGGCGGAAGTAGTTTTCGGTCTCTCCCTCCCGCCCAGGCTGCCTCGCCAAGAGGTGCCCTAGGTTTTTGGCAGCCTGCTCGTGCCCAAATTTCAACGCGGTGCGGTAGAGCTCCTCGGCTTCGGATTCTCGCCCAGGCTGATCTGACAGAAATATGCCTAAGTTGTAGGCAGCATCAACAGACGCGGTATCGGACGCCAGTGCAACCCGATACAGGTCCTCAGTCTCGGCTTCCTGCCCTTCCTGCTTGGACAAGATGTTGCCCAGATTGTTTGCGGCGCTTGCGTTTCCTCTCTCGACCGCAAAGCGGTACATCGCCTCGGCTTCCGCTTGCCGCCCTGCGTGCATCATTAACTGACCAAGGTCATACGCAGCCGTGCTGGCAAGATCCGTGACCAGCGCAGCACGTAAAAGCTCCTCTGCCTCCGTCTCCCGTCCCTCCTGTTCACTGAGAAGGTCCCCTAGGAAGTAGGCCGCTTGAGTATCTCCAGAGGCCAGCGCCCTACGAAGGTACTCCTCTGCCTCAGCCCTACGGTCCTCCTGCCGGTACAGAAGAAGGCCCAAATTGTAAATGGCATGGGTAGGTTCTTCCATAGCGAGAGCAGCACGCAGATACGCCTCGGCTTCATCCTCCCGCCCCTCCTGACGCGACAGTAAACGACCAAGGTTATTATTCGCATCAGCTGCTTCTTCATTGGAAAGCGCTATGAGGAAGAATTCTTCAGCTTCCCTCTCCCGCCCTTGCTGCTCGACAAGCAGAAGACCAAGGTTGTTCGCTACGCCGTGCCCGTGATCAAGTGCATCACGGAGAAACTTCTCGGCCTCCACCTCCCTGCCTTGTTGTTTGGACAACAGGAGGCCCAAATTGGTTGCGGTACTCTTGTACCCGTCCGCGAGTGCAGCACGAAAGAACGCTTCCGCCTCCGTTTCCCTCCCTTCCTGGTGACACATAAGAACTCCGAGGTTGTGGGCAACCATCAGACTCTTTGCGGCAAGGGGACGCCAGGCAGCTTCAGCGATGTCATAAATTTCGGCCTCGGCAGCAGCGAGCCCTACGGCGAATTGATCCTCGCCCGTGGCGTGCTCCAAGGCTGCCGTCCATGCACACCTGGGCACAGAAGTCTTGATGTGATCCTTCAAATAGTCAAAAACGTCCCACGCCTGGGGATCTTCTGCAGGGAGGAGGAGGCTCGTGACGCCGTAGCGGATTTCTGTGGCCCAACGGATTGCGTCCTCTAAAGGTTCAGGGCGAAGCAGCGCGCCACCATATGCGGAGAGGTGGTGTTCGTGGAGCGCGGTTAGGAGGGTGAGTGAATAAGGCGGGTGCAGCCCGGTACGGGCCAAGTCAATAGCTGCCATGACCAAGGCAGCCCCACGCGCATGGCCAGCAGCCGCTTGGCGGGCCCGATCGAGCTCCGCAAGGAGAAATGGCCCTGCAGCCACATACTCAGCGATTCCGTAGGGACCGTGGCGGGTGAGTGCCTCCACGATGCGTCCGTCATCACACTCTGCAGCACGACCGAGCTCCTCCGCCGACCAGATCCGCGGAATGTTGATGGGATCAATCGCTCTAAGTACCTGTGCTCCGGCACGGTCACGATTCTGCGGGCTAAATTTTTCATATTGTTGAAGGCGCATTGTGGCAATGGCAGGTAGCCGCAGGCGGATCAGTTCATCGAGCAGAGCAAGATCGAGGCCGTCATTCCCGAGAAATCGTTCCAAATCATCAAGCCACAGCACCGAGGGCACTGCAGTTCTTCCCATTACATCTACTGCAGCAAATAGATCCCTGCTTTGCGTCGGGCGCGCGACTCGACGCTCCGGCAACTCGGCGTGCATGGCCTCGTATGCGGCGCGCGTCTTACCTGCCGTTGAGTCCCCAACTAACAGGACGAGGCCACCCTCGGTCTCAGCCAGCTGCAGTTGCCGCCGCAACTCATAGTCCACGTCCCGAGGTATGTACGGGGGCACGAGGCTGCCATCCGTGCCGCGCCGGGCACGGTGAGCGCCTGCCTGCACAGGGTCCCACTCATTGGACAACGGCCATAGCCCAGGGTCCCGAAGGTAGCGGGGAACATCATCGCCGGATGTCAGCTGGATGGTGAGGCCGTTGATAGTTCCGGCCTGCACGAGATTCCTCAGAGAACCACCCGATACAGAGTTGCTCACGTCCTGCTTACCAGCCGGCTCCCCCGCCATCGCGTCCCCTCCAGACGTGCTGAAGCTGCTGTCCTCAGTGCGCATGTCAGTGTTAAGAGGTCTCCGCGGAATCGACCCACTCCACTTCGCAAATCATCTGCGAGCCCCCTCGCGCGTCCGGAAGCGGCGTCCTGTACAAAGCCGACGACGCCAACGGGCGCGGGCGGGAGGCACCGACCGCAGCTAGCGCAGCAGCCACTTCGTCTTCACCCGCCCCCGCCAGCGCCTCAACCATCCGATCGAGTGCCTCACTCACCTCAGTGCGAGTGACCACTCGAAGCCGGCGCCGGACCAGCATTCTTGACCGTCAACGGAAGCAACTTCTTCCCGGTCGGACCGATTTGTATAGCCGTGTCCATCTGCGGGCACACCCCGCAGTCGAAGCAAGGCGTCCACCGGCAGTCCTCGACCTCCGTCTCGTCGAGGGCGTCCTGCCAGTCCTCCCAGAGCCAGTCCTTGTCGAGGCCGGAGTCGAGGTGGTCCCAGGGGAGGACTTCCTCGTACGTCTTCTCGCGGGTCGTGTACCAGTCGACGTCCACGCCGAAGGCGGGCAGCGTCTTGTCTGCGCAGGCCATCCAGCGGTCGTAGGAGAAATGCTCGCGCCAGCCGTCGAAGCGGCCGCCGTCCTCGTAGACCGCGCGGATCACGGCGCCGATCCGCCTGTCACCCCTCGACAGCAGGCCTTCCACGATGCCGGGCTTGCCGTCGTGGTAGCGGAAGCCGATCGAGCGGCCGTACTTCTTGTCGCCGCGGATCTTGTCGCGGAGCTTCGCCAGGCGGGCGTCCGTCTCCTCCGCCGAGAGCTGCGGGGCCCACTGGAAGGGCGTGTGGGGCTTGGGGACGAAGCCGCCGATCGAGACCGTGCAGCGGATGTCGTTCTGGCCGGAGACCTTGCGGCCCTCGGCGATCACCTTCGTCGCCATGTCCGCGATCTGGAGGACGTCCTCGTCGGTCTCCGTCGGCAGGCCGCACATGAAGTACAGCTTCACCTGGCGCCAGCCGTTGCCGTACGCCGTGGAGACCGTCCTGATCAGGTCCTCTTCCGAGACCATCTTGTTGATGACCTTGCGCATGCGCTCGGAGCCGCCCTCGGGGGCGAAGGTCAGGCCCGAACGGCGGCCGTTGCGCGTCAGTTCGTTCGCCAGGTCCACGTTGAAGGCGTCGACGCGGGTGGAGGGGAGGGACAGGCCGATCTTGTCCTCCTCGTACCGGTCCGCCAGGCCCTTCGCGATGTCGCCGATCTCCGAGTGGTCCGCCGACGAGAGCGAGAGAAGACCCACCTCCTCGAAGCCCGTCGCCTTCAGGCCCTTCTCCACCATGTCGCCGATGCCCGTGATCGAGCGCTCGCGGACCGGGCGGGTGATCATGCCCGCCTGACAGAAGCGGCAGCCGCGGGTGCAGCCGCGGAAGATCTCGACCGACATGCGTTCGTGGACCGTCTCCGCGAGGGGGACGAGGGGCTGCTTCGGGTACGGCCACTCGTCGAGGTCCATGACCGTGTGCTTCGACACACGCCACGGGACGCCCGACTTGTTGGGGACCACGCGCGCGATACGGCCGTCGGGAAGGTACTCGACGTCGTAGAACGCGGGGATGTACACCGAGCCCGTCTTCGCGAGGCGGAAGAGGACCTCCTCGCGGCCGCCCGGCCGTCCCTCCGCCTTCCACTCACGGATGATCTTCGTCATGTCGAGCACGGCCTGCTCGCCGTCGCCGATGATCGCCGCGTCGATGAAGTCCGCGATCGGCTCGGGGTTGAAGGCCGCGTGGCCGCCGGCCAGCACGATCGGGTCGTCGAGCGTACGGTCCTTGGACTCCAGCGGGATGCCCGCCAGGTCCAGCGCCGTCAGCATGTTGGTGTAGCCCAGCTCCGTGGAGAAGGACAGGCCGAACACGTCGAAGGCACCCACGGGCCGGTGGCTGTCCACGGTGAACTGCGGGACGTGGTGCTCCCGCATCAGGGCCTCCAGGTCCGGCCACACGCTGTAGGTGCGCTCGGCGAGGACGCCCTCCTGTTCGTTCAGGACCTCGTAGAGGATCATGACGCCCTGGTTGGGCAGACCGACCTCGTACGCGTCCGGGTACATCAGTGCCCAGCGGACGTCACAGGACTCCCACGGCTTGACGGTGGAGTTGAGCTCTCCGCCGACGTACTGGATCGGCTTCTGCACATGCGGGAGCAGAGCTTCGAGCTGCGGAAACACAGACTCTGCGGCCGCAGCGACTTCGGCAGGCATCTCGCGAACCTTCGGTGGGCTGGACTGAACTGACAGGGGTGACCATCTAGCGTAACGCGGCTGCGACCACCCCCCGTACGCCCGGAAGGTCAGAGGGCGTCCGCCTCGCCCCTGATGCCGTCCCAGAAGGCGGGCAGTTCGGCCTCCACGGCCGCCGCCCGCTGTTCCTCACGCCCGTGGAGCAGCCCGTAGGTGAAGGCGCTCTCCCCCGACGCGTGGGCGACCGCGGACAGCTCGCGCAGGGTCTGCCGGGCCATCACGCTGTCCTGGTGCTCCCCCAGCAGGTTCTGGAGCGACTTCATGGACTTGACCATGGTCTTGGCCGGCTTGCCGAGGACCGGGCGGGCCGATTCGGCCGCGTAGCGTGTGCGCTTGGTCTTCTTGCGGGCCTCGTGGATCGCGGTGTCCCGGTCGGTTCCGGGCTCCAGCTCGAGCGCCTGCCCGACGAGCCCGGCGACCTTCCGGAAGTCCTTCCGTACGGCCTTGGCGATGACCTTGTGGGGTTTCTTCCCGGCCGCCTTCAGCAGCGGCGGGTCGGCGATCAGCGCGTCCAGGGTGTCGAGCAGGGCGAGGTAGCGCCGGGAGTCCAGGACGCCGATCAGCCGGGCGCTCGCTCCGCCGGGGCGGTCACCGGCCCATGTGCTCAGTCGCGAGGCGATCGGCCCGTAGACCAGCGTCTGCGGCACCTCGTCGAGAGCCGCGGTCAGGCGCTCGGACAGCACCTCGCGGTCCCGGTCCACGCCCAGTTCGCCGGCCAGCCACTTCAGTTCGTCGCCGATCGGGTCGGTGACGTCCCGGTCGAGGACTGTGCCGTACGACTTGAAGGTGCTGCGCATCCGGCGGGTGGCGACGCGCATGCTGTGCACGGAGTCCTCGGCGTCCTGGCGGACGGCCGGGTCGAGTTCGAGGATCGCGTCCCGCTGGGCGCGGACGTACGCGAGGACGTGGTCGCCGGCGGTCACCGGATCCGCTGTGACGGGGCTCTCCTTCTTGGGGGCCGTCTCCGCGAGGGCCCGGGCCAGCTTCGAGGGGGAAGCGGACGGCCGTACGTCCGCCTTGCGGAGCCGCTTCTCGACCTTGTCGAGGAAGGCCGGGTCGCCGCCGTCGGCGAGCTCCACCTCGATCTCGGTCCACTGGGCGTCGCCGACGCCGCCGCTGAGCCGCTCGGCGTGCACGGCGTCCACGCTGACCTCGGCGAGCAAGCGCCCCTGGGCGTCGAGGAGGTGGCGCACATCACGGTCGGAGCGCAGTCGGACCACCGGCAGCAGCTCGACCTCCCTGACCCGGGAGCGGACCAGGGCGGCGAGTTCGTCGGGGAGGGTGTCGGAGATCGGGGCCCGGATCTCGTCGCGCACGCCCTCGGACACGGGCAACTTCAGGTGCCAGCCCGCGTCCGATCCGCCCGTGCGGCGGCGCAGGGTGATCGAGGACGCCACGAGGCGTTCGTCGGCCGTGTCGTAGTAGGTGGCGTCCAGGTGTGCGACGCCCTTGTCGACGACGGCCTCGACTCCGGCGACTCCGGTCAGATCGGGCAGGCCGCTGTCGTCGGACTCGTACTTCCGCTCGATCTCCCGCTTTGTGTCCGCCATGATTCGAATCTAGTGGTCAGCGGGCGGTTACGGCAGAGGGCCGCCGCCGCCCGGCCGACCCGGCTAGGCCGACATCGGCCGCTGCACTCTGATCGACTGCAGCAGCCCGACCGCGACCCACGTAGCGAACATCGACGATCCTCCGTACGACACGAACGGCAGGGGCAGACCGGTGACCGGCATGATGCCGAGGGTCATGCCGACGTTCTCGAAGGACTGGAAGGCGAACCACGCCACGATTCCGGCGGCCACGATCGTGCCGTACAGCTCGGTGGTCTCGCGGGCGATCCGGCAGGCCCGCCACAGGATGACCCCGAGCAGAACGATGATCAGGCCCGCGCCGACGAAGCCCAGCTCCTCGCCGGCGACGGTGAAGACGAAGTCGGTCTGCTGCTCGGGCACGAACTGGCCGGTGGTCTGCGAACCGTGGAACAGGCCCGCGCCTGTCAGACCTCCCGAACCGATGGCGATGCGCGCCTGGTTGGTGTTGTAGCCGACGCCCGCCGGGTCGAGGCTCGGGTTGGCGAAGGCGGCGAAGCGGGCGATCTGGTACTCGTCCAGGATGTGCAGCTGCCAGACCGCGATCGCACCGGCCGTGCCCGCGCCGAGCAGTCCGAAGACCCATCGGTTGGAGGCGCCGGAGGCGAGCAGCAGCCCGAGCACGATGATGACCATGACCATGACCGACCCGAGGTCGGGCATGAGCATCACGATCAGCATCGGTACGGCGGCGAGGCCCAGGGCCTGGAGCACGGTGCGGTGGTCGGGGTAGGGCTTGTCGCCCGCGTCGACCCGGGCGGCGAGCAGCATCGCCATGCCCAGGATGATCGTGATCTTCACGAACTCCGAGGGCTGGAGCGAGAAGCCGCCGCCGATCACGATCCAGGAGTGGGCGCCGTTGACCGTGGAGCCCAGCGGGGTGAGGACCAGCAGGATCAGGCAGAGCGAGGCGCCGTACAGCAGGGGCACGGCGGTGCGCAGGGTGCGGTGGCCGACCCACACCGTGCCGATCATCAGGGCGAACCCTATGCCGGTGTTCATGAGGTGGCGGATCAGGAAGTAGTACGGGTCGCCCTGGTTGATCTCGGTGCGGTTGCGGGTCGCCGAGAAGACCAGGATCGAGCCGATCATGGACAGGGCGAGGGCCGAGAACAGTATCGGCCAGTCCAGTCGGCGGGCGAGCGAGTCGCGGGCCAGCAGCCGGGTCCAGCCCGCGCGCGCGGGGCCGTACCCGGAGACCTGGAAGCTGTTCGCCCCGGTCATGTGAGCATCCTCCGGCTCCCCCTCTTGCGGCGCCGCCTCCGGGTGTCACGGTTCCCGGTGGTCGGCGTGTTCACGGTCGCCGCCTGCTGTGTCTCGTCCGGCTCGGGCGCGCCCTCCTGGCTCACCCGCTGGTCCTTGGCCGGGTCCTTGGCGACCTTCGGGGACTTGATGGTCCCGTCCGTCTGGACCTTCGGCAGGCTCTTCTCGGGGGTCGGCAGCAGTGCGTTCTTCTTGTCGATGGTGCCGTCGGCCGAGACGCCGTACATGGCGTTGTAGATGTGGCGCACTGCCTCACCCGAGGCGCCGGAGCCGGTGCCGGCCTGGGCGATCGTCATGACGACCGTGTAGTCCTTGGAGTACGTGGCCAGCCAGGACGTCGTCTGCTTGCCGTAGACCTCGGCGGTGCCGGTCTTGGCGTGCAGCGGGATCTTGTCCTGCGGCCAGCCGCCGAACTTCCAGGCGGCCGTACCGCGGGTGACGACGCCTTCCAGGGCGGTGTCCATGCCCTTGAGGGCGGCCTGGCTGACCGGAAGCTTCCCGGTCGCCTTGGGCTTGATCTCCCGGACGGTCTTGCCGTCGGCGCTGATGATCGCCTTGCCGATGCTCGGCTGGTATATGGTCCCGCCGTTGGCGAGCGCCCCGTAGATCCTGGCCTCCTGGATCGGGGTGACGAGGGTGTCGCCCTGACCGATGGAGTAGTTGATGGAGTCACCCTCGCGCATCTTGTTGCCCTCGAGGCAGTTCTCGTACGCGATCTTCTCGACGTAGGTGCCGTCCTTCTTGCCGGTCTTGCACCAGCTGTCCTTGTTGGCCTTCCAGTACGACTCCTTCCACTGGCGGTCGGGGACGCGGCCGGTGACCTCGTTGGGGAGGTCGATGCCGGTCTCCTTGCCGAGGCCGAACTGGTGGGCGGCCTTGTAGAAGTAGTCCTTCGGCTCGCCCTTCTTGGGGTTGATGCCGCCGTCCTTCTTCCACTCCCGGTCGGCGAGGCCGTAGAAGACGGTGTCGCAGGAGACCTCCAGGGCGCGGCCGAGCGAGATCGGGCCGAAGCTCTCCCCCTCGAAGTTCTTGAAGACCTGGCCGCCCACCGAGTACGAGCTGGTGCACGGGTAGCCGCCGTCCCACTCGTAGCCGGCCTCGACCGCGGCGGCCGTGGAGACGACCTTGAACGTCGAACCGGGTGCGGACTGACCCTGTATGGCCCTGTTGAGCAGCGGGTAGTCGGAGCCCTTGCCGGTGAGCTTCTTGTAGTCCTTGGCGGAGATTCCGCCGACCCAGACGTTCGGGTCGTAGGTCGGGGCGGACGCCATCGCCACGATCCGGCCGGTCTTGGCCTCCATCACGACGACAGCGCCCGAGTCGGCCTTGTAGTTCTCGCCGGTGATCTTGTCGAACTGCTTGCGGGCGGTCTTCATCGCCTCGTGCAGCTCGTACTCGGCGACTCGCTGGACGCGGGCGTCGATGCTGGTGACGAGGTTGGCGCCGGGCTGGGCCGCGTCGGCCTCGGCCTCGCCGATGACGCGGCCGAGGTTGTCGACCTCGTAGCGGGTGACGCCGGCCTTGCCGCGCAGTGCCTTGTCGTACTGGCGCTCCAGGCCCGAGCGGCCGACCTGGTCGGAGCGCAGGTAGGGCGAATCGGTGTCCTGGGCCTTGGTGATCTCCTCGTCGGTGACCGGCGAGAGGTATCCGAGGACCTGAGCGGCGTTGGACTTGCCGGGGGCGGCATAGCGGCGCACGGCCTCGGGTTCGGCGGTGATGCCGGGGAAGTCCTCGGCGCGCTCGCGGATCTGCAGGGCCTGCTTGGGGGTGGCCTCGTCGGTGATGGGGATCGGCTGGTACGGCGAGCCGTTCCAACAGGGCTGGGGCGTCTTCGCGTCGCACAGCCGGACCTTCTGCATGACGTCCTTGGCGGACATGCCGAGGACCTTGCCCAGCTTGGTGAGGACGGCCTTGCCGTCGTCCTTCATCTTCAGCAGGTCGGTGCGGGAGGCGGAGACCACCAGCCGGGTCTCGTTGTCCGCGAGAGGCACTCCGCGGGCGTCCAGGATCGAGCCGCGCACCGCGGGGTCGACGACCTGCTGGACGTGGTTTCCGGAGGCTTCCTTGGCGTACGCGTCGCCTTCGCGGATCTGGAGGTACCAGAGGCGGCCGCCGAGGGTGCCGAGGAGGGAGAGGACGAGGATCTGGATCACGACGAGCCGGATCTGGACCCGTGGGGTCCGCCCGGTCTCGGGAATGTTGGTCACTGCGGTGTCCGCCCCCTCTCAGTGCGCCGACGTGTGTGCGCGTACGAATGATGAACGGCGGACCTGTGAACCCGCGTTCCGCCCCGGCGCACCCGTTCGGGTGAAATTGCCTCTGCTGAACTCGCCCGCCCTCACAGCCGCTTGACCCCCTTGATGCGGCCCACCCGCGTGGTCCGGGTCCGTGCCTTCGTCTTCAGGCTCCCGAGGCCGCCCCGCTGGCCGCCGATCTTCAGACCGGTGCCCGAGGACAGCCACCCGGAGGAGATGTTCGCCGACTTGGCCGCGGAGCCGGTCTCGGCGAGCGGGTCGTTCTCGGCGCGCCGGGCGAGCGCCATGATGCCGGGGACGACGAAGGGGGCGAGCAGCAGGTCGTACAGGGCGGCCGTGAACAGCAGGCTGCCGAGGCCGACATGGCGGGCGGCGGTGTCGCCGACGAGGGCGCCGACACCGGCGTACAGCAGGGTGGTGCCGATGGCGGCGGCGACCACGACGACCATGGGGCCGGTGGCCGACTTGAGTCTGCCGTTCTCCGGTTTGGCGAGGCCGGCGAGGTAGCCGATGACGCACAGCACCAGGGCGTAGCGGCCGGCCGCGTGGTCGGCGGGCGGGGCGAGGTCGGCGAGGAGGCCGGCGCCGAAGCCGACGAGGGCGCCGCCGACATGGCCGTAGACGAGAGCCAGGCCGAGGACGGTGAGGAGCAGCAGGTCGGGGACGGCGCCCGGGAGGTGGAGGCGGGCGAGGACACTCACCTGGAGGACCAGGGCGACCACGACCAGGGCGGAGGACAGCAGGATCCGGTTGACGCGCATGATTACAGCTCCTACTGCTCTTGCTGGATCTCGCCGTCGACCGGCGCATTGGCGGACGGGGTGACGGTGACCGTCACGGTCGGCGTGGGCGTCGGTTTCGGTTTGGCCGGGAGGACCGTGTCGCGTGGGTCCTTCTTCGGGGCCTGGACGACGACGCCGACGATGTCGAGCTTGGTGAAGCTGACGTACGGCGTGACGTAGAGGGTGCGGGTGAGGTCGCCGCCGGAGGGGTCGACGCGGGAGACCACGCCGACCGGGACGCCGGGGACGAAGGGCTTGTCGGCCTGCGAGCCGAAGGTGACCAGGCGGTCGCCCTTCTTCACCTCGGCCTTGCCGTTGAGGAGTTCGACGCGCAGCGGACGGTCGCCCTGGCCGGAGGCGAAGCCGAGCTCGTCGGTGGCCTCCATGCGGGTACCGACGGTGAAGTCGGGGTCGTTGGCGAGGAGCACGGTGGCGGTGTTCGGGCCGACCGTGGTGACGCGGCCGACCAGGCCGTCGCCGTTGAGGACGGTCATGTCGCGCTGGATGCCGTCGTTGGCGCCGACGTCGACGGTGATCGTCCAGGAGAAGCCCTGGGCCGCTCCTATGGCGATGACCTCGGCGCCCTTGATGCCGTACTGACCCTGCCCGGCGATCTTCAGCATCTTGTCGAGCTGCTTGAGACGGCTGGAGTTGCGGTCGTCGCTGCCGAGTCTCGCCTTGAGGGCCGAGTTCTCCTTCTCCAACTCGGCGAGCCGGTCGTGCCGCTCGCCGGAGTCGCGGACGGCCGACACGGCGTTGCCGACCGGGTTGACCGCGGTCGACACACTGTCCTCGATCGGGCCGAACACGGCGGCCGCGGCCTGGCGGGCGCCGTCGACCGGTGAGTCCTCCCCGCCGCGGATGTCGACCGTGATCAGCGCGAACGCGACGGCGATCAGCAGCACCAGGAGCAGCCGGCTCTCTCGTGTGTCCCTCACGTGCGGCGGCCGTGCCCTTCTTATTGGAGTTGCGTTTGTGGGAGTTTATGCCTCTATATCAACGATCCGCCGTACGAGAGGAGATCATCTCGTACGGCGGAATCGAAGAATTACGTCATCTGCGCGGCTGCGCGTCCAGCACCTGCTGAAGCGCCTCGAACTCCTCGACGCACTTCCCGGAGCCGAGCGCCACGCTGTCGAGCGGGTCCTCGGCGATGTGGATCGGCATGCCGGTCTCCCGGCGCAGCCGCTCGTCGAGCCCGCGCAGCAGGGCGCCACCGCCGGTGAGGACGATGCCGCGGTCCATGATGTCGCCGGAGAGCTCCGGCGGGCACTTGTCCAGGGTCGTCTTGACGGCGTCGACAATCGCGTTGACGGGCTCCTCGATCGCCTTGCGGACCTCGGCGGCCGAGATGACGACGGTCTTGGGCAGCCCGGAGACGAGATCCCGGCCGCGGATTTCGGTGTGCTCGTCAGCGTCGAGGTCGTACGCCGAACCGATCGTGATCTTGATCTGTTCGGCCGTCCGCTCACCCAGAAGGAGGGAGTACTCCTTCTTGATGTGCTGGATGATCGCATTGTCCAGCTCGTCACCCGCGACGCGGATGGACTGGGCGGTGACGATACCGCCGAGGGAGATGACCGCGACCTCCGTGGTGCCGCCGCCGATGTCCACCACCATGTTGCCCGTGGCCTCGTGGACCGGCAGGCCGGAACCGATGGCGGCCGCCATGGGCTCCTCGATGATGTGCACCTGGCGGGCGCCGGCCTGGGACGACGCCTCGATGACGGCGCGGCGCTCGACGCCGGTGATGCCCGAGGGGACACACACGACGACGCGCGGCCTCGCGAGATACCGCCGCTTGTGGATCTTCAGAATGAAGTAGCGGAGCATCCGCTCGGTGATCTCGAAGTCGGCGATCACACCGTCCTTCAGCGGCCGCACGGCAACGATGTTGCCGGGGGTCCGCCCGATCATCTTCTTCGCTTCGGCGCCGACCGCGAGGATGCCACCGGTGTTGGTGTTGATCGCGACGACGGACGGCTCGTTGAGTACGATCCCGCGACCCCTGACGTACACCAGCGTGTTGGCGGTCCCGAGGTCGACAGCCATGTCACGGCCGATGAACGACATTGAGTTCCCCATCAGGATTCGTCTGGCCTTCCCGGGAGCTTTTGAGGGCTTTTCAGGTCGGCGAAGTGGGTGCTGTGACGTGAAGGCTTCCATCGTAGACGCGCCTGCACGAACACTGCGCGAGGGTCTTCGCCATTGTCAGCAGATGTAAAGCCGCCCCGCTTGTGGAGACGGTCCATAGGGAGCACTCGTTCCCCCGATCGGCACGCATATGCCGAAGGACGGCCGAAAATGTACGGCCGTCCCAGGTCAGACGGGCGGATGAACTGACAGCCTGTCAGAAAATGCCACTGAACCTACGCAGGAAACCTATGCGCGCCCAGGAAAGAAGATCTTCACTTCGCGCTCGGCGGACTCCTCCGAGTCCGACGCGTGGATCAGGTTCTCCCGGACGATGACGCCGTAGTCGCCGCGGATGGAGCCGGGCGCGGCGGCGATCGGGTCGGTCGGGCCGGCCAGCGCGCGGACGCCCTCGATGACCCGCTCGCCCTCGACGATCAGCGCGACGACCGGACCGGAGGCCATGAACTCCACCAGCGGCTCGTAGAACGGCTTGCCCTTGTGCTCGCCGTAGTGCTGTTCCAGCGTGTCCTGGTCCAGGGTGCGCAGCTCCAGCGCGGTGATCTGCCAGCCGGCCTTGCGCTCG
Source organism: Streptomyces doebereineriae (assembly GCF_031845645.1). Taxonomy (NCBI): domain Bacteria; kingdom Bacillati; phylum Actinomycetota; class Actinomycetes; order Kitasatosporales; family Streptomycetaceae; genus Streptomyces; species Streptomyces doebereineriae. The sequence continues at coordinate 409,848 of NZ_JAVREZ010000009.1, forward strand.
ATACGGCTGATGATCTCGCCGGTCAGGCCACGACGGACGGCGTCGGGCTTGAGGAGGACGAGGGTGCGCTGGCTCACGAGGGGCTCCTTGCCTGCTGACATGTGCGGTGGGACGAGATTACAGGGCGTGTCGGTGCGCTCGTCACACAGCGTCAGGTGCAGGGGAGTCGGCCTGGGCGGCGAATCTCGCCTTGGCCTCGTCGATCTTCCGGCCGTAGTGCACGGAGGCCCACCACAGTGCCGCGAAGATCGCGCCCATGAAGAACATGGTCGGCAAGACGAAACCGGAGGCGATCAGGGCGATCTGGAGGGCCCAGCCGAGGGCGACGCCGCCGGGCCGGGTCACCAGCCCGCACAGCACGAGGCACAGGAACATGGCGATACCGCTGACCGTCCACACCGTGGAGGTGGCCAGGTCGGGGTCCTTCATCGCGACCAGTCCGGCGAAGCCGATGACGAACAACTCGCCGATCAGCGTGGAAGCACAGAGCGTACGCATGCTCGGGACTCAGCCCCTTCCCAGCAGCAGCCGGGCCTCGCCGACCGTGATGACCGACCCGGTGACGAGTACTCCGCCGCCCGCGAACTCGCCGTCCTCCTCGGCCAGCGTGATCGCCTCCTCCAGCGCGTCCGGCAGCCGCGGTTCGACCTGCACGCGCTCCTCGCCGAACACCTCGACGGCGATCGCGGCGAGCTCGTCGGAGTCCATCGCGCGGTGACTGGAGTTCTGTGTGATCACGACCTCGGCGAAGATCGGCTCGAAGGCCTCGAGAAGCCCCCGTACGTTCTTGTCGGCGCTCGCGCCCACCACGCCGATGAGCCGGCTGAAGTCGAAGGCCTCGCCGACCGCCTCGGCGGTGGCGCGGGCGCCCGCAGGGTTGTGGGCGGCGTCCAGGACGACGGTCGGGGAACGCCGTACGACTTCGAGGCGGCCCGGGGAGGAGACGGCCGCGAAGGCCTTGCGGACGGTGTCGATGTCGAGGCGGTCCGCGCGCTGGGCGCCCACACCGAAGAACGCCTCCACGGCGGCGAGCGCCACGGCCGCGTTGTGTGCCTGGTAGGGGCCGTGCAGCGGGAGGTAGACCTCTTCGTACTCGCCGCCGAGGCCCCGCAGGGTCACCAGCTGGCCGCCCACGGCAACTTGCCGCGAGACGACCCCGAACTCCAGGCCCTCGCGCGCGACGGTGGCGTCGACCTCGACGGCCTTCTTCAGCAGCACCTGCGCCGCCTCGACCGGCTGCTGGGCCAGGATGACGGTCGCGTCCTGCTTGATGATCCCGGCCTTCTCCGTGGCGATCGCCGCGTGCGTCTCGCCGAGCCGGTCGGTGTGGTCGAGGTCGATGGGGGTGACCACGGCGACATCGCCGTCGATGACGTTGGTGGCGTCCCAGGAGCCGCCCATGCCGACCTCCACGACGGCCACGTCGACGGGCGCGTCCGCGAAGGCGGCGTACGCCATGCCGGTCAGCACCTCGAAGAAGGACAGCCGGTACTCCTGCTGGCCGTCGACCATCTCGATGTACGGCTTGATGTCCTCGTACGTCTCGATGAACCGCTCGGCCGAGATCGGGGAGCCGTCCAGGCTGATGCGCTCGGTGATCGACTGGACGTGGGGGCTGGTGTACCGGCCCGTGCGCAGTTCGAAGGCGCCGAGGAGGGCCTCGATCATGCGGGCCGTGGAGGTCTTGCCGTTCGTCCCCGTGATGTGGATCGAGGGGTACGACCGCTGCGGCTCGCCCAGGACGTCCATCAGTGCGGCGATGCGGCTGACGGAGGGCTCCAGCTTGGTCTCGCCCCAGCGGGCGGCCAGCGCCGCTTCGACCGCACGCAGGGCCTTGTCGACCTCGGGGTCTTCGGGGCGTCCGGGGACGTCGGCCTCCGGCGGGGCGCCCTGGGTGCGCAAGGTGCGGCTGCCGGCCTCGATGACCGCGAGGTCGGGGTCTCGGTCGGTCTCGGCGGCGACGATCTCGTCGAAGGGGTCCGTGTCACTCACATGGCCAGTTTAGGGCCGCGCCTATGGAAGGGGGTGGCTGGTCCTGTTTGGCGGGCGCGGGGAGGTTTGTGGTTGATCGCGCAGTTCCCCGCGCCCCTAAAAAGCACTACTGCTGAGGCAGACCGTCCAGCTGAGCCTTGATCCTCGCGATGTCCTCGTCCGCCTTGGCCAGGCGGCCGCGGATCTTGTCCACCACGTTGTCCGGGGCCTTCGCGAGGAACGCCTCGTTGCCGAGCTTGGCGTTCGCCTGGGCCTTCTCCTTCTCGGCCGCCGCCAGGTCCTTCGCGAGGCGCTTGCGTTCCGCCGCCACGTCGATCGTGCCGGAGAGGTCGAGCGCGACCGTGGCGCCCGCGACCGGGAGGGTCGCCGTGGCCGCGAAGCCCTCGCCCTCCGGCTGGAGGCGCAGGAGCTGACGGATGGCGGCCTCGTGGGGCGCGAGGGCGGTGCCGTCGAGCTCCAGACGGGCGGGGACCTTCTGGCCGTCCTTCAGGCCCTGGTCCTTGCGGAACCGGCGGACCTCGGTGACGACCCGCTGGACCAGCTCGATCTCGAGTTCGGCGTCCTTGTCCCGGAAGCCGCTGTCGGCCGGCCACTCGCCGATGACGAGGGACTCGCCGCCGGTCAGGGTGGTCCACAGGGCGTCCGTCACGAACGGGATGACCGGGTGCAGCAGCCGCAGCGTCACGTCGAGGACCTCGCCGAGGACCCGCCCGGAGACCCTGGCCTGCTCGCCGCCCGCGAAGAACGTCGTCTTCGACAGCTCGACGTACCAGTCGAAGACCTCGTCCCACGCGAAGTGGTAGAGCGCGTCGGCGAGCTTGGCGAACTGGTAGTCGTCGTAGTACGCGTCGACCTGGGCGACCGTGGTGTTGAGGCGGGAGAGGATCCAGCGGTCCGTCGCCGACATCTCGGAGGCATCCGGCAGCGGGCCCTCGACCGTGGCGCCGTTCATGAGGGCGAAGCGGGTGGCGTTCCAGATCTTGTTGGTGAAGTTCCGGGAGGCCTTGACCCAGTCCTCGCCGATCGGCACGTCCGCGCCCGGGTTGGCGCCGTTGGCGAGGGTGAAGCGGACGGCGTCGGAGCCGTAGGCGTCCATCCAGACCAGCGGGTCCACCGCGTTCGGGTTCGACTTCGACATCTTCTTGCCGAACTCGTCGCGGACCAGCCCGGTCAGCGCGATGGTGTGGAAGGGGACCTCGCCGTCCATGGCGTAGAGGCCGAACATCATCATCCGGGCGACCCAGAAGAAGATGATGTCGTGGCCGGTGAGCAGGACGTCGGTCGGATAGAACTTCCGCAGGTCCTCGGTCTGTTCGGGCCAGCCGAGCGTGGAGAACGGCCACAGGCCGGAGGAGAACCAGGTGTCCAGGACGTCGGAGTCCTGGGTCCAGCCCTCGCCGGTGGGCGGCTCCTCGTCGGGTCCGACGCAGACGACCTCGCCGTCCGGGCCGTACCAGATCGGGATGCGGTGGCCCCACCACAGCTGGCGCGAGATGCACCAGTCGTGCATGTTGTCGACCCAGTCGAAGTAGCGCTTCGACATGTCCTCGGGGTGGATCTTGACGCGGCCGTCGCGGACGGCGTCGCCGGCCGCCTTGGCGAGCGGGCCGACCTTGACCCACCACTGCATGGACAGGCGCGGCTCGACGGTGGTCTTGCAGCGCGAGCAGTGGCCCACGGAGTGCATGTAGGGGCGCTTCTCGGCGACGATGCGGCCCTGCTCCTTGAGGGCGCCGACGACGGTCGAGCGGGCCTCGAAGCGGTCCAGGCCCAGGAAGGGGCCGTGGACGGTGATGACGCCGTGCTCGTCCATGATCGTCAGGGACGGCAGGTCGTGACGGCGGCCGATCTCGAAGTCGTTCGGGTCGTGCGCCGGGGTCACCTTGACCGCGCCCGTGCCGAACTCGGGGTCGACGTGGGTGTCGGCGACGACCGGGATGGTGCGGTCGGTGAGCGGGAGCTTGATCTGCTTGCCGATGAGGTGCTTGTACCGCTCGTCGTCCGGGTGGACGGCGACGGCGGTGTCACCGAGCATCGTCTCCGCGCGCGTGGTCGCGACGACGAGGCTGTCCTCGCCCTCGCCGTAGCGGATGGAGACCAACTCGCCCGCGTCCTCCTGGTATTCCACCTCGATGTCGGAGATGGCCGTCAGACAGCGCGGGCACCAGTTGATGATGCGCTCGGCGCGGTAGATCAGCTCGTCCTCGTAGAGCCGCTTGAAGATGGTGAGGACGGCCTTGGAGAGGCCCTCGTCCATCGTGAAGCGCTCGCGGCTCCAGTCGACGCCGTCACCGAGGCGACGCATCTGGCCGAGGATCCGGCCGCCGTACTCCTCCTTCCACTGCCAGACGCGCTCGACGAACTCCTCGCGCCCCAGGTCGTGTCGGGACTTGCCCTCCTCGGCGAGCTGCTGCTCGACCTTGTTCTGGGTGGCGATACCGGCGTGGTCCATGCCCGGCAGCCACAGCGCCTCGTAGCCCTGCATGCGCTTGCGGCGCGTCAGCGCGTCCATGAGCGTGTGCTGGAAGGCGTGGCCCAGGTGGAGCGAGCCGGTGACGTTCGGCGGCGGGATGACGATGGTGTACGGGGGCTTGTCGCTCTTCGCGTCGGCGGTGAAGTAACCCTTCTCCACCCAGCGCTCGTACAGCGTCCCCTCTACCTCGGCCGGCGTGTACTGGGTCGGCAGTTCGGTGATGGGCGCTGTGGGCTGCTGCTGAGCGTTCTCGGTCACGGGGTCAGTTTAGAGGTGTCCCGGGCGTGTCCCGAAACGTGTTTGCTCTGTAACGGTGGGGGCCCCAATGCCGTGTGGCGCCTGTACCTGAGCCAGGATGTCGGGAACACATAAGCATCTGGAGGGGAACCCAGAGATGAGTCACAACCAGCCGGGCCCGTACGGGCAGCCCCAGCAGCCCGGTCAGCCGCAGCAGCCCGGGCCGTACGGCCAGCCGGGCCCCTACGGCCAGCCGCCGCAGGCTCCGCAGGGCCAGCCCCAGCCCGGCTACGGCTACCCCCAGCAGCCACCGCAGCCCCAGCAGCCCGCGCAGCAGCCGGGTTACGGCTATCCGCAGCAGGGCGGGGTGCCGCCGCAGACTCCGCCGTACGGCCAGCCGCAGGCTCCCTACGGCCAGCAGGCCCCGTACGGCCAGCAGCCGCCGTACGGCCAGGCCCCCTACGGCGCCCCGCAGCCCCCGGCGCCGGGCGGCGGCAACGGCAAGAAGATCGGCATCATCATCGGCGCGGTGGCGGTCGTGGCCGCGATCGCGGTGGGGGCGTACCTCGTGATCGGCGGGGGCGGCAACGGCGGCGGCGGTTCGGACATCGCGGACGACGGGGCGCACACGCTGAGCACGCCGGCCACGGTCCTCACCGACTACAAGAAGTCCGCGAGCGCCGACGGCGACGGCTTCAGCGCGGACGACGTCAAGGACGCCGAGAAGCACGGCGTGAAGAACGCCAAGGACGTGAGCGCCACTTACCAGTCCGGCGACGCGACCAATTACCTCGCCATGAAGATGGTCAACTTCATGGGCGTCTACGGCGACATCGACGACCCCGAGAAGGTCGTCGACGCCATGTTCGCCGAGATGAAGAAGAGCGCCGAGAAGGACTCCGAGGGGGAGGCCGTCGGCAGCCCGAAGGCGTACACACCTGCCGGCCTCGACGGCGCGGTCCTCAAGTGCCAGGAGACGAAGGTCTCCGACAGCTCCGGCTCCGGTCCGAGCTCGATCAGCATGCCGGTGTGCATCTGGGGCGACCACAGCACGCTGGGTGTGGTCATCCCGATCGACATGGCGGACGCCATGGCCGGAAAGACGGCGGACCTTTCGGGCGCGGCCGACATGACGGCCAAGCTCCGCAAGGAAGTTCGCGTCAAGGCCTGACGCCGAGGACTCGACACCGAAGGGGCCCCGGTCGGTTGACCGGGGCCCCTTCGGATGTGCTGCGTGCTGTCGCTACGCCGTCTTCTGCTCGCCCGGGCCCCGCCCGCGGGCGTCCCTCGGGATCAGGGTCGGGTTCACGTTGGAGTGGACGACGTCCGCCGTGATGACGACGCGGGCCACGTCCTTGCGGGACGGGATCTCGTACATGACGCCCTGGAGGACCTCTTCCATGATGGCGCGCAGGCCGCGCGCGCCGGTCTGGCGGAGGATGGCCTGGTCGGCGATGGCTTCCAGGGCCTCGCGCTCGAAGTCCAGCTCCACGCCGTCGAGTTCGAAGAGGCGCTGGTACTGCTTGACGAGCGCATTGCGGGGCTCGACCAGGATCTGGAGGAGGGCTTCCCGGTCCAGGTTGTGCACGCTCGTGATGACCGGGAGACGGCCGATGAACTCGGGGATCATGCCGAACTTGACCAGGTCCTCGGGCATGACGTCCTCGAACTGGTCCTTGGCCTCCAGCTCACGCTTGGAGCGGATCGTCGCGCCGAAGCCGATGCCCTTCGCGCCCGCCCGGGACTCGATGAGCTTCTCCAGGCCCGCGAAGGCACCGCCCACGATGAACAGGACGTTCGTCGTGTCGATCTGGATGAACTCCTGGTGCGGGTGCTTGCGTCCGCCCTGCGGCGGAACCGAGGCCGTGGTGCCCTCGAGGATCTTCAGGAGCGCCTGCTGCACGCCCTCGCCGCTCACGTCCCGCGTGATCGACGGGTTTTCACTCTTCCGCGCGACCTTGTCGATCTCGTCGATGTAGATGATCCCGGTCTCGGCCTTCTTGACGTCGTAGTCGGCCGCCTGGATCAGCTTCAGCAGGATGTTCTCGACGTCCTCGCCGACGTATCCCGCCTCGGTGAGCGCCGTCGCGTCGGCGATCGCGAACGGGACGTTCAGCATGCGGGCCAGCGTCTGCGCGAGGAGCGTCTTGCCGGAGCCCGTGGGGCCCAGCAGGAGGATGTTGGACTTCGCCAACTCGATCGCGTCGTCACGGCTGCTGCCGCCGCCGTTCTCGCCGGCCTGGACGCGCTTGTAGTGGTTGTACACCGCCACGGAGAGGGCCTTCTTGGCCGACTCCTGGCCCACCACATAGCCCTCCAGGAACTCGTAGATCTCGCGGGGCTTGGGGAGTTCCTCCCAGCGCACCTCGCTCGTCTCCGCGAGTTCCTCCTCGATGATCTCGTTGCAGAGATCGATGCACTCGTCGCAGATGTACACACCAGGCCCTGCGATGAGCTTCTTGACCTGCTTCTGGCTCTTGCCGCAGAACGAGCACTTGAGCAGATCGCCGCCGTCACCGATGCGTGCCACGGTGTGCTTCCCCTTCGCCTGGGAGACGCCTAGGTCCAGCGGCTCCTGGTGCTGCCTTATGTCCGACGGTACCTTGCCGGGCCCCCCGTTCGGGCCCCCCTTGGCAGGGTTCACTTTGACGTGCACTGTGCCAAGGGGCGGCATATCCTACGGGGTCCGCGTCAGCGGACGGCGGCGTTGTTCATCTTCCGGGTGGAGATGATCTGGTCGATCAGGCCGTACGCCAGGGCGTCGTCGGCCGTGAGGATCTTGTCGCGCTCGATGTCCTCACGGATCTTCTCGATCGGCGTGGTGGAGTGCTTGGCCAGCAGGTCTTCCAGCTGCGCGCGCATCCGGAGGATCTCGTTGGCGGCGATCTCCAGGTCGGAGACCTGACCGCGGCCGGTCTCGCTGTAGGGCTGGTGGATCAGCACGCGCGCGTTGGGCAGCGCCATGCGCTTGCCGGGCGTACCGGCGGCGAGCAGGATCGCGGCGGCGGAGGCCGCCTGACCCATGCAGACCGTCTGGATGTCCGGCTTCACGAACTGCATGGTGTCGTAGATCGCGGTCAGCGCGGTGAAGGAGCCACCGGGGCTGTTGATGTAGACGGAGATGTCCCGGTCGGGGTCCATCGACTCCAGGCACAGCAGCTGCGCCATGACGTCGTTGGCGGAGGCGTCGTCGATCTGCACGCCGAGGAAGATCACGCGCTCCTCGAAGAGCTTCGCGTACGGGTCGTACTCGCGGATGCCCTGCGAGGTGCGCTCGACGAACCGGGGGATCACATAGCGGGACTCGGCGCGCGGGCCGGTGTACTCGGCCTCGGTGCGGGCGTAGAGGCCGCTGCCGGGGAAGTCGTTCACTGTCTGTCTCCTAGGGGCTTAGGCGGTCGGCTGAGGGGCTCTACGGGGCTCAGGCCCCGGTGCCGCCGCCGCCCGGGATACCGGCAGCCGTGGCGATGACATCGTCGATGAGGCCGTACGCCTTGGCCTCCTCGGGGTCGAACCAGCGGTCGCGGTCCGAGTCACGGGTGACCTGCTCGACGGTCTGACCCGTGTGCTGGGCCGTGAGCTCGGCCATGCGCTTCTTGGTGTGCAGCAGCCGCTCGGCGTGGATCTTGATGTCCGAGGCCGAGCCGGCCAGGCCGGCGGAGGGCTGGTGGATCAGGATCTCGGCGTTCGGAAGGGCGAAACGCTTGCCCGGGGTGCCCGCGCTGAGCAGGAACTGGCCCATCGAGGCGGCGAGGCCCATCGCGATCGTCATCACATCGTTCTTGATGAACTGCATGGTGTCGTAGATCGCCATGCCGGCCGTGATCGAGCCGCCGGGGCTGTTGATGTAGAGGTTGATGTCCTTGTCGGGGTCCGCAGCGGCAAGGAGCAGCAACTGTGCGGTGATCTTGTTCGCGATGTCGTCGTCGACCGGCTGGCCGAGGAAGATGATCCGCTCGTTGAGCAGCCGGTTGTAGACCTGGTCGCCGAGGCCACCACCGATGGAAGGCTCGCCGGCGGCGGAGGGCATCAGATTCGTCACGTATCCACCTGCTCGTCTTACGACGGCGCCGGGCCGTCTCACGTTTCCCTGCGTGTTCCGTGCGGGGCTGGGGCAGTCGGGGACTTCCCTGCCCTCGTAGTTATGGACCCTAACGCGCTGGTCCCTTCGGAGAATCCCGGTAAGCGGGGTGTTCGCCGGGGGCGTAGCGCCCCTGGGGCCGGCCGCCGTCCCGTACGACGGGACGGGCCCCCGGGGAACGCAAGTCCCCGGGGGCCCGTCCTACGACCTGCAAGGTGCCGTGGGCTCAGCCCTCGGTCTTCTCCTCGGCCTCGGCCGGGGCGTCCTCGGAGGCGGCCGAGGCGTCTTCGGCAGGGGCCGCGGCCGTCTCGTCCTCGTCGTCCTCCAGGTCGACGACCTCGCCGTTGGTGTCCTTGACCGTGGCGGCCTCGACCACGACGGCCAGGGCCTTGCCGCGGGCGACCTCGCCGACGAGGAGCGGGACCTGACCGCCCTCGACGACCGCCTGGGCGAACTGGTCGGGGGACATGCCGGAGGAGGCGGCGCGGCGCATGAGGTGCTCGGTGAGCTCCTCCTGGTTGACGTTCAGCTTCTCGCGCTTGACGAGCTCGTCCAGCACGAACTGGGTCTTGATGCCCTTGACCGCGGCTTCCTTGGTCTCGGTGTCGAACTCCTCGGCCGTCTTGCCCTGGATCTCGAGGTACTTCTCGAGGTCGAGGCCCATCTGGCCGAGCTGGTGGTGCTCCAGGTTGTGCTTGCGGGTGTTGATCTCGTCCTCGAGCAGCTTCTCGGGGACGGGCACCTCGACGAGCTCCAGGAGCTTCTCCAGGACGCGCTCCTGGGCCTGGGTGGCCTGGTCGTACTGCTTCATGTTCTCGAGGCGCTTGCGGCTGTCCGCCCTGAGCTCGTCGAGGGTGTCGAACTCGGAGGCGAGCTGCGCGAACTCGTCGTCCAGCTCGGGCAGTTCGCGGGCGGCGACCTGGGTGACCTTGACGGTGACCTCGGCCTCCTTGCCGGCCGCGGAGCCGCCCTTGAGCTCGGAGGTGAAGGTGGCCTCGCCACCGGCCTCCAGGCCCTTCACGGCGTCGTCGATGCCGTCCAGCAGCTCGCCGGAGCCGATGGTGTAGGAGACGCCGCTCGCGACGCCGTCCTCCAGCACCTCACCCTCGACCTTGGCCTCCAGGTCGATGGTGATGACGTCGCCGTCCTCGGCGGCGCGCTCGACCGGGGAGGTCGAGGCGAAGCGCTCACGCAGCTCGGTGACGGCCTTGTCGACGTCCTCGTCGCTGACCTCGACCGCGTCGACCTCGACCTCGATGCCGGAGTAGTCCGGGATCTCGATGGCCGGGCGGACGTCGACCTCGGCGGTGAAGTTCAGCGTCTCGCCGTCCTTCAGCTCGGTGATGTCGACCTCGGGCTGGCCGAGGACGTCGATCTCGGCCTCGTTGACCGCCTCGGTGTAGAACTTCGGAAGCGCGTCGTTGACGGCCTCCTCCAGCACCGCACCGCGGCCGAACCGCTGGTCGATGACGCGCGCCGGGATCTTGCCCTTCCGGAAGCCCTTCACCGTGACCTGCTGGTTGATCTTCTTGTACGCCGCGTCGAGGCTGTCCTTGAGCTCCTCGAAGGGCACCTCGATGCTGAGCCGAACCCGAGTCGGGTTCAGGGTCTCCACGGCGCTCTTCACGGTTCGGTCTCCTTGGGGGCTGACTTCTTGGTTTCTGCCGGAGCCAGAGCGGCTCCGGCGGATTCGCCGCCCGGAGGACTTCCAGTGGAGATCCAGAGGATGAGGCACACGGGCGTGCAGCTTGCATAGTAACGGCAGCGGCGACACGCCCCAAAGGCGATCACTGTGTACGGCCGCGCGAGGTGATCGCGCAGGTGGTCGGGGTGGCGGGATTTGAACCCACGGCCTTCCGCTCCCAAAGCGGACGCGCTACCAAGCTGCGCCACACCCCGTCTGGTGCGACACGTAGGGTACATGCCCGCAGGCAGCGGGGTTGCCGCATTTCGCGAGCGCCAGCCAGAACCATGCCCCGCGCGCCTCCCCCGGGGTGCCTGGAGCAGCCACGCCGCGCCGTCACGAAGTGCCCGCCCGCACTTCGACACGGAGCACACCCGACACGCACCGCGCGTCGAAGCAAACGGACACGTACCGCGAGCCCCGGGCGCCCGAGGCCGGGCCTCCCGCAGCCCACCCCGACCTCGGTAGCCGAGTGGGAGTGGTTGTCACGCCTCGCGAGCGGCGCGTCGCGGGTCGGCCCGCTCATGCTCCGGCGACAGGCTGCGCACGACGCGCGAGGCGCCCACCGCAAGGGACACACGCGGCGAGCGCACCCACCAGCGGGCCGGGGCGGCGTCGGCCGATGTGGATGGCGCGGACCGCGGTGTTCCGCAGCCCACTGCGGTGGCGGCCCTTCCGCGCGGGTGGGCGTCGGCGGGATCGGGACCGCCCGCGCGTGGCCCGGGGCGAGGACACTCAGGGCGTTCGACGGACACGATTTCCCGGCACTGGTGTCCGGGCGCGGCGTTCCCGTCGCCAGCGGCGCGTGACCCCTGCGACAGCGCCCCTGCGCGCCCCGGTGCGCCGTTTCCGTAGGCCGTGCGTTCGACGGGCAGGGCGGAAGGGGTGTGCGACGAGGGGTGACGACCCGGTACGATGCCTTCGTGCCGTCGGTCACCGGACCGCGGCGCGTGCTGTGCGGGCGTAGCTCAATGGTAGAGCCCTAGTCTTCCAAACTAGCTACGCGGGTTCGATTCCCGTCGCCCGCTCCATACGACTCAGGGCCAGGTCAGAGGATCAATCCTCCGCCTGACCCTGATCGTTTTTGGTTCACCGACCGTCGGTTGCGACATGGAACCTCGTCAGCGCAAAGATGATCAAGAGGTCGAGGGTCATCACGGGGATGGCCCACACCGGGTAGTACGGAACGAACATGAACTGGGTGATCAGGCTGATGCCTGCCGCCGCCGCGCCGGCCCCGCGCCCCCAGCTCTTGTTCGTCACGACCCCGAGGCCGGCGATGACGAGTACCAGTCCGACCACAAGGTGAATCCAGCCCCAAGCGGTCAGGTCGAACCGATAGGAGTACCGGGAGGCGGCGAACAAGGTGTCGTCCGCGATGCCGGACGCACCCATGAGAATGCTGAGCGGCCCGCTGAGCATCAGCGCGGCCCCGGCGAACAGGGACGGGCCGCTGAGTCCTTCGCTGCCGCCCGGCCTCCCGTACCCTCGCCGTGTCTCGCTCGGCGTCGCTGCCATGGCCGCCACCTTCCTGTACAGCACGGTCGCCGACGCGCAACGGACGCCGGCCACGCTCCACTGACAGGATCACCGCAATCCTTCGGCACCGCGACTGGGGCGAGACCGTGAACTCCTCCCGCTTTCGTCGTGTTCGTCCGGTGGTCCGGGCTAGAACTGGATCGAGTTGATGGTGTCCGCTATCGAGTCCAGGAAGCGTTGGATGTCGTCGGCCATCCCGGTCGAGGCGAGGAAGAAGCCGAAGAGCACCGCGACTATGGCGGGGCCGGCCTTGATGGATCCTCCCCGCATCAACACCACCAGGATGATCCCCAACAGCAGCACCACTGACAGCGAAATGGCCACAACTCATCACACCCTCGGTCGGTCCCGCTCTCCCGGCCCGGGGACGCGACCCCGCGACCCCCGCCAGAACCATCGTGCCACCAACGAGGCCCGCATATGCGGCCGGTGAGGCAACGTTTGGCCATGCCGATACACGCTCCGCACCCCCTGGCCGGTTCCTTTCGGTGTTGACCCACATTCACCCACCGCTTCCGCACATCCCGTTCGCAGCAAATTCGAATGGTCGACACAGACCTGCGAAGGCTGTCGCTATGCGGCATTTCAGATGGATGAATCCTGACAATGCAGACCTGTTGAAGTCGGCTCAGAAGTGAACAACCGGCCACGAGACGACCGGTTTTACGGGAACACACAGCCGAGGCTAGGGTGCCTCAGATGTTTCCAGCCGCCGCCGACGCAGTCCCCCGTCCGCGCTCGCCGCAGGACCCGCCGCCCAGCAAGCAGCGCGACGCCTTCTTCGACAACGCCAAGTACCTGGCGATCGTCCTGGTGGCCGTCGCTCACTCCTGGGAGCCGCTCAAGGGCGACAGCCGGATCCTGGAGGGCGTGTACACGGTCGTGTACTCGTTCCACATGCCGGCGTTCATCGTCATCTCCGGCTTCTTCTCCCGCAGTTTCGACATGCGCCCGGACCGGCTGCGGCGGCTGATCACCGGCGTCGCCGTGCCGTACGTCCTCTTCGAGACGGCGTACTCCCTCTTCAAGCGCTACGCCGACCACGATCCCGGCATGGACATCAGCCTTCTGGACCCGTGGTTCCTGACCTGGTTCCTGGTGGCGCTGTTCATCTGGCGGCTGACCACGCCGATCTGGAAGCTGGTGCGGTGGCCGCTGCCGCTCGCGCTCGGCATCGCGATGCTGGCGTCCGTGACCCCGGACATCGGCGACGACCTGGACCTCCAGCGGGTCCTGCAGTTCCTGCCGTACTTCGTGCTGGGCCTGGTCATGAAGCCCGAGCACTTCCGTATGGTGCGGCGCCGCTCGATGCGGATCGCGGCGGTGCCGGTGTTCGTGGCCGCCCTCGCCGTCGGCTGGTGGGCGGTGCCGCGGATGAACACCGAGTGGTTCTACCACCGCAACGCCGTCCAGGAGATGGGCGCGCCCTGGTGGACGGGACCGGTCATGGTGCTGGCCATGTTCGGCAGTTCGCTGCTGCTGACGGCCTGTTTCTTCGCCTGGGTGCCGGGCCGGCGGATGTGGTTCACGGCGCTCGGCGCGGGCACGCTGTACGGCTATCTGCTGCACGGCTTCCTGATCAAGGGTGTGGATTTCGCGGGCTGGTTCGACCACGCCTGGCTGCACCGGCCGCTCGGCGAGCTCTTCGTGAGCGCCCTGGCCGCGATCGCCGTCACCCTGCTGTGCACCTCGCCGGTGCGCCGGGTCTTCCGGTTCTCGATGGAGCCGGACATGAACTGGGCGTTCAAGAAGGACGCCACCGACGTGGCCCGGGTGCGCGAACGGACGACGGCTGCTCCTCGCGAGAAGGTCGACGCCTAGACAGACCCCGGGCTCAGACCGAGAAGCGCGCGCATCCCCGCGTACTTCTCGGTCAGTCGTTTCCGCGTCGCCTCGTCCAGGACCGCCAGGCGCGCCGGGTCCGCGTTGTGCGCCAGGTCGGCCTCCTTCACCAGCAGCGCGCCCGGGGTCGCCAAGATGCGCCGGGCGTACTCCTCCGGCGGCTCCCCGGCCCGCTTGGTGACGGCGAGCACGATGTCCTTCGTACGGCGGCTCAGCGCGGCCTGGTCGAGCCAGTGCGCGGAGAGCGCGTCGTCCTCGACGGAGTCGTGCAGCCAGGCCGCCGCGATCTGCTCGTCGTCGCCGCCCCGCGCGCGTACGCCCTCGGCGACGGCCCGCAGGTGTTCGGCGTAGGGCCGTCCTGCCTTGTCGGTCTGGCCCTCGTGCGCGGCGCGGGCGAGGGCCTCGACTTCGGCCAGGGTCAACTCGTCGGTCATGCCTCCAGTGTCGTCCACGGCTCCAGCCGTGTCCCCACCCCGGGGTTCCTGGTCAGCGCGGCACGGACTGGGCCGTAGGGCCTTCCCGGCAGATCAGCAGGAGCGCGCGGTCGTCGTTGACGTCCTTCGCGACCGCCTCGATCAGGTGCCACGCGGCACCGTGGAAGCCGCCCGCCACATAACGGTCGGCCTCGCCCGTCAGGCGGTCGATGCCCTCCACTATGTCCCGGTCGGACGTCTCGACCAGACCGTCGGTGAAGAGCATCAACACGTCACCGGGCCGGAGCGAGCCCTTCACCGGGTCGAACTGGGCGCCGTCGTAGACCCCGAGGAGCGGGCCCTCCGCGGCCTTCTCCTCCCACCGGCCGCTGCCCGCGCTGAGCTGCAGCCCCGGCGGATGGCCGGCCGAGTAGAGCTCGTAGTCGCCGGAGTCGAGGTCCAGGACCAGGTGGATCGAGGTCGCGAAACCCTCGTCCCAGTCCTGGCGGAGCAGATAGCCGTTCGCGGCGGGCAGGAAGGCATGCGGGGGCAGCGAACCGAGCAGGCCGCCGAACGCCCCCGACAGCAGCAGCGCACGCGATCCCGCGTCCATGCCCTTCCCGGAGACGTCCGTCAGAACGACCTCCATCGTCCGGCCGCCGTTGGTACGGGCCGCGACGACGAAGTCTCCGGAGAACGACTGCCCGCCCGCGGGACGCAGCGCCATCTCCCGGTGCCAGCCCTGCGGCAGCTGCGGCAGCTTGCTCTGCACCCGGATGCGTTCCCGCAGGTCGAACAGCATGGTGCCGCCGCGCCGCCAGGGCACACCGACCCGGCTGCGGAACTGGGCGATCAGCAGGCCGAAGAAGCCACAGGCGGCCACCACCAGGACCACGCCCGGGGTGACCCGGGACGGTCCCTCGGTGTACGGCCCCAGCTGTACCGACTCCACGATCAGGGCCGTCGCCGCCGCCGCGTACAGGCCGAGCAGGCTCGCCGGGCGCAGCAGCAGTCCGCCGGCGACGATCGGCAGGACCAGCGCGGCCGGAGAGCACCACACCGAGTTCATCAAAGTAATGGCCGCGATCACCGGGACGGTCAGGAGCAGACCGGCCAGCGCGACCCAGTCCGAGCCGTCGCCGCGGAAGTAGTCCACGGCACTTCTGCGCAGGCCGACGCGGACCCGGTGCCATTGCATCCTCAACCGGGCCGTGAACGTCTCGGCTTCAGCGCGCCGCTCTCGTCCTGCTGCCATTAGTTCGGGACCTTATCCGTCGAACCCCCTGCTTGGCACAGGAGGTACGACTTGTCCCCCGTGCGAGGTTCAACTTCACAGTCTCCGGGGGGCCGTGCACGCCCCGGCCGGCGACGGGTGCCGGGGAAATTCCCTCGCTCGTCCCGCAATGCCCTGGTAGGCATGGTTCATGGGGACTGACTTGCGGGTGCTTCGGCAGGACGAATGGGACGAGTGGTACGGCAACCTGATCCGCGCCTTCGGCGGGGTCCCGGAGTCGGCCGAGGAGCGGGAGCTGTGGCGTGAGCTCAGCGTGGACGACCGGTTCATCGGCGCCTGGGACGGCGAGCGGTGTGTGGGCACGGCGGGGGCGTTCGCCTTCCGGATGACCGTGCCGGGCGGCGCCTCAGTGCCCGCCGCCGGCGTCACCATGGTCGGCGTGGCCGGCACGCACCGGCGGCGCGGGGTGCTGACCTCGATGATGCGGCGCCAGCTGGACGACGTACGGTCCTGGGGCGAGCCGCTGGCGGTGCTCACGGCCTCCGAGCCGGTGATCTACGGCCGGTTCGGGTACGGCGCCGCCACCTATCACGTCAACGCCGACATCGACACGACCCGGGTGCGGCTGTCCGTGCCGCCCGGCACCGACGACGTACGGCTGCGGTACGCGGCACCCGCCGACGTGCTCGACGCGTGCGAGGCGGTGTACGCCCGGCTCGTGCCGCGGCGGCCCGGGATGATCGCCCGGGTCCCCGGCTGGGAGCGGCTGTGGCTGCTCGACCCGGAGAGCGACCGGGACGGCGCCTCACCCCTGCAGTGCGTGGTCGCGGAGCGGGACGGGGAGGTCGTGGGGTTCGTGCGGTACCGGGTCAAGGCGGACTGGGAGCCGGCCGGGCCCAGGGGCACGGTGGTGGTCTCCGACCTGGAGGCGCTGGATCCGGCCACGCACGGCGCGCTGTGGCGGTTCCTGTTCGACCTCGACCTCACCTCGCGGATCGACGTGCGGCGGCGGCCGGTCGACGAGACCTGGCAGTACCTCGTCTCCGACGTCCGGCGCTGTTCGCTGCTGGTGCGGGACTCGCTGCATGTGCGGCTTGTGGACGTCGGGGCCGCACTGGAGGCACGGACGTATCAGACGCCGGTGGACGTGGTGTTGGAGGTCGAGGACTCCTTCTGCCCCTGGAACTCCGGGCGTTGGCGGCTCAGCGGGGACGCGAAGGGCGCGTCGTGCGACCGTACGACGGACCCGGCCGATCTCGTCCTGTCCGTAAGGGAGTTGGCGGCCGCCTATCTCGGCGGCGTGAGCCTCGCCTCGCTGGCGGGGGCCGGGCTGGTGCGGGAGGTGCGGCAGGGGGCGTTGGCCGAGGCGGCGGTGGGGTTCGGGTCGGCGGTGGCGCCCTGGCTGCCGCACGGGTTCTAGGCCCCGCTCAAGGTTTCTGGCAGGCCGGGCACCAGAAGAGGTTGCGGGCGGCGAGATCGGCGGTGCGGATCTCGCCGCCACAGATGTGGCAGGGCAGATTGGCCCTGCGGTACACGTAGACCTCGCCGCCGTGGTCGTCGACGCGGGGCGGGCGGCCCATCGCCTCCGGGGTGTGCTCCGGGCGGACGGTGTCGATGCGGTTGTTCCGCACGCCCTCGCGCATGAGCTCGACGAGGTCGGTCCAGATCGCGTCCCACTCGGCGGAGGTGACGTCCTTGCCCGCGCGGTAGGGGTCGACGCGGTGCCGGAAGAGGACCTCCGCCCGGTAGACGTTGCCCACGCCCGCAATGACCTTCTGGTCCATCAGGAGGGCGGCGATCGTCGTACGGCTGCGGGAGATCCGCTGGTACGCGACCTGCGGGTCGGCGTCCGCGCGGAGCGGGTCGGGGCCGAGGCGGTCGTGTATCGACTGTTTCTCGGTGGGGGTGATCAGGGCGCAGGTCGTGGGGCCGCGGAGATCGACGTACGCCGTGGTGTTCGCGAGGCGGAGGCGGACCGTGTCGGTGGGCGGGGGTGCGGGGGTCGCGCCGAAGGCGACCTTGCCGAAGAGGCCGAGGTGGATGTGGATCCAGTCGGTGTCGCGGAAGCCGAGGAAGAGGTGTTTGCCGTGGGCTTCGGTGTGGGTGAGTTCGGAGCCGGTGAGGAGGGCGGCGGCGTCCGAGAACTTGCCCTGGGGGCTGGTGACGCGGGGTTTCGTGCCGGTGAAGGCTTCGGCGTAGTCCTGTGCCAGGCGGTGGATGGTGTGCCCCTCAGGCACGGTGGCTCCTCTGTTGTGTGTCGGGGGTGAGCGCCGGGGTCTTTCTCGCCCCCGCCGCCCCTACCCGTCCCATCCCCAGGGGGCGCCGCCCCCTTCGACCCCGCCCCAGGGGCTCGGCCCCCGGACCCCCGCTCCTCAAACGCCGGAGGGGCTGAATTGCTACTGCTGGGGGTGATGTGCCGGGATCGGGGGCAGGTCACCCGTCGTCTCGTAGTCGGCCAGCATGTCGATGCGGCGCTGGTGACGCTCGTCGCCCGAGAACGGTGTCGCGAGGAAGGTCTCGACGAACTTCGTCGCCTCCTCCGCGGTGTGCATGCGAGCGCCCACCGCGACGACGTTGGCGTTGTTGTGCTGGCGGCCCAGCGACGCGGTCTCCTCGCTCCAGGCGAGGGCCGCCCGGACGCCCTTGACCTTGTTCGCCGCGATCTGCTCGCCGTTGCCGGAGCCGCCGATCACGATGCCGAGGGCATCGGGGTCGGCAGCCGTGCGCTCGGCGGCACGGAGGCAGAAGGGCGGGTAGTCGTCCTGGGCGTCGTAGATGTGGGGGCCGCAGTCGACCGCATCGTGACCGGCCGCCTTGAGCCAGTCGACGAGGTGGTTCTTGAGTTCGAAGCCCGCATGGTCGGAGCCGAGATACACGCGCATGGGATGAGTGTGACACGGCTGTTTCGGGGCAGCAGCCCCGGGTGTCAGCCAGGAAAACCGTGAACCCAACAATGGAACCTCAAGCAAACCTCAAGTAACGATCTGGATTCAAAGGTTCACGAACTTCTTCGCCTCCGATTCACTGGACCGGCCCGTACACCGCTCGTACGGGATCCCCACACCCGGCACGAAGGAATTCCCCGTATGACTGGTCTCCAGGCCGGACTCAAGAACCGTCACCTCTCGATGATCGCCATCGGCGGTGTCATCGGAGCGGGCCTTTTCGTGGGCTCCAGCTCCGGTATCGCCACCGCCGGACCCGGCATCCTGCTGTCGTACGCGCTCGTCGGCACGCTGGTCGTCCTCGTGATGCGGATGCTCGGTGAGATGTCCGCCGCGAATCCGAACTCCGGCTCCTTCTCGGCACACGCCGACCGGGCGCTCGGGCGCTGGGCCGGTTTCTCCATCGGCTGGCTTTACTGGTTCTTCTGGGTCGTCGTGCTCGCCGTCGAGGCGACCGCCGGCGCCAAGATCCTCGAAGGGTGGATACCCGCCGTACCGCAGTGGGGGTGGGCGCTGATCGTGATGGTGGTGCTGACCGCCACCAATCTCGTCTCCGTCGGGTCCTACGGCGAGTTCGAGTTCTGGTTCGCCGGAATCAAGGTCGTGGCGATCGGGGCGTTCATCGTCATCGGCCTGCTCGCGGTGTTCGGTGTCCTGCCCGGTGTCGACGCCGACCAGGCGGGGCTCTCCAACCTGACCGACCACAGCGGCTTCCTGCCGAACGGGCCCGGCGCCATCCTCACCGGTGTACTGCTCGTGGTCTTCTCCTTCATGGGCAGCGAGATCGCGACGCTCGCCGCCGGTGAGTCGGAGGACCCGCAGCGGGCCGTGACCAAGTCGACCAACAGCATCATCTGGCGTATCGCGGTCTTCTACCTGGGTTCCATCTTCGTCGTCGTCACGCTGATCCCGTGGGACTCCAAGTCCATCCAGGACAACGGCTCCTACGTCGCCGCGCTCGACTCCCTCGGGATCGCGCACGCCGGTCAGATCATGAACTTCATCGTGCTGACGTCGGTGCTGTCCTGTCTCAACTCCGGTCTCTACACGGCCTCCCGGATGGCCTTCTCGCTCGGCGAGCGGGGCGACGCGCCCAAGGCGTTCGCTCGGGTCAACGGCCGGGGTGTGCCGATGGCCGCGATTCTCGCGTCGGTGGTGTTCGGCTTCGTCGCCGTCTTCTTCAACTACCTCTCCCCCGACAAGATCTTCCTCTTCCTCGTCAACTCCTCCGGTGCGGTGGCCCTGTTCGTGTGGCTGGTCATCTGCTTCTCGCAGCTGCGGATGCGGAAGATCATCCAGGCCGAGGCGCCGGAGAAGCTGGTCGTGAAGATGTGGCTGTACCCGTATCTGACCTGGGCGACGGCCGCGTTGATCGTGTTCGTCCTCGGGTACATGCTGACCGACACGGAGCACGACGGGCGGGAGACCGTGCTGCTGTCGCTGCTCGTCGCGGCGGTGGTGCTGGTCATCGCCGTGGTGAAGGAGAAGGTCGGGCGCGGGCGGGCGACCGCCGCCTCGGCCGGTGAGGTGACGGACAAGGTCTCCGTCGGCTGAACAGGCGTGTGATTGGGGCCCCGTGGCGTGTGCCGCGGGGCCCTTCGCGTGTGCGTTGTGCGTTGTGCGTTGTGCACTCACAGCACGGTGAAGCTGTCTTTCACCTTCTCGTACGTCTTGAGGGCCTGCGTCTCCGTGTCCGGCTGGTACCAGGTGTTGATCTGGTACGACTTGTCGCCCGCGTTGAAGCCGAGCAGCTGGGCGTGCCAGGGGATGCCGTCGAGGGTGAAGGTGTACTCCCACACGACCGCGGGGTGATCGCGGAACGTCGTCTCCTCCAGGCGGATCTTGGCGTAGTCCTGGCCCTGGTGGGCGTTCTGCTCGGAGGTCCGCCAGGTCTCCATCAAGTCGCCCCGGGCGAGGGACGACTTGGCCGCGAGCTCCTGCTTTCCGTCGGGCGAGGTGTAGTGGACCTCCGCCCCGGTCTTCACGTCCCGCCGCCAGCCGGTCGGGGTCGCCCACGCGAACCCACCGGCCTCCTCGTGTGCGCCGGGCGGGAGCGAACGGGGGCGGGAGGTGCCCTCGACGGTGGAGGACGGGGTGCCGGCGGGGGTGGAGGCGCCGGATTCCGGGGCGGAGACGGAAGCGGAGCCCGAGGCGGACGGGGAGCCGCCCGCCTTGTCGTCGCCGGGCGAGCCGGAGGTGGTGGCGAGGATGATCGCGACCACGGCGGCACCTGCGGCGACCGTGCTTCCGGCGGCGACCAGGGCGGTTCGGCGGCGGCCGCGGTGGCGGGTGGCGGGG